>JBGOTQ010000095.1:0-21719 GCA_041476565.1 Terriglobia bacterium | reverse complement strand
GAAAGGCCAGATAGCGCCCGTCGGGTGACCAGCGTGCATGGGTATCATTTTTCAGCGACGCAGCAAAGGGACGCGCCGGCTCGCGGCCGTCCACGGATGCCATCCAGATATTTGTGTCGCGGGGCTGCTCGGGTTTTTTGGGGTCTGCCGGTTCGGTGACGACAAAGACCACCCGGCCGCCATCCGGGGATATCTGGACATCTGCGACGCCCCGTATGTCGACGATGTCTTCTGGCGTGACAAGACGCTTCTCCTGCCCTAGAGAAATTCCACATAGACAGAGGCAAAGCATAAGGATCTTGGACCCGGGGTGATTTACAGCGTGAGTGCAACGAGGGCGCATGTCATTCCAACCTTTTGTGAAAATCTGCTCTGTAAGAGCGCTCGGAACTAGCCCAGCGCTCTAGCGCTGGGAAAACGAGTCCTAAGGCAAACAGTCCCGTAGGGACGAGTGAAAGGGCAATTGCGGGGGCTCAGTCGTCCCTTTGGGACTCACCCTCGACTCCCAACAGACCCAGCGCTGAAGCACTGGGCTATTCTCAAACGACCTCTCCGAGGTCGACATGACTTTTTCGTCCACGGCAGTGAGCTTGAATAAGGTCATATGGCACTTTTGTGTGAATTGGCGCCATTCTTTGAAAAATACCCCTTCGATGGGTTATCGCCCTTTGAGGGGCCCGATCACAGTTTGACCAAGTCGGCAATTCTTATGCATTGACCGCGGCGCTCGATGCTGCGGTAGGCGGCGATGCCGATGAGGCTGGATAAGGCGCCGGCGTGCAGGTCGGCACGCAAACCCAGAGGGTCAGGCGAGGGTTGCCCGCGGAAGATGAGGTCTTGAATGGACGTATCGGAGCCTTCGTGTCCACCTTCCCGGCGTGCTTCCAGGTCCTTCACCACCTCCGATTTGCCGAAGCTGCGGGTGAGTCGTAGCTCGTTGTTAACAAACCCTCCACCGGTGAAGCTGTTGAAATCCAGCCGTCCTTTGGTGCCGTTAAAGGAAATGGCCTGGCCTTCGTAAGGGAGATACGTGTTGGCAGTGTAAGTCATCAAGACACCGTTTTCATATTTCACCAGGACCGACATGGTGTCGTAGATATTGGTGTTTTCGGCCCAGACACAGCCATCGCGGAGGTAACCGTCTTCCGACTCGCACTCCGTGTAGAGCTTGACGTATTCGGGAACTTCGTTGACATTCCAGTAGAACTTGCACTGCTGCTTAAAGGGGCAGGTTCGGCAATGCGTACTGCGAAATGAATTGTTGTGGCCGTAAAATTTCAAATCGCCGAATGCGACGACTTCTACGGGTCTCGAATCCAGCCACCAGTTGGCTTGGTCAAAATGGTGGGAAGCCTTGTGGACCAGCAAGGTCCCGGAATTCTCCCGCAGCCGATGCCAGCGGCGGAAGTAGTCGGCACCATGGCTGGTATCAAGGTATTCGTGAAAGTCCACCGAGATCAGTTCCCCGACGGATTTGTTCATCAATAGCTCTTTCACTTTCCTGGCTTCCGGTGCATGGCGGGCATTGAAGGTAACCGTGACCTTCCTGCCGGTTCGTTTTTGGGCATCCAAGATCGCCTGGCATTGCTCCTCGTCGGTGCACATGGGCTTTTCCGTAATGGCATCTCGTCCCAGTTCCAGAGCGCGAATAACATAGCGATAATGAGTGGCATCCACAGTGGTCACCATAACCGCATCGGGATTGGTTTCCTGAACCATCCGGTCGAAATCCGTATAGGTCGGAGCTTTACTGCCTATCAGGACTTGGGCAGCTCTGACTCTTTTGCCATTGATGTCGCAGAGTCCGACGATTTCCACCACATCGCTGTAATTATCCACCACGGGCTTTCCCCAAGTACCTGTGCCACGGGACCCCGTCCCGACGATGGCCAGTTTAAGGCGGGATCGATCCTGAGCCATCAGCGGAGGTCTTGAGCCGCCGGCAACCGCCGCGGCGGCCAGGGCTGCGCTACTGTTGACGATAAACTGACGACGGCTTAAATGAAGGTTTGTTCGGGACATCATGGTTTTTCCCTTTCTTTGATTGGTCCATCGTTATGAAGGCCAAGATTGAGACTTTCATGAAAAGGCGGGCTTTGGTAGCCACGCTGACCGCGATGTTTGCGTGAAGCGTGGGCTTCTTGGATCCACGAAAAACCCACGGCTCACATGAAGCGCTCGCCGTGGCTACCCCTGCCATTTTCATACGTCGTGGTGAGCTGAAACAGGCCAGGGGGCACTCTCTCAAAAATCCACTCCCTTGGAGGAGATGAGGCTTTGATAAAGCTTCATGACCGCAGGTCCGCCGCGGTGGGTTGAAAGCTACGGGCTTCGGATTCAAACCTACCCCTGGCGCTGGGCGACCGCCGTCGCCCGCGCCTTCCCCTCCGTCGGAGGGGATTTTTATCATACGCGGCGCCCCTCTTGGGGGCATGAACGGGCATGTCACGTTCAGGGGTGGCGACGCCCGATCGACCCATAAACGGCGTCAATGAGGATACCCTCGATTTCGATCGCCAAAAGTATATATTGTACAGATGAATCCTCAAGCTGGTATAGTTTTTAGGTAGAAATGGAATGGTCCAACGACAACGAACTGTTCGATCTGGTCCGATCGACGCTGTATACCCCTGTGGTGGGCGACATCCTGGATTCATTCGGACAGTTCCGCCAATTTCTTCCCCAAGCGATTCAACCCATGCGGGAAGACATGGTCGTGGTGGGCCGCGCGATGCCTGTTCTCATCGCTGAGGTATTCGGCCCGCAGAGGGAACCGTTTGGTAGACTCACTGAGGCGCTGGACCAAATTGACCAGGGGGAAGTCTATATCGCCACAGGGGCCATGACCTGTGCCAGTTGGGGTGAAATTCTGACGGCCACAGCCCGTGCCCGTGGAGGTGGTGGAGCAGTGATCAATGGTTTCCATCGAGATACCCTTCGCGTGTTGGAACAAAACTGGCCTGTCTTCAGTCGTGGACGGTATGCGCAGGACGCCGCTGTGCGGGCCTCGGTGATCGCTTACCGTTGCCCCCTTGAAATCGAAGCCACCAAGGTCAACCCGGGGGATCTTGTCTTTGGTGATCTCGATGGTGTGTTGGTTGTTCCCCGAACCCTGGAGGAAGAGGTCATTGCCAGGGCACTGGAAAAAGCGCGAGGCGAGAAGGTGGTGCGACGGGAGATCGAAGCAGGAGCCTCCAGCACGAGTGTCTTTCGAAAGTATGGAATCCTCTGAGCTATGAAGCAAAGTTTCAAAATCCACGACTCTGACAATGTGGCGACGCTCATCGAAGATGCTAATGCGGAACCTGTTCGTGTGTTCGGCGCCACCAAAGAGACGGTGATTACCCTGATCGAGAGCATGCCCTTAGGACACAAAGTGGCGCTCTCGGCCATTGAACCCGGCGGATTGGTAATCAAGTATGGGATTCCGATCGGTACGGCGACGCGGGAAATCCGCCCGGGCGAATGGGTCCATTTGCATAACTGCCGCAGCCAGGTGGATGAACGCTCTTCCACTTTGGACTTCGAAACCGGCGCGGCCACGGATACGGTCTATGAATGAGATAACCTGGCAGGGCTACCTTCGCGAGGATGGACGCAAAGGCGTACGCAATTTCGTGCTTGTAATCTACACCGTGGAATGTGCCAGCCATGTCGCCCAGGAGATCGCGAGGGGAGAAGAAGATGTCCACGTCCTGGGCTTCCCGGGCTGCTACGACAATGCTTATGCGATCCGGTTAATGTTGGCCCTGGCACGCCATCCCAATGTGGGCGCAGTGCTTGCCGTCGGACTGGGTTGTGAGTACACGCAACCTGCTAGAATCGCGGAGATTGTCCGACAGTCAGGCCGCCGTGCCGAATGGTTCTACATTCAAGAGAGCGGTGGTACCCGGAGCAGCATTGAAAGAGGGAAGGCGCAGGTTCGTCAAATGCGAACTGAGATCCGTACCCAGACCCCGCGTGTTCCCATGACCCTCGCAGACCTCACTGTTGGCGCTGAGTGTGGAGGCTCTGACGGCACGTCCGGACTTGCCGGGAATCCGGTTGTGGGCGCGTTCTTCGACCTGCTTGTCGATCACGGCGGCTGCGCCATTTTCGAAGAGATCGTGGAGATGATTGGCTTGCGGGATGTCCTGCGGCAACGCGCCGCCAGTCCCACTGCGGAAACTGATCTTCTCGCTGCCTATGATAAGACCGTCCGTCACTGCCAGTCAGTACGCCAATATTCGGTCTCCCCTGGAAACTTCGCCGGCGGACTGACGACGATTGAAGAAAAGAGCATGGGAGCTTTTGCCAAAGGTGGACAAAGGCCGATCCAAGGCGTCATTCGGGTCGCCCAGCAGCCTCCAGGGCCGGGACTGTGGCTGTTGGACAGTGTCCCCGACAATCATTTTATGCAGTTCGGTTACACAAACCCGAACGACACCGAGGGCATCATGGATCTCATTTCGGCCGGAGCCCAGATTGTCTTGTTTATCACCGGTCGAGGCAGCGTCATCGGAAGTCCTATTGCACCTTTGATCAAAGTCACCGGCAACGCGGCCACTTTCGAACGAATGAAGGACGACATGGACTTCAATGCCGGAAGAGTCCTGACAGGCGAACTCACTCTCGAGAAGGCAGGGCTTGAATTGAGGGACCTCGTGGTATCCATTGCAGCAGGGGCGCAAAGCCGCCCCGAGGCTCTCGCCCACAGGGAGTATTTCATCATGTACAAGCATCAGGAGACTCCAACCTTGCAGGAAGGTTGCCGTGCCTGACCCTTCTGTTCCCCCCGGGCAATGGTGGGACGCTTTTTCTCTCCGGAGCGAAGTCGCCCTGATCACGGGCGGGGGCAGCGGTCTCGGTTTCGGAATCGCCTCGACTTTTGTGAAAGCTGGCGCCCGGGTGGTCCTGGCCGGGCGTCGGGAGTCGGTGCTGGTCTCAGCCGTCAAACAACTAGGGGCCGCCGCCAGCTACGAGGTTTGTGATATCACGGCACACGACGAAGTCAGTGATTTGGCAGCGCGCGTCGCCGGACGAACCGGCCCTGTTACGATTCTGGTCAACAACGCCGGCAACCACCTCAAAAAGCCAATAGTGGACACGACGGAACAGGAATTCCAATCGGTCCTCAATACCCATGTCCTGGGAGCTTACGCCATCACCCGCGCCGTCGTCCCCAGCATGCTGGAGCGGCGGCACGGCAACATTCTCTTCATGGCATCCATGACCGCATTGTTCGGCGTGCCTAAGGTGATTGCTTACTCGGCAGCAAAATCCGCTTATCTTGGAATGGTCCGTAGTCTTGCTTGCGAGTTGTCTCCTCAAGGAGTACGCGTCAATGCCCTGGCGCCCGGCTGGATTGAAACCCCCATGATGCTCCAGGCGCTTGAGGATGAGCCGGAGCGAAAGAGAAGAGCCTTGAGTCGGACCCCAATGGAACGATTTGGATGCCCCGAAGACATCGGTTGGGCGGCAGTCTATCTTTGTTCGCCCGCCGCGCAGTTTGTCACCGGGGTCGTGCTCCCGGTCGATGGAGGAGCCAGCATTGGGTTCTGACGATATCTGGCTTTCCGAAGCCTTGGTTGTGAAAATTAGCGACCACGAACACCCCCGCCGACTTGACCCTTCCCCCGAATCGAGATCAATCTCTTTGCCGTGCGATATGAAGCTCTCCCGGATACGGGGTGCTATAGCCTTTGCTGTCCCACCACAGAATCCGGTTTAAAACTGCGGTTGGAACGTCATCGAGACGGGTCCAATTCATCGAAGCGGATTGTTGCGCGGCCCAAAGTCGTCGGCCCGTGAGCGCCGTGGTTGGGGGGTTCATCTCGTCCAGGGGTATGTTGGCCGGCAGGCAGGCATAGGACGCCAGATCGGCCTCTGGTGAAAAGATGGTTGTCATGGCCCTGGCACTCTTGGCAAAACGCGTCCTGGGAGGAATCTCGAAGATGTCTTGAATCGTGCGAACCATGCTGAGCTGATTGTAGTGGTTGGAATCGACTACCCCCTGCCGGATGTGCGGGCCGATGGCGAGCCCAACCGTCCGGTGGCCATCAACGTGATCCACCCCGTCCTGGGCGTCGTCTTCTACCACGAAGATGAGGCTCTTGGGCCAGAATTGGCTTTTGGAAATGCCTTCAACAATTCGTCCCAGAGCCAGGTCATTGTCGGCCACCATGGAGCGCGGTGTGGGTGAGCCTGGCGCTGTGCCATTAGTGTGATCTGCCGTGAGGGTCAGGATGTTCACGTTAGGCATTTGCCCGGTCTTCTCGTGCTCTCGTAATTCTCGCAGAAACTCTTCGGCGCGGATCTGGTCAGGAATTTCCGTTTCGTTGACGGGATACCTTGGACTAAGAATCCTTTTAAGGGCTGGCACCCCGGCGCAACTGCAACCGACAGCATTTTGCCAGCGATTCTCCTTGTAGAGTCGCCAATACTCGCTCCAGCTCAGCAAGTCTCTCGTCGTGATGTCTACGGCATTCTGTTTGGAGGGGTCCCACCGGGCAGGGAGACAGAATTCGCCGAAAACACGCACGTCCAGAGGGCGAAGGCCATGCTGCCAGAAGAATCCAGCCGGCGATAGCGTGAGGGCATCGCTCATGTTCCAGGCATAGCCGCGAGGGTGGCCGGCGAACGCTCGCTCCACGTAGTCGCTCACAAAGGCCTGCATCAGCCAATGATGGCCATCGAAGCTGATGGCAGAGCTGGTGTAGAAATTATCGAGGAGCATATAGCGCTCGGCCAGAGCATGGTGGTTAGGAGTGACTTTCCTTCCGTACATCACCAGGTTTGGGTCTCCATTGCCCTTCGGTATGTCGCCAAACAATTGGTCGTAGGTCCGGTTCTCCTTGATGATGAAGAAGACGTGCCGGATGCCCAGCGAAGAGAGATTGGAGACCCCGTCGGTGCTGGTAAATTTCGGCTGGTTCGCTGCCTGCACTTCTCGAGTCCCCGCACTGAGTTGTGCCGGACCGGGAGCGGGTATATTGAGCAGCGAGCCCTCGTATGACCGAGAGTTGAATGTGCCATATTGATCGGCCGTATTCCCGTTGCCTTTGATGTTGAGCACCCGCAATGAGCCGTCCCGGTCAACGGCTACGGCAGTAGGGAACCAACCTGCCGGCAAGGAACCAACGAGCCCCCAATTCTCATTCTTCATCGAGACCACGGCCACGGCATTGTTCCCGCCACAAGCTACATAGATGGACTTACCGTCGGGCGCATAGGCCACAGCAACCGGAAGACTCCCGAGCGTGCCCTCTGGCCATGTGGGGATCTTGACGTCAGTCCTGGCAAAGGTTCTGGTATTCAGGATGGAGATTGAGTCGGAGTGCCCGTTGGCAACCACGAGAGATTCTTCGTCCGGGCTCAGGGCCATGCAGGAGGGCGCCAGTCCGACCGGAACTTCGGTAACAGCAAACGTCTTTGCATTGATAACACTGATCGTACCGGTAGTGGCAAAGCCCGTGGCAGGGTCACTGACCACCTTTGCCCCACTGGTTGGAGCCAGTGTGTCGCCTGCCTGCGGCCGGCGTCCTCCGCGATTCGAGACGAAGATTCTGTCGAGCTTCAGAGAGACCACGACCGAGAAAGGGGCAATCCCCGCGGGTATCTCCCGCTTGATCTTCCGGCTTGAGGCGTCAATCAGAGCCAGCGAGTTGGCTCTGCTGAAAGCAACGTATGCCGTGGCGCCGTTGCCGGAAAATGCAATTCCGATGGGAACAGGGTGACCTTTCAGGGCGATGCGGCGTTTTTCGCCGGGTATCCCTGATTCGGAGAGCTCAGAGATCAAAATACTGTCCGACCCTTTCTCTTTGGCTTCACTGGCCCATAACTCCCGGCTGCCGAGGCGGAATGCAATTCCGCCGTATGAGGTGGAGGAGGTTTTGATCTGGGCAATTTGTGCGCCACTCCAGCCGTCCAACAACAGGATGTTCTCATTGTTGAGCACTGCAAGAAAATGTTTCGAGTTGTCAAACGCCATGTCTACGGGCCTACCTCGCATCAGTGTCTGCTCTCCCCAGGGCCTCAACAACTGATTCGTAGGCAAAAGGTAGAATCCGGCGTCCTGCCTGCCTAAAAGAGCAAGGCTAGATAAAGTTCCGAACAGCAGGTCTGATTCACCGGCAAAAAGAGCCAGGCCGGACAACACCAGGAAGATTCCAAGGACCAGCAATGGCCTGGGATTCCATTGCGGTGCTCGTGTGTGATTGATCATAAATCCTCGATAGGACTGTTACCAACACGCCGCAGCGCGCCCCGACGTAAGTTTTGTATTCGTCCAGAAACAGGTTCTCGCATCAAGAACTCCTTAACCCTTAGAAAAGGATATCCCAGAAGGGTCTGGATTAGAAGTCCTAGAGCACCCTGTCACGTGCTTCTGGTCAGTGAAAAAAAGCCGTGTTATTCTTCCCTTCTGTCCTGAAACGGAGGTGGCACTGATGTCTAATCATTGGATATATCTCAACGCTATTGGCCTTATTCTGGTCTTGGGAGTCTTGTTTCCCAGCTTGACCAATGGTTCCGTCACCCTGAAGCCGGTGGTGGCTGGCAAGCGGGGGGCGGTTGCCGCGGGACACCCCCTGGTGGCGGAGGCCGGCCTGCGAATTCTGGAAAGGGGTGGCAACGCGGTGGACGCAGGTGTGGCGACAGTCTTCGCGGCTTCGGTGGTCGAGATGACAAGCTTCGGCGCCGGTGGCGAGTGTCCAATTTTGATCAAACTGCAGAACGGTCCGGTGGCGGCCATCAACGGCACCGGCATTGCGCCCGAGCTCGCTACGGTGGACTACTACAAAGGCCTCAAGATAGACGATCCACGCCGCGTCGCTAACGGCACAGTTGGCGCGGCCCACGGTGGCATCATCCCTTCCTTTGGCCCCCTGAGCGCGATTGTGCCAAGCGCCATCGATTCCTTGTTACTCGCTCTCAAGAATTACGGCACGCTCAGCTTCGCCGACGTCATCCAGCCCGCTATTGAGCTGGCCCAAGGCTTTCCCCTGAATGCGACTCTGGAGCACAACCTGGGGGGGGCCCGCCCCCTTGCCGAAAAATGGCCGGCAACCGCTAGAGTCTACTATCCCGGCGGACGCGTGCCCAAGGAAGGCGAGATCTTCATCCAGGCAGACCTGGCACGGACTTTCCAAAGCATGGTGGAGGCGGAAAGGCAAAACGCAGGCAAAGGCCGCAACGACGCCATCGAGGCCGTCCGGGACTACTTTTATCGGGGTCCCGTTGCGAAACGTATCAGCGACTTCTGTAAGGAGGCCGGTTGCCTCCTTCGCGAGGTTGACTTTGCGGCTTATCGGGCTAAGGTGGAAGATCCCTTTACTACCAACTACCGCGGGATCGATGTCTACAAAGTGGGTTTTTGGAGCCAAAGCCCCGTTTTCCTGGAAAATCTCAATTTGCTCGAAGGTTTTGATCTGAAGGCGATGGGACATAACTCCGCGGATTATATCCACACCGTGGTAGAAGCCATGAAGCTGGGCTATGCGGACAGAGACACCTATTACGGCGACCCCGAATTCAGTCAGATTCCGATACAACTGATCTCCAAGGAATACGCCAGAATACGGCAGCCGTTGATCAACGCGGCTAAAGCGTCGGCGGAACATCTTCCGGGTGATCCAACACGCATGCAGGCCCATGCCCCACAGGAGCTGGCGCGCACCAGACTGAGAGACCGCAATGGTGGACACCAGGACACGACCTGCGTTAATGTCATTGACGGGAACGGTAACCTGTTTTCCGCAACGCCCAGTGGCGCCTGGATCCCTGCCGTCATTGCGGGTGACACCGGTATTCCGCTTACCCAGCGTGCCCAGGCTTTCGTGATGACCCCCGGACACCCCAATCAACTCCAGCCTCACAAGCGTCCGCGTATCACATTGACACCGACGCTGGCTCTCAAACGCGGTAAGCCGTGGTTGGTCTTCTCCACTCCCGGCGGTGATAGCCAGGACCAAACACTACTGCAGATCTTCCTGGACCTTGTCGACTTCGGGATGAACCCGCAAGAGGCGGTGGAGGCGCCGCGGTTCAATTCCGAGGCCATGTATAGCTCCTTTGACGACCACAGCGACCGGCCCCTTGTACTCGATGTGGAGAACCGCATTCCAGATGCCGTGCTCGATCTACTCAGGGCTCGCGGACATAAGCTGGAGATCGGTGGGGAGTGGAGTAATCCCACTGCCGCCACGATGATCGAGTACGATGCGGCCACCGGTGTGATCAGAGCCGGTGCGGACATTCGTGGTCATCGCTATGCTCTGGCGTGGTGACAGGCCAAGTTGTTGGAGTTTTTCCCCCACGCCATGGCCTCCTGGTTACGTTTCATTTCCTCGTCGCCAAATCGGGGCTTCCTGGTTTCATCAGCGGTTCTTCCTGTTGGATGCTCCCCTTAAGCAAATCCGTCTTCAGCTCAAACTTTTGATTTGCGGCCAGGTTAATTTCCGTCTCAAAGGTTCGATATCCGGGCAGGGTAATTTTGAACCGGTGTTTCCCGGGGGCAACCAGGAGCCATTGACCAGGACCGTCAAATTGATCGACGTATCCCACGAATTGGTCCTCTAGAAAAACTGCTGCCCGGTTCGGTTTTACGGCAATTTTCACCTCGGCCGTGACATCGGGATATTGGGCCCCAGGGTCTTTCGACATGGCCACGTTCACAACCTGTTTTTGCCCTGGTTCAAGAACTACTTGTCGTGAGAAGTCCTTGAAACCTGCTTGTCGTACGGTAATCAGATGCTCGCCAGGCAGAAGCAACACTCTTTTCGAACCTTTGAGTTCTTTGAGATATCCTACGTATTGCCCATCCACCCAGACCCCGGAAGTCTTCTCAACCTTCGAGGCGCCCACAAATTGTATTTCCCCCAGGATTTCATTTGGCCCGCAAAAAGCGGTTCTCGCAAACAGAACAACCAGGAAAGCCAGGGGAAGCATAATTGACCTCATTTTTCTAAGCATAATCATCACCTTTGTTCTCTCAATTCAGGATCGAGACTTGCTGACTTGGAACTAACGGGAGTGTTCTCTCAAAGGATGCTCCCGGTCGGACATCTTATGGCTCGTTCCATAAAGACTCTAATGTAAGCACATCCCATCCTAAGTTCTATTTTAACCTGCGATTGTGCATTTCCTCCTTCGACTGAACCCTGCTGGCTAACCCTGGGGTTCGCAATGTGTCTTTAGAACAGTTCGCGTGAGCCACTACTTAACGTTTCCCAGTGAGAGTCTCTAACCTCATATTGTTTTGCAACTCGATGGCCAGTTCAGAGTGGTGCTGTCTAAATACTGGGATTCAATGAATCGTCCCGTGGCTGGACACAGAATTTGTTCGCCTTTCAGAACAGACAGGAGAAATTCTTCCTGAAGCGGAATCGGGCTACTCTTGTTGGTCTAAACTAATGTCATGCAGTTCCATTCTTGCTTTGGCAAGAGAATTGATCGTCAGAAAGGAGACTCAGGACCGATTGGAGATCAGAACACTCAATCGTCCAAGAGAATGATGGAAGCTCAAGAACATTTCGCCAAATGGAATTTAATGGGGGGGGGCAGTGTAGAATTTTCAAAGTGAGAGAAAAACTTTCCAGTCAATAGAACGGCAATAGTTTTGACAATCCTGCCCCAAACGCTCGCAAAAGGGAAAGAAGAAGAGAAGCGAGTATTTTGAGTGCATCTTAAAGATATATGGAGGTATGAAATGGGGATCATTACTGAAGAAGCCAAACCAACTCGTATCATGCTTGATAACACTGAATTCGTCAAAACAAAAAAATACAAAGATTCTTCCATGGAGCTTGTTTTCGGTCGCGGCGCACTGGCTCTCAGCGAAAAGTGTGTCTTCTACAAAGACACTCGATCAGGACAACGGACCGTTACCATTATCCCGTTCAAGAACATTGACTCTTTCTCGATCCAAACTCGCAAACTCAATTCCCTTCTCGTTATTGGTGTTGTCCTAGTTCTGCTGGCTCTGGGGTCCAGCTTTTGGTTACTTTCATCGGCTACCACTGCGCAACCCTTCGGGTTCCCGCAAAGCTCTGCCCTGGTTTCTCTTCCGCTGGAACGATTTTGGGCTCCATCTCTGTCCCTGATTTGCGGGTTCATCTTTCTAGTGACTTACTCATTTCATCGTCGACTTGAGTTGATGATCTGCACTGCCTCCGGAAACAACCGGGTTAGAGTATTTCTGCCCATCAAGGTTTCCGAGTCGGTTGATCAGTTTGCAGCGGGCCTTGAGACTCAAATCCGGGCAGCATAACCCTGCCAGTTTCACCGCGCCTGTTTACCTGGTGTGTCGAGCCGATCTGGCCCAGGCGCGGGGGAGTAATTCATTGACATTCTCGCTGCCCGGGGGTGACAACGTGGAATTGGCGACTCTTCTAGTCATAATATTTGCTTTTGTCCTAGCGGCCTTGGGCTTATTCCTTCTTGGGCATTTTCTATTGAGCGCATGGGCAAACTCCAGGGAACGACCTTCCAAGGGGCGGAAAGCTGCGGACTCTGGAGAAACTCAATTTGAAAGGAGTATTTCCAGGAGCACGACTGTGCACTCCAGCCCATCATTCAAGAAGTGGCCGGTTATCTTGAGGGAGGGAGGCGGTAGAAGTCAGACCGGATCTGATCGATCGAATTCAACACTCCAGTGGTTCATCCGGACTACAAGGACCTAATCTTGGTTCTCCCTTCCGTGGAGGCGATTGATGCAGGGGAAAGCCAGGGATTATTCCAGTCGGTAGCTCGTCTCCAAAATCAATCGTTCCCCGGAGACCAGACTCCGCTTTTTTGACCACACGGTCAAAATGACGCTCGGAGTCGTTCGGCAATTCCAGTCCAACGAGCAGCGTTCGATTTGTTCTTTTCGAAAACCGTTCAACAAAACAGATCTTCCTGCACTCGACAGGAGCTGCCACTGACCGCCAGGAGTGTTTGAGCCCGAGAAGATCTCCGACCCTGAAGGTTGTTCATGCGGCAGGATCAGCTTCCTTTCGATTAAAGCACCATCCTGCTTGCGAAAGGTAACAACTGCATCCTCAACACTGCCCGGGTCAGCCTCGAACCGGGATTGGAGGACCACGTCAACCGGTTTGTCGCTGCATGCCTCAACCACCATCTCGGTGTTGAGCACGGCTTCGTTTTCCGGAATCCAGAGGACACGTTCCAGTTTGAGCCCGTTCACGTCGGAGCAGGTGAGGGTCAAGCTGAGCGGTTCAGCTGCCGGCTTAAGCTTCCACCTGGCTTCCATAGGCCTCGAATAAAAATCAGGAGAGACAAAAACCGCCAGCCCGCCTGTATCTGGGTTCTTGTACTCACCAAGGTCGAGGCTGCGCAGGATGTTTCTGCCACTTCTTTTGTCAATCAGGCGGACCACTCTCCCCTGGAGTTCCGGCACGACGTCCACCCGCAAGGACGAGTTTTCAAGTGTAGCAACCTGGTAGGGCCTCAGGTTGGAATGGAACCGTCGCTCGTCTTCAGCAAGTTTGTAATCCTCGTGGAGTTCGGTAACCCCGAAGCGCTTGACATCGGCGAGGAACCTCTCGAACTGGGCCTTCAAATCGACCATATCATCGGGGGCATATTGCCCGTCCTTTACCTCGAACCTCATCGACCGCAGCAGGTCCAGATAGTCAATCGAAAGCCGCGCCCTTTGGATGCGATCCCGGACAGTTTCATTCTCTGCCGTCTGCTCGGCTCTTCGGAACAAATCCCTGGCCCGAAACAGGAACTGATCGGAGTAGCTGGGGACCCCGTAAATCCACAGGTGTTGACCAAGACCCCCCGGAGGCATCCTGACCTCGTCGTGCAGCAAATTGAAGTATTCAAGCATAAGCCGAGCGGACTTGCCGTAGTACGCGTCGTGGAACTCTTTAACTAGTGTCTCTACATTTGCATGAGTGTCCCACAGTAGTTTTGCCATGACGTAAGATCGGAGCTCGGCATTCTCCGCCCCTCCTCCGGGTGCGTAGCCCCCCTCGAGAAACAAGCCCACTACCCCATGACGTTGATACATCGGAAAGTCGGCAGCCAGTTCGTCGAAATCAGGAAACGGCAACAGGTAGTGCGAGAAGTTGGTGTTGTAGTTCCAGATGTATAGTTGGCTCGTAATTCCCGACCAAGCTTTCAGGTTCTTCATGAAATAGGCGTTGCGGGCGCATTGCTCGTATGGGTGGGCTTCACAGGCACCGATGGGACAAAGCCGGATTCGGACGTTCCGGCGGGGACGCACTTTTGCGGGCGGATCTTCCGAGTACCAGTAGGCCAGCGTGTCGATCAACTTGTCTGGATGTTTTTTCTCTACCTCTTCAGCCAGAGCGTTAACAAATCGCAAGATCGGTCCGGAATGTGTCCCTCCTTCTTCTTGTTCCACGCGCCTGCAGTTTTGACATTCGCACCAGCCCTCCCAATCATTCTGCGAGACCGAAAAAATCGTGGCCTCCGGATGATGCCCGATCCAGTCGAGTACGGTCCCCACTCCGAGTTGGAGCACTTCAGGGTTCGTCAAGCATAGCTGGCCCTGTTCCACTCTACGCTTCCCGTCAATGAGTGAGAAATACTCCGGATGGTCTTTGAAGTACTTCTCAGGAGGTATCATCTTGTAGAAGGTATGGACAAAAGGAAAGTACTGGACTTTCCCTCCGGTGGACTCGTCCAATCGCTGGAAATGGCCGTTCGTCTTGTTGCGAGCTGCCCAGTCTTTGTCCCATGCCTCGGTGAAGTATGGCTCGCGATATTCGAACGCCGGCGTCTGTACTTCATCCAATCGTGAAAGTTCGATGGTTCGTAACTGGGGGATCCGGCTGACCTCAGGGGTGAACCAGCGGCAACCGAGCTTTTCCAGAAAAGAATAGACACCGTACAAAGATCCACGCTGCCGGCCGCCGGCAATGACCAGATGTCTACCCGCGGTCTTTATTTCGAAACTCTCAGGTCCAAGCTTGTCCAAGGGAATGTCGATCTCTAATCGATCAGTCAATACACTTCTGCCGACTAAAACCATTGGCCCCTGCGGCCCCTGGTCGTCTGTGACAATAGGAAGGCGCGCGCCTGACATTTCCTCAAGGAATCGCTGAAGTTCTCCAGCGGCGCGTTTTTCGGAAGGTGAAGCTTGCTGAGAAATGCAAATAGTGTAGGCAGATGTACCGTCGTGGACTAGGACGATCGAGTCCGCCGCCTGTGGGGCGGGGAATGGAACTGCTAGAAGCAAGATAGGCAGCCACGATCGATTGACAGGCATGATGGATTGTCTCCATTCTATGAAGGCACTAAGACTTCGCACCAGTTTAGGACTACAGCCACCCGCTGGCCAGCTCTGCGCAAACTGTTGATGGGAGGTCGGCCGCTCATCTTGGATTCATCCGATCGTCCCGTGGTGCTTGAGACCTTCAAGAGTAAGTTGCAGACTTCCTTTTCGGGCTACGTGTTGTTCCAGTTCCAGCAGTGCTTTTTTCCGCCATAACCCTCCACCATAACCGCCCAATTGGCCATTCTTGTTCACCACACGATGACAGGGGATGAGGATAGCAATTCGATTTTGGCCATTTGCGGTGCCAACTGCCCGGACTGCCTTGGGCCTGCTTAGTCTATGCGCGAGCGCTTCATAGGAAAGGCTTTCCCCATAGAGGATAAGCCGTAGCGCGTCCCACACAGCCAGTTGGAACTCACTGCCCGGGTAGACCAACGGAACCTGGAAATGGGTGAGTTCCCCTGCAAAGTACTTGGCCAGTTCGGTCCGCAGTTGTTCCAGGAGGCTGTTATTACCGGGTACGACGTCGCACTGAAATAGCCTCCGCAATGTGTTGAATTGGGGTTCTAGCGTGCAACCGTTCGAGAACTCGGCCAGACAAATGCCTTCAGTTGTGGCACCGATCCCCATTGGGCCCAGAGGCGTTTGGGCCATGCCGGTCAGGATGCAGTCTGTGCGTCTGGATTTCCCTGGCATTAGAGCGATGCGATGCAATCGATTTCAACCAGTGAGTTCCCGGGTATTCCGCCCGCCGCCGCGATGGTAGTTCGAACTGGCGGATCTTGGCCGAAACGGCCCAGGAATACCTCATTCATTGCGGCATAATCCTTCAGGTCATTGAGATAGACGTTCACCTTCAGGACTTTCTCCATCGACGACCCAACCTCCTCCAGTTTCTTTTGCATTTCATCGAGTACATGCTTGGTATGAGCTTTGATGTCTCCTTCAAAGTGGGCACCGATTCCTGCTAAAAACACCAGGTTGCCAAAAGAAACCGCCCCGCTGAAGAGAGGGGTCTTCTCCGGGCGCTTGCCATCTTTCCAATGCACCTTTTTCACCGGTGTGCCGGTGGACTTATCGTCCGCTAGGACCGTAGAAGCCGTTGTGACTCCGGCAATCATCGATCCCTTCACCAGAAAGCCTCTTCGATTTGATTTTGTCATGTACGTCTCCTTGAGGAGTTCATAATAGTGTGCCGTTACCTTTTCAAGTTCACCACCGCAGATGAAAATTATTCTTAGGGGTAGCCACGATGAATTCGTACTCTGAATTCATCGTGGGCTTGTCATGTGGTCAAAAGCCCACGACAAACCAAGAGCGGTTTGTCGTGGCTACCAAAACTTGATTTTCATGAAAGTCATTCCTAACGCTTCTCCCGGTCAGTGGGACGGGGCGAAATCGCGTCCCAACGAGCGTCACCGGTTTGCTTGTAGTCACGAGGCAGTTGGTCCCACTCCGAGCGAGTGATCCCATTGAGATCATAAACTACTTTCCCATCCCGGAGTGTCAGCTCACAGGTCAGCTTCCGGGTTCCGCGCAAGCGAGTTCCGTAAATATCCACAAAGCCAAAATTACCCTTCTCCAACCGCAGCACAGCAACGTCCGCCAATGCCCCCACGGAAAGATGGCCCAGTTGTTCTTGCTTAATCTCGTGGGCCGGATTCCATGTGGAGCGCAGGATCACATCATCCAGAGACAACCCCAGGGCTAGGAATTTATCCATGACGTTGAGCATGTCTTTCATGCCGGCGTTCATGCTGCCGATGTGCAAATCGGTTGAGATGGAATCGGGGAGAAATCCTTCCTTCACCGCAGGGGCTGCAATCCGCCAAACAAAACTGCCGCCGCCATGCCCCACATCAAAAATCACCCCCCGCTTTCTGGCTTCCCAAAGAGCCGGATTCACCCGGCCTGACTCGGCTTGTTCATTGCGAAGACCGGAGTAGAGATGGGTATAAATGTCGCCGGGACGGAGCTTCTTTGTCACAAGCTCGGCCATGGGTCGTTCCATGCGGTTGCTCCCAAAATCCACCATCACTGGGATATTGGCCAGGGTACCCGCCTCCACAGCCCGTTCGACGGGCGCCCATTCCGGGCCGGCATAGTGGGCGGTCTTAATGCCGACGATCAGGCCCTTGTAACGAAGCGCCATTTCCGCAGTGGGTTTGGCCTCCATGTCTTCCAGGTTTTGTTCGAATTTTTCCCCGCGCATCCCTTGGCCGATAATGTTGAGAAATACCAACACCCGGGTCTTGGATCGATCGATGACGCGCTGTTTGAAGTCTTCGAAGTTACGCCAGCCGGCGCAGCCGGCATCGGCCACCGTGGTGACCCCCACACGGAACGTGAAGCCGTCCGGATAGACGCTATTGTCACCGGCATAAGAGCCGGGCTCTCCCGTGCCGGCGAAGACGTGGGTGTGAATGTCGATGAGACCCGGCGTCACATACAATCCGGAGACGTCGACGACCTTTAACGCCTCAGCCGGATTGATTCTTTCGGCCACAGCCGCAACCTTTCCCTCTGCGATTGCGACGTCGCGAGCGGAACTAATTTTATTCTTGGGATCGATGACATGCCCTCCTCGCAAAAGCAGGTCATACTTAGGCTGGGCTGATGCATTACCGAGCACGAAAAAAGCAAGGAACAGGGCGGCTGCAACTTCCGAGTTCATAACCATGTGATTAATCCTTTCGATAAACGTGTCTTCTGGCGGTCCACTTCGCCATCAGGTATTCTTCCATATCGAGGGTGCCAGAGATTTCATCATCGGAGACTTTGCCAAGAAAATTGAACATTAAGGAATCACCGTGCCGTTCTGTATAGGTGCTAAACATCTGGACCCGTTCACCCTCGACGCTGCCTGAAAGATCACGGGAGACGAAGTCGCCCTGGTGTGTCCCTTCAATCCGATTGCCCTGTTGCCTCAGATGCAGCTTGTGATTGGAACTGCCCGCCGCAAACTCGATACGAACATCCCATTGTCCACTCAAGTCCGTTGAAGATGATCCCGTCTGACCGGTTGTCTCCTGCCTGGGAGGGTTGGAAAGCAGCGCATACAGACGATCCGCCACAACCGTCTCATCGCCTGGTGACATCATGTAGGGTGTGATCGATATCCCCGTTACCTGACCCTCCCCACCATTGGCTCGACCGGAGGTAGCGATCCGGGGATCTGTTTCCAGGAGGTGTTTCGCTGCGACTTTTCCGCTAATCCCGAGCCTGGTGCGGTCCCACTGTATCGAAAGTGATGGAGTACGGTTGGAAAGGCCCTTGGGTTCCAGGATGGAGGTCGTGACCCCGTCGATTGCTGAAACCCGCTTTGCGATATGATCGAGCCAGGCCCGCCACCGGTTCCATTCGGCCTGATGGTCTCTTTTTAGCCACATCTCGACGGCCATCAGCATCCCGATTGCTTCTTCCTTTCCAACCTTCATAGAGCGGGCGAACCCATGATGGGGCGCACTATGGATCCAGGCGGCCCGTACCAGATCCTTACGCCCTAACAGCAGGCCAGCGCTTTGCGGGCCGCGCAGGCACTTTCCACCGCTATAACCGACCAGGGCAGCTCCGTTTTCGAGGTGCACATTGGGGACGGTCAGAATCTCAGCCGCAGCGTCAACCAACACGGGCACCCCCCTTTGCCTGCATATCTGTGCAATGGTTCGCGTGTTGAGGGGACTTTCGTCCGCTTGAGGCCCGGCCAATATGTAGACCATCGCGCTCCGGGGACCAAGGGCCGCTTCAAGCTCCGCCGTTGTGTCCACCTCAATGACGCGAACTCCGACAGACCGGACTGCCGCATCATAGACATTGCGAGAGTGCCTCGGTATGATCACTTCGTCCTTGAGGAAAGCGGCCAGGCTCGGGATACGGACGTGGAGATCCGGGTTGCCACCCGCTACGCAAGCTGCGGTCGCATGGGTCAATGCCGCCGCACATCCTGACGTCACGATCCCCCACTCTGCTTTTGTCAATTCGGCGAGGCGAGCCCCAATCGCCTCCATCAACTCATCCAGGTGGACATAATGCTGAGCAGCCGCATCCATGGCCGCACGTACATCGGGCAGCATCAGTGACCCGCTGATGATTGTGTACGTACCCCGGGCGTTGATGAGCGGCCGCACTCCGATCGACTGATAGATATTCTGGCCAACACGCAGCTTCTCAGTGTTGCCAGGTTCGTCCCCGACCTTGCCCGGGAGTACGGCAGGCAGAGTGAGCAAGGACCCTCTGCGCAACAACTCCCGGCGGCTGAGTTTCTCCACGTTCAATTTCCATGAATTCTCCAATGAATGAAGCATTCCGGCAACCTCCATTTCCTTTCTCGATAATCCATGCCTTTGCCCGAAGCACCTCAGCGGGCCCGAGTGGTACTGGAAAACATCAAAGGACAGGTAGGCAGTGGCCAGAGGCCTGAAGACGAGGCATAGGATATCACTTTCGAGAGAATTCAATCCTTACTTTTGACTTTGCCAGCCGGTTTTTTCCTTAGCCGGATAGAGAGTGGAGTAATCTCCACCAGTTCATCTCCCTTGATGAACTCCAAAGCCTTTTCCAGCCCCATTTCACGATAAGGGATGAGACGCACGGCTTCATCGGCCACCGAGGCGCGCATATTGGTCAACTTCTTCTCTTTGGTGACGTTTACGAGCAAATCTGCAGAACGGGAGTTCTCTCCACAGACCTGCCCTTCATAAACGGGTTCTCCCGGGCGGATAAACAGCTCTCCCCTTTCTTGAAGGTTGTTCAGGGCATATGATGTCGCCTTGCCCGGACGATCGGCCACCAAGGCTCCGGTGGGTCTTGATGGGATTTCTCCTTGCCAGACGTCAAAACTATCAAAGAGATGGTTCATGATGCCGGTGCCTTTGGTGTCGGTAAGAAACTCAGACCGAAACCCGATTAACCCTCGGGCGGGAATGCGGAATTCCAGTCTTACTCGCCCGCTTCCGTGATTGACCATTTTGAGCATTTTTCCTTTGCGACCGCCCACCTTCTGGGTGACAGCACCAATGAATTCCTCAGGACAGTCGATATACAACTTCTCCATAGGTTCCAGGATTAATCCGTTTTCTTCCCTGGTGACGATTTCAGGCTTTGAGACTTCGATCTCGTAGTCCTCTCGCCGCATCATCTCCAACAAGATGGCCATCTGCAATTCGCCCCGGCCGATAACCCGGAAGGCATCCTTGCTCAGTGTGGGTTCCACCCGAAGGCTCACATTTTTCAACAATTCCCGGTCCAATCGTTCTTTCAGGTGCCGAGAGGTGACATACCTTCCTTCCTTGCCGCTAAAGGGCGAGGTATTGGCTGAAAGCACCATGGAGAGGGTCGGCTCATCCACTTTCAACGGCGGGAGCGGTCGAGGATCCAGGGGATCTGCAATGGTCTCACCAATGGTGATGCTCTCGCACCCGGCCACGCAGACAATTTCCCCGGCCGACGCCTCCTCAACCTCCACTCGCTTGAGGCCGTCGAAGACGTACAACTGGTTTACCTTCATGGCTTCCAGCTGGCCATTGATCCGACAAAGCGAGACCATTCCTCCCTGGTGGAGGACACCGTTGCTGATCCGTCCTATGCCCATTCGACCGACATAGTCGTTGTAGTCGATATTAGTGATCAACAGTTGCAGGCTTTGGGCGGGATCAAACTGCGGTGGCGGAATTCGTTCAATTATCGCATCGAACAGCGGCCGCAAGTCAGTGGATTCGTCCTCGAGGTGGCGTTTGGCTAGACCTCGCCTGGCGTTGGTAAAGAGGATCGGGAAATCAATCTGGTCGTCTCGCGCGTCCAAGTCGATGAATAGATCATACACCTCGTTGATCACCTCGGCGATGCGGGCATCAGGACGGTCGATTTTATTAATGACTACGATGGCCGGGAGTTCCTGCTCCAGGGATTTCCTTAGCACAAATCGCGTTTGTGGAAGAGGGCCCTCCGAAGCGTCTACGAGGAGCATTACGCCATCCACCATTTTCAGCGTGCGTTCTACTTCGCCTCCAAAGTCGGAGTGTCCTGGGGTATCGACAATATTGAGCTTCACGTCTTTGAAGAGAATGGCCGTATTCTTGGCCATAATGGTGATGCCTTTTTCCCTCTCCAGGTCGATATTGTCCATAACGCGTTCCTGCACACGTTGGTGTTCTCTGAAAATCCCGCTTTGCCAGAGCATCGCATCTACCAAAGTGGTCTTCCCATGATCAACATGAGCAATAATAGCCAGATTACGGATGTCGGCTCTCGTCTTGATCATCTGATCCTTTCCCAATCTCTCTCATGAAAATGCGGGTTTGGAGGGCCGAACTCCGTGAGCCGGCAAGCAGGCAAGATAGAAATCGGCCTCGCAGAGCTCGGCCCTCCAGCATTTTCATCCATGGTGGTGAACTTGAAGAAGGTCATGCATCACTTATATGAAGATGCAGGCTTCAAGGTGGCCGCCGCGCTCCGTCGCGGCGGTTGCCGGGGTCATGTTGCTCGCCGCTCT
>JBGOTQ010000094.1:0-21725 GCA_041476565.1 Terriglobia bacterium | reverse complement strand
GTGCCGTTCGCGACCAGCCCCGTCCGGTTCAAGACGGTGGAGCACTCCTGCCTCGTCGCGTCGTTAGTGCGCTAGGGTACCTGTGCTCAACAAAAATGTCATCTGTTTTTATGGGGCAGCGTCAATCGAGTCACTCAAACCGGAGAGTCGATGTCGGATTAACTCCGGCTGCGCGACGGGCGGGCAGGATAAAGGCAAGGAGCACCGTCAACAGGGAGGGATCTTGCAAGTCGGGACGCATGCCCAACGGAGCTAAGTAACCTGGATCAAGAGTGACTCATTTCGAAACAGATCAATTCCGGAATCGGACACGACGGATCGGATTTCGATCAAAAAAATGAACGAAACCCGCGGTAAAGTTACAAACTATACGATGGGAACGAATTTGAGCATTCGGGATGAATGGTGGCAGATGGATATTGAAACGATGTTCCAGGCTTTTGGGAACAGGCTGCTGCGGGCGGCATATCTTCTCTGCCACAATGAACCTGATGCTCGGGACCTGGTCCAAGAGACGTTCTGCCAAGCTATGGACGCCATTGAGAGATTCAGAGGGGAATCAAAAGAGTACACGTGGCTCTATGGAATTATGCGGAACCAGTATTTGATCTATTGTCGGAAGCGGTTTCGCTGGTTGCCATTAGATCTCGTCTTTAACCATCCGGCAGAAAGGGTGGACCCCTGGATCGACATCAACAAAGTCGAGAGAGAGCATCAATTGGAGGCAGCCCTGAGCCTGCTTCCATTCAAGCATCGGGAGATTTTGCTGTTGCGCTATTTAGAAGAGATGAAAGTTGATGATATCGCGCAACTGCTCAAGATTTCTCCCGGCACCGTAAGGTCCAGGCTGCACAACGCTACCCGACGATTGCAGAAGAAGTTCATGGCGGGCAGACGCCAGGTACTCCGGCCGGTAGGAGGCAAGAACCATGAGATGTAAAAAGTGTCAGCAGTCTCTTTATGAATACAGGGATAATACGTTGCCCTCTGAACAAGCGAACCTCATTCGAGAGCACCTCGACGACTGCCCTGTCTGTCGTGCTTTCTACGCTTCGGAATGGGAATTTTCTCGAAACTTCCACGAGACTGCAGCCAGACTGGAGGAACGGCTCCATTTTCAATTTCGGCAGCCCGATTCGTTGGACCGGAGTCCGAATCCAATTCCAAGCCGGTTGTCCTTCCCGGTTGTCAAGTGGGCTTCCGCCGCGATTCTACTGACGATCCTGATGGTAAGCACGAAGTTACCGGTCTTTAGACCATCGGAAAGGCACCTGGATCAAACAGCCCGTGTTGCTGGGGCCAGTGCAGCTGCCGAACACCAAAACCAATCAGAAGATCAGTCAGACAATGAGAAAGGAATTATTCAGATCATATCAATCGAGGATGCGTCGGGCCAAGTGGATGAGACTCTTTTCATACGGGAAATAGATGGCGTGATCGCTGATATCACTGTCGAGGTTACAGCTGTTCGAGTGGAAGGAAAATCTAAGGGCTGATCGCCAAGAACTGGTGGGGTCAAAAGGGGTCCCTGGAATGAAGAACCACCACACGAAAACCTGTGGCCAAACAAGAAATTGGGGAGAAATGCTGGTTCGGTACAAATGAGTTTTTCAAATCAAAAAGGAGGCTTTTTATGAATACCCGCTTTCTGCTGCCTGTCAGTCTGTTCTTCTTGTCTTTTTCC
This sequence comes from Terriglobia bacterium, assembly GCA_041476565.1. Taxonomy (GTDB): domain Bacteria; phylum Acidobacteriota; class Terriglobia; order Versatilivoradales; family Versatilivoraceae; genus DATKMG01. Next base: position 20,041 of record JBGOTQ010000094.1, on the reverse strand, counting down.
TGTATTGGATTAGCCGGAGAACCGGTACTCCTAGGAGAGAATTCCGCCATCAAGATCATCAAGAAGGTAGCGCCGGCCTATCCGGCCGAGGCCAAGAAAAAGCACATCACCGGCAAGGTGGTTCTCGACGTCACCGTCAACGAACAAGGGAAGGTCAGCGCCACAAAAACTAAGGAGAGTGCTGATCCTTCCCTGGAGAAAGCAGCCATAGACGCGGTGAAACAGTGGGAATTCGACCCCGTTAAGGTAAATGGTAAGCCCGTTGCGGTTATCACAACGATCACTCTTAATTTTGCCCTGGACACCGAGAAAGAAAAATCCAATTCCGCTAAATGACTCCGTCGCGGCTCTACGAGGCGAGTGAGACTACAGCTTCAAATCTCGGAGGTAGGGGTAACTCGCCTTCATCAAATCCTTATCCATTTCGACAAAGTAATTCCGCACTCCGCCTGGTTTCGCGGCAACGAAAAGCTTTTTCCAGTCGATGACTCCTTTTCCCACCGGGACCATTTTCTTCTCGCTGGACGACCAATCTGCAACGTGGAGAGAACAAAAGCGGCCGGGATATTTTGAGAGATAAGTCACGGGATCGTAGCCGATACTGACAACGGCGCATTGAAACTGCATCTTGATTAGCTTCGCATCCAACCGTTTCATCAATTCGTCGTAAACCAGCACGCCATTGAGTTCCTTGAATTCCATGTCGTGATTGTGATACCCAAGCTGGATGCCCGCCTTCTTCGTCTGCTCTCCCACCTTGTTCAAATCGTCGGCAGCCCGTTTCCAATCATCGAGTGCTGCCTCCCGTTTGAGGCCGAAACTCGAAAGAATCATGTATTTCAGGCCAAGTTCCTTCGCATAGTTGATCCTGTCTTCCAAACTGGTCTTAAGTTCTCCAGGCGTGTAGTGGCAGCTTTCGCAATGCAGGCCGACCGTTTTTAGAATTTGGCGAACTTCAGGAGCTTTCATTTTTGCCAGGGGGCTGAAGTCATCGTAGCCGGAAAAGGAACACAGTTCGATGGCCCGATAACCCACCGCAGCGAGTTCCCGGAGAGTGCCCTCGAAATCTTTTACAGACTGCTCTCTGACGGGGTAAATTTGAAACCCGATGGGTAGACCAAGCGGATCCGCTCTAAGCCCCAAGGCTCCTCTAGATAAATACCCTGCTGCAGCTAGGCCCATTGTGCTTCTGCCGAGAAACTCTCTTCTTGAAATTGTCTGCATTGACGTTCTCCTTTACAGTTTCCATCCTTCCCGGTATTCGCGATACAGGAATTGGTTTGCTTCGGCCAGGTTGGTAATTTTCATGTTTTGAGCGTCCCACTCCAATGGCGGTGTCGTATGACTTTCACGAAAGTTTTTTCTGCTGAAACGTATCGCAACCGCGGCCAGGCCAATGGCCTCCGAACAGGCTGCTGCGTTTAGGAAATTGCCTGGGGAGGGTTTCCCACCTTTAAAGGCATCTATCCAATCATTGTCTCTGGGTCCGCCTCGTCTGGGCTCTTGCGGCGGAATCTCCTTTCCTCCCTGATATTCACGCATCTTCTTTTCAGGTATGAGCTGACCGTCGAGAATTGTTCCCCTGTCACCGATAAACATTGTGCCAGTCGCAGGCATGGCCTTCTTGTCTATTTCTAATTCTTCGAGGGTAAATGGTCTCATTCCTCCGTCATACCAATATAAGCTCAAGAGAGGTCTATCTCCTTGTGCCGGGAATTTAAACCGAACTCTGCAGGCATTCGGGAAAGAAAAGTCATTCATCTTAACAGCGCTTATTTGATCTACTATTTCGACGTAAGAACTCGGGGTTGCCTCGATACTGATCGGAACCGGCAAATCAAGCGCCATAAAGATCGGCCACAGACTGTAATTACCCATGTCTGCTATAGACCCGCCTCCAAAGTCATACCAGCCGCGAAATACGGCATGGGTGTAATTGGGGTGGTAGGGACGATCGAGTTCAGGTCCCAGCCACAAATTCCAATCAAAGCTGGCAGGAACCGGCGGTCTGTCAGTGGGAAGACTTTGATACTGAGGCCAAAATGGTCTGTCTGTCCAGTTATGCACTTCTCGAAGCGTGCCGATGGCGCCGTCCTTGATCATATCCCTTACGCTGTCAATCGAGCGTCTCCAGGCGGATAAGTGTGTGGCCACTCCCGTCTTGCGAGTGGTTTCAACCACCAGTCTGAGTTCAGCTACTCTATTCGCCAGGGGTTTATGCATGACCACATGCTTGCCCTTTTTCATGGCTGCAATGGAAATCGTCGCATGCAGATGGTCCGGGGTCATTATTTTGACCGCATCCAAATCCTTTTCCTTATCCAATAATTCCCTGAAATCAGCATAGGTAGAGCATCCCTTATACTTTTCTGAGGATCTCTTTTTGGAGTAGTACGTTTCTACAATCTCTTTCCCGACCTCTCGACCTGCCCGGATCCCTTTAACGCCCTCACCCCACGTGGGGTTCTCCAAGAGTTCCCTGATGCTGTCTCGAATGTCATTCGGGGACCAGTCCACGTAATTTGTATTGTCTTTTTCAGGGTCACAGACAGCGACGATTTGTACTTCTGGATTTGCGACCACTCGCAGCATTTCCCTTAACCCCTGGGTGCCGCAACCGATGTAAGCTAAGGTGACTTTGTCGCTTGGAGCGACGTATCCGGGCCCTCCCAGAACATGTCTGGGAACAACGGTAAAGGCAAGAGTCGTGGCTGCGGAGCCCAGGAACTCACGACGGTTCAAACTAACTTTAGGTTTCATTGCTTGTCCCCCTCTCTTGAAAATTTGCCCTGTAAGGGCACTTGAAAATAGCCCAGCACTTCAGCGCTGGGAACATGAGTCCAAAAGGGAACAAGTCCCGTAGGGACGATTGAATGGGTAATTTCGAGGGTTCGGCCGTCCCTACGGGACTCAACCTCGATAACTCGTCGACCCAGCGCTGAAGTGCTGGGCTATTCTCAATCGACCTCTTCGAGGTCGACAAGTCATTTTCATCCGCGGTGGTGAGCTTGAAAAGGTCATGGGTCATCTTTATGAGTGTCTGCCAACAATCTGAAGAAGAACATGAAGCTTATTCGGAATGTTACGGAACCTACCATGTAGCAACTGCTGCAAAATCTACGGGCGAGTTTGACTGAAGTCATCCACTTTTGCAAATGCCAAACAAAGCTCCAGTCACCTATCTGATCCAACTACCTCTTTGCCTGTCTGACCCGGATATCCCACCATGAGGACCTAACGCTGCGGAAGGCCAAAACTAAAGGCAAAACGCAGTAGCAAAAAAAGTCGAACGGAAATAAGGCGGGAAGGCGGCGGCAAAGCAACTCGTCATTCATACCTGAGCGCTTCAACCGGATTCAGTCGAGCTGCTTTTACGGCAGGCCAGAGCCCGGAAAGCAAGCCGATGATGGAAAGAGTCGTAAAGGAAACGAAAAAAGCGTGGCTGTTGACAAGGAGGTAGATATCTCCCTGCTGGCTTTTGTCTTCAAACACCTCGCTTAAGAAGGGGATGGCTCCCACGGCGTAGGCAATCCCGACAGCCACGAAATAGCCTACAACTCCGCCAATAATCGTCATGGCCAGGGCTTCGCCCAGGAATTGGAGTTTAATGTGCCATCGACGGGCGCCCAGCGCCTTCAGCAAGCCAATTTCGCGAGTTCGTTCCTGAACACAGAACAGCATGATATTCATGATACCCACACCCGCCACTGCCAGGGTGAAAAAGCCGACGATAACCATGAGGACTCTGACTGCGCCATTGAGGCCATTGATAATTCCGAAAACAAAACTGTAGCGTTGCGGGAACAAGGCCTTTTCGTCTTTCGGGTTGAATTTGTGAATTTCACCCAGAACCGTCATCACCTGCCGGACTGCCTTTTCTTCCATGGGGCCACTCACAGGCTGAAATACCAACACGCTGTTGTATCGGATATCCCTCATGGTCCCCATGACATTGATCGGAATCATGCCGCACACGTCGTCCTGGGTGAAGTAATTGGAAATGGCAATTTTCTTTTTCAGGACGCCGATGACCGTGAATCGCATTCCAGCAATAAAGACATCCTCTCCCAGGGCTGGAGAACGGCTAAAGAGTTTTTGTTTAAGGTCATAGCCAAGGACGACCACGCGGCGCATGTTGGCCAAATCATCTGCGTTCAAAAAGCGTCCTTCGCCCATAAACATGCCGCGAATCTCGCCGTATTCCTGGTTCACGGCGCGCACCCCGGCGCTTGCCAACCGATCACCCCATCGAAACTGCATATTGTCGAAGACTTCTGGACTAACGCGTTTCACCAAAGTGGCTCGCTGGCGGATGGCTTCCACGTCACCGGGGGTCGTTAGGACAGGGCGACCAGCCTTGGCTCCCCCAGCCTGCATGGACGTCTGCCCGTTCCAAAGCACCACGACGTTGTCTCCAAAATAACTTAGCCCAAGCATCATGGCCCGGCTAAATCCGTCCCCATAGGCCACCAACAGAATAAACGAGGCAATCCCCCATGTCACACCCAGGATGGTCATCACGGATCGCTTCCGATAGGCGACTAGATTCAAGAATGCTCTCTTGAAGACTTCCCAAACCATCACTCGTACCTCAATGCCTCAATGGGATCAATCAGAGATGCCATGAAAGCCGGGTAGATACCGGATAAGACTCCTACGAGCGCGAGGAAACCGAAAGCCAACAACCCCACTTGGGGAGTTACGATTAATCCCGCGAAAAAATCCATTTTAGGCAGCAAGTTAACCAGTGCACAAATCCCCCAGCCAATTCCAATGCCAAATAGACCTGCAAAAAAGGTCAGAGTCATGGACTCAGCAAAGAACTGCAGGAGAATGGCACGGCTCGTCGCTCCAATGGATTTTCGAACTCCAATTTCCCGGGTTCTTTCCTGTACCGTCAGGAGCATGATGTTCATGATGCCGATCCCTCCCAAGATGAGAGTGACAACGGCAACGGTTCCCAGAAAGACCTGCATGGAGGAAAATATTTTATGGATGAATTTTGCTCCTGTGATCGTGTTCCAGATAGGGAGTGCATCTTTATCCAGATAATCAAAGTCCTTGGACTTAGCCATGATTGCTCTAACCTGCAGTTCAGCGGCTTCTCCCAGACTCTCACTCCGGGGCTGTAGAATCAGATTAGAGAGTTCAAATTTCCCTTCTGTGGCGTTGGGAACCGGAAAGTCCCTGGCTATCGAATAGAAGGGGATGTAAATCATCTGGGCATCCGGACCACTGTAGTTGGAATTCTGATCTTTATGAATCAGCTCCCCGATGACCAGGTACGGGTACCCACCAATGCTGATGGTTTGCCCAACCGCCTGAGTTTTCTCAAAAAGCTGGTCTTTGACCTCATCCCCCAGGATACAAACACGTTGGGCTTCTGTGTTGTCACCCTCATGAACGGTCCTTCCAGTTGACCGTACCTCGATGGTGCGCATTTTCATATAGTCGGGGAAAACGCCGTGAACGCTGAAACTGCCGTTGTTGAGACTGGACCGCACCGGTAAGTAGCGCTCGATTTCAGGGCTCAACCGCTGCAAATAGAAAGCTTCCCGTTTCAAGGTGAAATAATCTTCCAAAGTCAGCCGGATGTTTCGACCCGCCCGGACCCCTTCAACCCCTTTGCTGGTGATTCCACCCCATACAATCATGATATTCTGGCCGAGGCTTAGCGCCTTTTGCTTTTGGGCAACCCACATCCCCTCGCCAATGGCGGTCATCAGGATCAAGCAAATCAAACCCCAGGTAATACCGAACATGGTTAGGAAGCTGCGAGTCTTGTTGGCATTCAGGGTCATCCATGTTTGTCGCAGCAAATCCATTTCTTCTGCTCCTGTGCGCTACTCCGGGTATTCGCTTCCGAACGCCAAGTCGGGCTTATAAGATTTTTCTCTTAATACGAAGTCGGATGGGCACTCGCCTGTTTCTTATTTCCGCCTTACTGCAATACCACCTGATCCCCAAGCTTAACGCCATCCAAAACCTCCGCACGACTCCCGTTGCCCAACCCAATCTTGATAGGGATCTGGCGTCTTCCATTTCTTGCATTGGAATCCGGAACTTCCACAAAAGTATCCCGTTTTTCATTGTAAATGAGTGAGCTTTCTGGAATCAGGAGAACATTGGTGTGCTCTTCCAAAACGATTTCAGCATTGGCACTCATATTGGCTTTTAGCAGGTCAATATCATTGAGGATGGAAACCCGGACTTCAAATCGGGTGACATTGTCTTTTTCCACGCCCATGGGAGCAATGCGGAGGACTTTCCCTTCGAAAGTTCTCTTTTTGTAGGCATCCACGGTAATCCTTACAGGCTGGCCGACCTGGACAACGCCAATGTCTGTCTCATCCACTTTGCCCTTCACATACACTTCCTGCACATCTCCGAGGGTCATGATGAGCGTGGCATTGGAGCCTAACTGCAGAATCGAGGAAACAGCATCGCCAACTTCTACTTCGCGGCTCAACACAATCCCACTGATGGGGGCCCGAATGGAGGCATATTTCAAATTCTCTTCAGCCCTCTCCAACTGGGCCTGAGCTTGGACGATCTCGGCCTGGGCCTTTTCTATCGTCTTCTTGTTATGTTCGATCTCGGCTTCTTTGACTGAGACTTCAGCCTGCAACGACTTCTTTGTGATTTCGGATGCTTTTAACTTCTGTTCCCAGGAATCGAGTTCTGAACGGGGAATCAGGCCCTGGCTGAATAATTCTTTGCGGCGTGCGAATTCCGTGACCAGAAAATCGTGGTCTTTATATTCGGCCTCAAGCTGGGCCTTGTACAAACTGGCTTTGAAGGTCTTTCCTTGTGAAATCAGTTCCTGTAGTTGACCCTCAGACCCCCTCAACACAGCCCGAGCTTCCTTCAATTGCGCATCCAAAGCCTCTTTATCTAGCTCAATCAGGAGCTGCCCTTCCTTAATCTTGTCACCCGCATTCACATAGAGGTATTTGATGATTCCACTAGCCTTAGACTTTATTTCTACTTTTGATAGAGGTTCGACTTTGCCCGTGGCGACGACTGACTTGGCAATGGATCCTTTTTCTACTTTCGCTAGCTTTTCGGCCGGAATGGTTTTATCAACGGAGAAGAGTGCTGCAAAAACCCAGTAACCGCCCAGGAACAAAATCAAACCCACCGTGGAAAGAAATGTGATCGTGAATACTCTCTTCTTGGCCAAAGGGCACCTCCAGTTCAAAATTCTCCCTCTCCTAACTGTACGCAAAGGAAGGAAAAAAGTTCCGAGATGGCCTCAAAAAAAACGTGAATGACAGGACTTGACAGCCTGAACGACTTTAGGCAGCAACAGTCAACCGTTGGTCTATCCTCCACCAAAATCTATCGCATCGCCGCCTGAGCAGAGTCCTGTTGATCTTGATGAACATTGGCAGCTAAGCTTGGTGCCGTTAAGCTATCTGGTAATATGCGGCAAAGAAGCGGAGGAATGACGATGAACAGTCCAGACTTAGTCATCACGAGCCTGTCGAACGCTCCGAGAATAATCATCCCTCTGGTCTATGAGGTCCCGGTAGAGGTTCGGAAGAGGCGTCCTCTTCCCCGGAAGTGGTCTGCGCATGAGCATGCTTGCCATCTGGCCGAGGTTAATCCTGTATTTTTGGCGCGGCTCGAGAAGATCCTCTCTGAGCCAACTCCAAAAATCACTTCATATCTTCCGGACAAAGCTGAGGAAGAAGGTACGCTGCTGAAGATGGATCTCGATGAAGCGATGGACCGGTTTTCGCGGGACAGAGAGAACCTGGTTGTCCGCCTCAAAGAGCTGAGTGAGCAAGATTGGGGCCGGATAGCCGACCACGAGGAGTATAGTCACTACTCGGTGTTAATCATGTTCCGGCATCTGGCCATGCACGATATGCTCCACGCGTTTCGGATTGAGGAACTGCTACTAAAGAAAGACTGGGTTTAGGTGGTCTTATAGAATGGGGTCCTAGACTTTGAGTTCCCTGAAAATTCGACCGGGCTGGTATCCACCATGGGGCGTGTGTTTTTCCCTCAAATTGGAGACTGCATGCCTGGTTGAGCAGTTCATTGCGGGTTGAATCGGCGAAGACAAAAACAGACGAATAACACATTGAATGAAGTCACCAGGAACTGACACCGCCCTTCTATTCGCCACGAGAATCAGCCGCCTGTTCGCGTATGGTCTCTTGTCCATCGTATTGGCCTTGTACCTGGCACAGCTCGGTCTGAACGGTCAAAGGATCGGGTTATTGCTGAGTCTGACACTGGCGGGCGACGTGGCGATATCGCTATGGATCACAACGGTTGCTGATCGCTTCGGCAGGAAACCGATGTTGATCCTTGGAGCGATCTTAATGATCCTGGCCAGTCTGACCTTCGCATTTACAAAGAATTTCTGGGTTTTGACATTCGCGGCGATTGTCGGAATTATCAGTCCCAGCGGAAATGAGATCGGACCCTTTCTCTCTATCGAACAAGCAGCCTTATCGCAGCTTGTTCCGAATCGGCGACGCACCAGGGTTTTCGCCTGGTACAACCTGGTCGGGTCATTTTCTACAGCATTGGGAGCCCTGGCGGGCGGAGGCCTGATTCACAGCTTGCAGGTCGCCGAAGTCTCGATACTGGCGGCTTACCAGACAATCCTCATTATCTATTCGGCAATCGGAGTTCTGCTTATCTTGTTGTTTGCCTGTCTCTCCCCGGCCATTGAGCCCGTGCGAATCCGCCCGGGTGCTCTCGTTGAGCGCGTACTGGGATTGCATCATTCACGCAAGGTGGTGATCCACTTAAGCAGACTGTTTGCACTGGACGCCTTTGCAGGGGGGTTTGTAGTCCAAAGCATCGTTGCCTATTGGTTTCACGTCAAGTTTGGGCTTGCCCCGGTCACACTCGGCAGTATCTTCTTTGGAGCGAATCTTCTGGCTGGCGTCTCATCGCTTCTGTCAGCCCGTCTCGCCGCAAGAATCGGCTTGATAAACACGATGGTCTTTACACATGTCCCCTCGAACATTCTGTTAATCCTGGTGCCGTTGATGCCCCACGCGTGGCTGGCAATCGCTGTTTTGCTGCTGCGATTCAGCATTTCACAAATGGATGTGCCCGCTCGCCAATCCTACACGATGGCAGTTGTTCATCCTGATGAGCGCTCCGCCGCCTCTGGAGTGACCAATGTGGCTCGATCTGTAGGGGCATCTCTTGCCCCGGCATTGACTGGGCAGTTCATGGCAATCCCAGCTCTCCTTGGTTTGCCCTTCTTTCTGGCAGGAGGGTTGAAGATCGTGTACGACCTGCTGCTATTCCGTGACTTCCGTAGCCTCAAGCCCCCCGAAGAGAAGACCTCGGGGTAACAAGTCCACAATTCCGAATACGTAACAGCATTTACAAAACGGGGAGCCGATTCAAAAGCGCCGTTGTCAGCCAATCCTCCCCTCGGGGATCCTAGTCAACGAGGGGGGCCGTAACCCACACAGCCGGAAAGAGCTTAATCGGTTAAACGACGAATTCTTTATGGACGCAACTTTTCCACTGTCTTGGTGTTTAATGTGACTAGAGGAAACTTGGAACCGACTGAACCGGGCTTGAAGGCTGCGGTCGAAGCCTGATTCTCCCGGTCAGATTCTTGAACTTCAAGGAGAAGCTCATGAAAAGCAAAAGGTTATTTATGGCATTAGCGTTGTTTCTTACCTTGATACTTCCTGCGATTGCCCCCGCGCAGAACTGGGGCAATGTGGTACGTGAAAGAACCCTCGGTGTCCTTCGGTTTTGGGCGGTACAAACCTCAGTGATCAGTCAGGATGGGACATTCGTAAAGTTGTTCCGGCAAGGACCATCGACTGACCCTAATTCCACAACCAGCAACGACGCAGCGGCTAGTTGGAGTTTCCAGGTAGTCCCGCTTGACGGGGTGTCCCATGACTTGGCACTCCCTGGTTTTCCTTCCCACTTTGCTTTTGGCGAAAGTAATGACCTCTTTGTCGCCATCCCTGATCCGACGGCATGGAAGAACCATCAGCCAGGGAAATTTCCGGCAAATGCCAAGACTAAACTGTACATCATCGCCAGCCCTTATGACGACGCGGCTCTGATTTCAGCTGTATCCGTTGACATCACTGGATTTGTCGGCTCGCTTCGTGTCAGGGACATTGGCAACCAAGTGTTCGCCTACATGACCGTTCGGAACTTGAACGACAATCCCTCCCTCGATACTGAGGAAAACGTCTTGGACCATCATCTAGTGGTGGTTGATTCCTTAGGAAAGACCGTAGAAGACGTGGAATTGAAGATGGGGCCCGGCAAAGGGGTCGGCAATAACAAGTAAACCGTGGGAATGGTGACTCGCCGTTGGTCCAGAGACCAGCCGATCATACCTGAATCACAGTCCGGGAGCCATCCAGCAATTGGGTGCTCCCGGACTTTGTCTTACTGACGGCTCCTCTTACTAAGGGAGCATTGAATAGGCGACAGGTTGCAGGCGCCGTGCCCCCACGGCGCCAGCGGGATGAGGGTATCGCGCCTCCAAGAGTGTCATCTATTTACCGCTCGAGGTAATAAGTCAACCGTATCGGCTCAATCTGGGTCAGTTCCATCCTCTCAAGAACAGCCCCCATGGGTTCCCAGATTGCCATTACTCCCGGCGTATGGTGTGCAACACCAGAAGCCTTTTCGTCTTTCCACTGAAACATCTCGACAAAATAACTCCGTCTGGTCACCTTGTCAGTGGCACGCCAGACCTGCGGTGGCATCTTTGAGACCAGGCCCTCCCTGTTCAGCGCGGCCCAGTGCTTCTTGATCAATAACAGCAGATTCGATTCCCTGCCCTTCTTGGGATAATAAGAAACCAGCATTGTGACAGGTCGGAACTTGGCCATTCTCTGTTCCTCCTCTTGGCTTCGTCAACTGAACCCGGAGCTTACTGCCGATCAAGATTTCCGACATGTCTTCACCGCAAACTAGGGAGCTCGCGCAGTCCTCTCAATTACAGGAACCAACGTACTCGACATTCACAACCACGATTCAAGTGACTGCCGCGCACGCACCGCCTCGCGCTGTAGCGATTCCAGGTCCCCTTTCTTCAAGCATTCGATCAACATCGGTCCGGACTTGAAGCCCCCTTTTTTCAGTCGTGAGATCACTACAGGAAAATTGACTTTCCCGGTACCGGGAGTGATCTCTACATTTTTGGGGTGTTGATAATCCTTGACGCACATGCCGGTGACGATTCCGTCGACACTCTCTACGTCTTGTACCGGGTCGAGCTGTCCGTCGGAGTAATAAAAAATATTCCCAGGGTCATACCACAGTCGGAAATTCCTGTGACCCACTTTCTCAACGATTTTGCGGCACTGGGGGCCGGTCGAGTTCAGGCCTCCGTGAGGTTTTATGGTTAACTGGATCTTCTTTTTCATCGCCTCATCACAACATTTAGCCACCGCTTGATAATAGACATCAAAGAGTTCAGGTTTGTCCGTTCCCCCCAGCAACAGTGATTTCGATCCGCACGCAACAGAGAGATCGATGAGCTGGCGCAGGCCCTCGATGCCGGACTGCAAGGATTGCTCTACTCCAAAATCGCCACTGAAAATCGAAAGGATGCTGAGCCCGCGAGACTTGGCCTCTGACCCGATCTGAACAGCCTTCTCTTCCTTGCTCGAAACAGAGAGGATCAATTGACTGTCTGGCGCTGCAGACATGAGCCCTACATAGTGAAAGCCTGCCTTGGCGATGGCGTCGAAAATGGTCTCGACACTAAATTCCGCCCAGGGACGGGTGAAACAACCGATTTGCCAGCCCTTCTCCTTCTGGGGTGGGATAGCATGCGCTGAGGCTGTTGACAAGCCGACAGCAGCACAGACCTGGATAAAGTGACGTCGATCGATAGATGAGGCAGCACGCATGGAGGAACCTCCCTTGAGTCCGTTCAGCGTCAAAACCAATAAACAAGAACCGGGAATTTGTGGGTTCTCTCAGGCAGCCAAATTGTACTCGAAAAGGGTATGTACCACTATGAGCAAATGGCTGACTGGATGTAATCCGTCAGAAACTGTGAAAGAATCCCATGAGGCGCATGGGCGTTGTCCGGTCGGGACACGGTGCTCCGTGTCCGGCTTGAAATTCCGGTCGCGGACGCTCGACAGCGCTTTCCTACCCATGGTTTTTTTCATAGTTTCTCAGTCATGCGGGGTTTTTGCTCTGAGGCAGTTGTGTCAACCGCCTGAACATATGGCTTTTCAGGGTCCTCGCAATCACCTAGATTTTTTCCCGCGGATTGGGATATAGTTGGCACATTCTTCTGGTCAAATATACGCCGGTCCACACGATGAAGCGGTTGGTCCTGCAAGCGATTTTCGACCCAATCAGTGTTGGGGCATTCGGCGCTGGAAGCCATCCCGCACCCATGGGGCAGTGCCAAAGTTGAGGGAGCAGGTAGCCGGCCACTGCCCGATTCAAGAGGCGGTTCGCTTTACTTGATGAGGAAAGGCACGGCAGCGAAGACCTGGAACCGGCAAGACACTCTTGTGGGATATGCAACAAATGATTAAACGCGAAAGGAGCACCGACTTATGGACCACCCATCTGTTGATCACATCATGCAGGTTGGCTTGGGTTTTTGGGCATCGAAGACCCTGCTGAGCGCTGTGGAGATGGAACTCTTCACCGAACTGGCCAAGCATCCCGAAGACCTGGAGAGCTTGCAGGGACGTTTGCGCCTGCACCCGCGCTCTGCCCGCGATTTCCTGGATGCGCTGGTAGCCTTGGGTTTTCTGCAGCGTGTCGACGGAACGTACCAGAATACACCTGCTACCGATTGGTATCTCGACAAGCGCAAGCATTCCTATATCGGTGGATTGCTGGAAATGGCGAACCACCGCACTTACGGGCATTGGAGCAGCTTGACGGTGGCGCTGCGGACCGGAAAACCGCAGAACGAAATCAAGGGCGGAGGTGCGCCACTTTTTGAGACCTTGTACGCTGATCCCGGACGTCTGAAGGAGTTTTTAGCGGCGATGACGGGCATCAGCCATAGCGCCAACCTGGCCATTGCGACAAAGTTTCCCTGGAAAGATTACCGAAGCGCTGGGGACATCGGTACTGCCCAGGGCGATCTGGTCGTCCAGGTAGTCCAGGCGAATGAACATTTGAACGGCATCGGTTTCGATCTTCCTGTCGTAGCTCCCATTTTCGAAGATCACGTTGCCTCACACGGGTTGAACGGACGTGTGCGATTCGTGCCCGGTGATTTCTTCGAGCACCCCCTGCCGCGCGCAGACGTTCTGATGATGGGCCACATTCTCCATGACTGGAATCTGGACGAAAAAATGATCCTGATACGCAAGGCCTATGAAGCACTGCCGGCACGAGGGGCGTTGATAGTGTATGAGAGCATCATCGATGACGATCGTTCGAAAAACACTTTCGGTCTCCTGATGAGCCTCAACATGCTAATCGAGACTTCCGGCGGCTTCGATTACACAGCGGCTGATTGCATGGGCTGGATGAAAGAGGCGGGGTTCAGCGAAACACGGGTCGAGCACCTGACCGGCCCTGATTCGATGGTGATCGGGATCAAGTGACCGGGAATCGGTTCGGTGGCCGTTAACCGGAATCTCGGCAGTCCACCTTGGGACAGATTGTTGGTTAGATGGTAGCCCCGGGCCGAATCGGGTGACTCCGAAGGCTCGGAAAAACTCAAAAAAGAGGAGGAGACTATGAAGTTCATGATCGAATGGTCGTTGAAGCCGATTCACCGCAAAGAGGCAACTGCCCGATTTCTGCAAACGGGTGGCGGACCGCCAGAGGGGGTGAAAATGCTGGGACGCTGGCACGGTTCGAATCTGGGATACGTCCTGGCAGAAACCAGTGACGCCAAGGCCCTGTATGAGTGGACGGCTAGGTGGGACGATTTGCTGAAGTTCATTGTGACTCCAGTGGTCGAAGATGCCGAAGCGGCGGACGTAATGAAGAGGACTGACGCGAAGCCGGGTCGTCGGAAGAAATCTTGACCGTGTGATCGAACACTGATGCTCCCGGGCTTAGAGAGTATCGCAAAACCCTTTTCAAGTTCATCACGACGAAGGAGTGCTCCCGCCCACAAAGTGGGCTCTCTAGAATGGCTCATGGCTGAGCAGGGGTCTGGACTACTGCGTCACCCCGGGTCAGCGAATCGGTAAGGGTTTCCCGTGTTGGTGCGGGTACATGAAACGCCAGAGAGGCGTTTCTCCACGCCAACACGATCTGAATACCTCCGTCTAGCATGAGAATCAGGGGATAGCCCAAAGCCAATTGCTGGTGTAAGCTATCTGAGGAACGCAATCGTCCTCTGACCTTCGAGCTAAGAAGAAGTGCTGTTGCACGGCCAGGCAGGCAAGAATGCCTGTGTCAACTCAAACTTATGATCGGCAAGACAATTTCTCACTATCGGATTATCGAGAAGCTGGGTGGCGGCGGGATGGGCGTAGTGTACAAGGCCGAAGACACCCGGCTGGGCCGCTTTGTAGCCCTGAAGTTCCTTCCCCAAGAGCTGAATAAAGACCGTCAAGCCCTGGAGCGCTTTCAGCGGGAAGCCCGCGCCGCTTCGGCACTGAATCATCCCAATATCTGCACCATCTATGATATCGATGAGGTCGATGGCCAGCCCTTCATCGCCATGGAATTGATGGAAGGCCAGACGCTCAAACACCGGATTGGCTTAGGGGCGGATCCCAGTGTTCGCTCCTCAGTGGGCGCACACAGGGATGCGCCCCTACCGATCGACATGCTACTCGACCTGAGTATCCAGATTGCCGAGGCTTTAGATGCAGCGCATACCAAAGGGATCGTGCATCGGGACATCAAGCCGCCCAACATTTTCGTCACCCAGCGCGGACAGGCCAAGATCCTGGACTTCGGGTTGGCCAAACTGCAGGGGCCAAGTGCCAGGGGTCAGGGGTTAGGGAAAAAACAAACAGCAGAAGGCGGTTCTCGCCTTCTTGGGGGAGAGGGCGGCGAACGTAGCGGGCAGGGTGAAGAGGTATCGCCGCACGACGCTCTGACCCTTTCCGTCGAACCCGAGCATCTTACCAGTCCGGGAACGGCGTTGGGGACGGTGGCCTACATGTCGCCCGAGCAGGCACGGGGCCAAGAGTTGGACGCACGGACCGATCTGTTCAGCTTCGGTGTCGCGCTATACGAGATGGCGACCGGTCGTTCACCTTTCCCTGGCCGCACATCGGCCGCCATCTTTGAGGGGATTCTCACCAAAGCACCTACTTCACCGGTTCGCCTGAACCCCGAACTGCCACCCAAACTCGAAGAAATCATCAATAAGGCACTGGAGAAAGATAGAGATTTGCGATATCAGAGCGCCTCGGAATTGCGCGCCGACCTCAAACGCCTGAAGCGCGATACCGATTCGGGACGGACGGCTTTGGCAGCAACCGGGCTCCAGGTAGTTCAGGAAGGGAGACCACAACAGGGGCCCCCGCGACAACGCTGGAGGCCAGCTACCTGGATTGTCGCGATCTCCCTGATAGTGTTGCTGGCGATTGGGGCTTGGCTTTATCTGCTTCGAGGGCGTGGCCAGGAGGCGGCTATAGATTCGATCGCGGTCTTGCCCTTTGCCAATGCCAGCGGCGATGTGAGTTCCGACTACCTCAGCGACGGCATTACCGAGGGCATCATCAATGGCCTTTCGACGTTACCAAGTCTGCGGGTGACATCGCGCACGTCGGCGTTCCGCTATAAGAAGCGGGAGGTGGAAGCACGCACGGCAGCACGTGAGCTGGGCGTGCAGGCGCTGGTAACGGGCAGGATCGTGTAGCGTGGCGACAACCTTTCCATAACGGCCGAACTGGTAGATGCGCGGTACGACAGGCAGCTCTGGGGCGAGCAATACAACCGAAAGCTTTCCGACGTCCTGGCTTTGCAAGAAGACATCGTAAAAGAAATCTCGGAAAAATTGCGGTTGCGTCTGAGCAGTGAGGACAAGGTCCGGCTCACCCGGCGCTCTACAGAAAACCCCGAATCCTATCAGCTTTACCTGAAAGGTCGTTACTATTGGAACAAGAATACGGTCGATGGGCTGAAGAAGGGCATCGAGTACTTCGAGCAAGCGATCGAAAAAGACCCTGGGAACGCTCCGGCATACGTGGGTCTAGCGGAATGCTATAACAACCTTGGAGGGGACATGGCCTATCTCCCCCCGAAGGAGACTTTTCCCAAGGCCAAGGCGGCTGCAACCAAGGCGCTGGAGATTGATGATACGATTGCCGAAGCGCACGCCGAATTAGGATGGGTCAAGTGGTCTTACGATTGGGACTTTCCGGGCGCCGAACGAGAGTTTAAGCAAGGCATCGAGCTTAACCCCGGCAGTGCAGTTGCCCACTCGCGCTATGCCGACTATTTGGTAACGATGGGCCGGTTCGACGAGAGCCTGACCGAGGGCAGACAGGCGCAAGAGCTAGACCCGCTCTCGCCTTCTCTCACCTGCGATTTGGGCTATCTCTATTTGTTTGCGCGCCGATACGACGAGTCCATTGCCCAATTCAATAAGGCGATCGAACTGGACCCGAATGTGCCGTACTTTCATGCTCAACGTGGTTGGGCCTACGCGCGCAAGGGGATGTATGCACAGGCCATCGCCGAACACGTTAGGATGGGGACCCAGGCTTACAAGGTCTCGGCTGAAAACGGAGCAGTGGCGTCAAGCTTGGGCTGGATCTATGCGCTTGCAGGCAGGCGAAATGAGGCGGTAGGCATTATTCAAGAATTTAAGGAGCTAACGTCGCGGGCATACGTTGATTTCTATGCGTTTGCAGTCATTTATGCTGGACTGGGTGACAAGGACCGGGCCTTTGAATCCCTGGAGAAAGGTTACGAGGAGCATTCAGCCAGCATGCCGTACCTTAAAGTGGACATATATTGGGATAACCTGCGCTCCGACCCGCGCTACCAGGACCTCCTGCGGCGTATCGGCCTGCCGCTGTAACAGATAGAGACCACTTCACGTCGCCACTGTGAGATTGGCGGGATAAACCCGCTGTTACGAAAATGACCGGCAATATCATTTCCCATTATCGAATTATCGAGAAGCTGGGTGGCGGTGGGATGGGTGTCGTCTACAAGGCCGAAGACACCCGGCTGGGCCGTTTCGTGGCCCTGAAGTTCCTGCCACAAGAGCTTAATAAAGACCATCAAGCTCTGGAACGCTTTCAGAGGGAAGCACGCGCCGCCTCGGCTCTGGACCATCCGCACATATGTACGATCTACGACATCGGCGAGTACGCGGGCCAGCCTTTTATCGTGATGCAGTATCTGGAGGGGCAGACACTGAAGCACCGGATTGCGGCCAAGCCCTTCAAGGTGGACGAAATCCTGGAGTTGTGTATCCAGATTGTCGACGCTTTAGACGCAGCGCATACCAGAGGGATCGTGCATCGCGACATCAAGCCGGCCAACATCTTTGTCACTACGCGGGGGCAGGCTAAGATCCTGGATTTCGGCCTGGCCAAGCTGACGCCTCATCCCAAGCCGACAGCAGATGCCGCGGGGGCCACGGCGATGCCGACCATCGCGATCGCCGATGAAGATCTGACCAGCCCGGGAACGGCGATGGGAACGGTGGCTTACATGTCGCCCGAGCAGGCGCTCGGCGAGGAACTCGACGCTCGCACCGACCTGTTCAGTTTTGGCGTGGTGCTCTATGAGATGGCCACCGGTCATCTCCCTTTTCCGGGCCGTACCTCGGCGGCGGTCTTTGAGGGGATTCTCACCAAAGCGCCTACTGCACCGATTCGTCTGAACCCTGAAGTGCCAGCCAAACTCGAAGAGATCATCAATAAGGCACTGGAGAAGGATCGGGATCTACGTTGTCAGAGCGCCTCGGAACTGCGCACCGACCTGAAGCGATTGAAGCGCGACACCGATTCAGGACGGAGCGCTGCCGCCGTTTCCGCTGCACCGACGCTGCCCCAACCAATCCCGTCACCGGATCACAGCCCGGAACGTAAAAAGACCTGGCCAAAATGGGCAACTGTCGTCATTGCCGTGGCTATCTTCACGGCTGCAATCCTCGCCTACCAGGCCACGCGCCCGACCCTGCCGCCCAAAGTTTCGGGCTTCATCCAGCTGACCCATGGAGCGTCGATTTCTCCACCCCTAGTGACCGACGGTTCCCGGTTGTACTTCAATCAGAGCGCGGCTGGTGGCTTCATCCTGGGGCAAGTATCGACCGCGGGAGGCGAGATTGCTCCAATTCCTATGCGCTTTGAGATTCCTTACCTGCTGGATATCTCTCCCTCAGGGTCAGAGCTTCTGATCGATGCCGCTCCAGGTACGGCAGCCGAGGGCCAACTCATTATCTTGCCGATCCCGGCCGGATCACCACACCGATTGGGTGGCCTTATCGGGCACGACGGGACCTGGTCTCCCAACGGAGAGAAGATTGTCTACGTCAATGGCCAGGACTTATTCGTCGCCCGAAATGACGGCACTGATTCCCGCAAGCTCGTTACCCTGCCCGGTAGACCCTTTTCTCCCCGCTGGTCACCCGACGGCAAAGTCTTGCGCCTTTACGTTATCGACAATAAGACGAACTCAAATGCACTGTGGGAGGTTTCAGCCGACGGAACCCAGCTCCATCCGTTCCTCCCGGGCTGGCACAATCCCCCGAATGAATGCTGCGGCAATTGGACCCCCGATGGGGAGTATTTCATTTTCCAATCCCTGGTGAATGGAAAGACCAACATCTGGGCCCGTCGTGAAAGACAGGGGATGTTCGAGAGAGCCAGTCGGGAACCCGTACAATTGACCTCAGGACAGTTAGACACGCTCGCGCCGGTTCCAAAGCCGGGACGGCAAGAAACTTTTCGTGGTCGGCCTTCAGGCGCGCGGCGAAATTCAGCGCTACGATTCAAATTCACGGCAGTTTGTGTCATTCCTTGCCGGAGTCTCCGCCGAGGGACTGGACTTCCCGAGGGATGGGAAATGGGTGGCCTACAGCACCTTCCCAGATCAATCTCTTTGGCGGAGCAAAACGGATGGCAGCGATACCCTCCAGCTCAGTCCCCCTTCCATGAGCGCTGCACTGCCGCGCTGGTCGCCGGATGGGAAACAGATCGCTTTTTCGGGCCAAACCCACGACCAGCCTCGTTGGAGCATTTATGTTGTTTCGACTGAAGGGGGTACTCCTGAAAAGTCGGAAGGCGGCCCAGATAACGTCGGCGATGTGGGCTGGTCCCCAGATGGTAATCGGCTGATCTTTGGAGCGCTGGGAACCGGACAACTGGGAACTCCTGGCGCTGGCAAATCTTCCATTCACCTGCTCGACTTAAAAACGCACCAGTTCTCGGAGCTACCCGGGTCAGAGGGGCTTTTCTCCCCACGATGGTCGCCGGACGGACAGTATGTTGTCGCGATGCCGGCCGATTCCCAGAAGGTGCTGCTTTTTGACTTCCGGACTCAAAAATGGACGGAATTGGCCAGTCTGAACATCGGTTATCCGAGCTGGTCGAAGGACGGGAAGTTCGTTTACTTCAATCTCCTGTCAACACAAGAGCCGTTCATCCTTCGAATTCGCATTAGTGACAGAAGAGTCGAAAGGGTGGCAAGTCTGAAGGGTTTGCCGGGAGCCGGCGTCTACGGTCCCTGGGTGGGTCTCGCCCCGGATGATTCCCCGCTAGTATTGCGGGATACCGGCACTCAGGAGATCTACGCCCTCAACTGGGAAGCGCCGTGAAGAGCAGGGTAAAGGTCAGAAGCTGTGGAAATCCATAGGGCGCATCGGCGCTCTCGAGTAGTGGCGCGGTGCTCTACGTCCGACCGGGTTTCCGATTTCGAACGCGCGGCAGCGCGCCTTCCGGTCCAGCATCTGTCGGAGGCTATGCTCGTCTTGCCGTTCAAAGCAGAAGACATTTCCGCACGTGACCAGTGGATTTGCTCCTCCCGTAGGGTGCAATCAAAAGTGCGAGTCAAAGAATTGAGCTGGGGACTGGACAAATCGTCGCAATTCGAGTAAATAAACATGGGCAAATCCAGTTTAAAGGAGGCCCATGTCAAATCGCAATGGTAGCCAGGACCGGAAAGG
>JBGOTQ010000093.1:0-21771 GCA_041476565.1 Terriglobia bacterium | reverse complement strand
CTGCCCTTTCCGGTCCTGGCTACCATTGCGATTTGACATGGGCCTCCTTTAAACTGGATTTGCCCATGTTTATTTACTCGAATTGCGACGATTTGTCCAGTCCCCAGCTCAATTCTTTGACTCGCACTTTTGATTGCACCCCCTGTCCGTTGATACCCGGACCGCATCAATTGGCAGGGGCATTCCGGCGTAAGCTCGGTGGTTCGCGGGAAGACAGCTTGCGATCTCTTTCAGCAAGAGTTCGGATCTGTTCATGGTCCGGAGAATCAGGCGCCAATTTCAAGTAGGCATCGAAGGCCTCAGCGGCCTTGGCGTATTGCCGGGATGCCTCATAGATCATGCCGAGCTCTGCATAAGCCTGAGCGTAGCCAGGGGCTACCGCAAGAAACCGGGTTGCTTCTTTTTCAGCGCGAGCGAGTTCACCGCGTTCCCGTAGCAGCCGAATGATTCCAACCCGGGCCAACGGTTCTTCCGGGCTTACCTCCAATACCTTCAGGTACTCCTGTTCGGCCTTATCCAGACGGCCCTTTTGTTGAAACAAAAAGGCCAGGTGGAGCCCCGGTACTACCCAGTGAGGTGCCAGATCCTCAGCTCGGCGATAGTATTCCATGGCTCGGTCTTCTTGGCGAGTACGCTCCATCGCGATCCCCAGCGCATTGTATGAATAGGCCCCACGAGGATCCAGCTTCAATGATTGCTGAAGTAGTGGAATAGCCTGTTCATCCTTTCCCTCTTCGATCAAAGCACGGCCTTCACAAAACAACTGCTTGGCCTCTATTTGGGTGTCGCTTGTCCGGAGAGCCTTTAAATGGGCGAAGGCCTCGGAACCACGTCGGAACGTGTCTTTTTTGATCTGCGTCGGAGAAAGGCGAACATACAGGTTGATGGCTGTTTGTCCGATCTCTTCCAGAGCTTTGCTCAAGACAGTCTCGATAGACCCGAGCTGAGGGTCTGCTGGAGACGCTGCCTTCAGCTGTTGATATAGGCTCCAGGCGCCACCCTCCTCCAAAACCTTACTAGACAGAAGTGCCTGCCGGATTTGACCGGCAAGGGGGGAAGTACGTGAAGCTACCTGTTTGGGAAGCACTGATGAAAGGTCAAGAATCGTTCGGGAGGCGGAAAGCTGGATATTCTGCACGAGCGTCTCTCCACCAGGGGGATCAACTGAGAGTTCGTGAGTGCCGGGCGAAAGGTTCTCGACAACCAGGATTCCGTCCGGGCGGATCCTGCCCCGGTAAGACTTGTTCAGGTAAACTTCGCTTGCTGCAGGGCCGTGCAGTTCCAGAGACAGCAGGGGGGCCGGTGCAATCGGTGGACGGTGCGGGGCAACCGAAGCCGTCGGCACAACAGCGAGAGGCATACGCGCTTCCATGTTTCCGGCAACACGAGGATGCTGCAACCCCTGGGTTTCCTTCGGAACCACTTCAGAAAGATAATCGACCAGTTCTCCGACTCGAACCACTCCATCTCCATCTCTATCCGCTTTGCCCTGAAGCCCTTCCAGTAGAAAATGCGTAAACACTCCGTGACCGCCATCCCAACGTTCATCTTCGTAGCTCTTCTCGTCCGACCGTGACGCCAGTAATTTGACGACACCACCACCCGTTTTACCCAACTCTCCCAGATAACGGCTGATGAGAACTTCGTCCTGGGTGCCACGGGATGTCCAGCCTATGTTTCCGGAGTGGCAGGCGTCGGCAATCACGATGACTGACCTTGCTCGCAGCCGTCCTGAGAGAATCTGGTTCAACTCTGCAACTGAGAGGGCAGTAGCATATAGGTTCTGGGGATCGGAATCATGCGCCAGCAGATAACCGTCTTGTCCGTTTTCCACCACGCCATGACCAGCAAAGTAAATGTAGACGACATCCTCAGGCTCAGCGGAACGAGGCAGCCAAGTCCCAAGAGCTGTTCGTATCGCAGAAAGTGTCGCATCCTGATCGGTCAATAGCTGGATATGAGAGGAGGGGAAGGCGCCCCCGAGAGGGCTGCGCAAGAAGGTGGCCAACTGCACGGCGTCCCGGTTGGCAAATCGGAGTTGGGCGCGAGCCGGCACATTCTTATAAGACGAAATACCAATGACGACTGCCCAGAGCCGGCCCCGTCCGTCCAGGGCGACTCCGCTCTGGAGTCTTTCAACGCTCAGGTCTCGCTTTTGCTGATCGATGGCCCCCAAGTCTTCATGACTCAAGAAAAGCAAGAGAGCCAAACCAACGGCTATAGTACACGTGGACAACTTCATGAAGGTCATCCCCCATCAAGCTGTGGTTTTGCGGCAGCAGTTTGAACAATATCAAACGGGTGGTTCAATCTGGATGTCGGCATTGTAGTCGAAATAGACGCTGACTGTTCTTGTCT
Organism: Terriglobia bacterium; assembly: GCA_041476565.1. Taxonomy (GTDB): domain Bacteria; phylum Acidobacteriota; class Terriglobia; order Versatilivoradales; family Versatilivoraceae; genus DATKMG01. The sequence goes on along the minus strand of JBGOTQ010000093.1, from coordinate 19,413 downwards.
GTATTCCTTTGACTTCACTTTCCATCTCCAGTCGACACAACAATCCTGTCTCTTCCGAAATCCAGATCTTCGAAATTGTCGTTATATCTGTGCCCAGAGCTTTAGGGTGAATAGATTGGAAAACTAACATAAGCTGTTCGTCCAGCATTTCCGTTCCGTTGAATGTGACAGCGGTACCTTGGGTTAATTCCTCGATCACATTGGGATTCAGGAACTGACCGATCACAGAGCCCACGTCGAAGGGGATCCGTTGCCAGGCTCTCCCCGTGACTCTTCGGAAAGTAGAATGGTCCATAATGATCATCTCGTCGGTATCGCTCACGACGCGAAAACATTGTGGGGACACATGTTCCAACAAACGGACACTTCTCTCACTTCCCCGCACAGTTTCCATGCGCACACGGAATGACTTCGCCGCCAATTGCGCGCTTAAGGCTTTAGTGAAGATCTCGGCCTGATCTCTACCAGCAACGATTCTCATAACCTCAGCCAAGAACCAGGGGGAAAAGTTTTTTTCTAAGAGAATGAACCTCATGCCTTATTGAGATTCAACCGTCAATACGCACTTCAGTCCATAGTCTTTTGGACCCGCGATTCGATTATTAAATGCGAGCATATCAGCATCACCGGCCACTTCGATATGGGCGGCGGTCGAATTGAGTTCGACTACTAATTGCTTTTGGCCGCCGTCCTTTAGTTTTTTAATAAGCGCCGCCATTGGAGTGGGATTACTGTCGAAAGTCGTGGAGGGTTGAGTACTAGATGAGACCGGTTCGACCATTCCGAGAGGTTCATTCAGGTTGGCCAATATTACAGGAAGCAAGACAAACATCTCTCGCGCGACTGCGGAACCAGTCTCCTGGTTGACCGTGTCTATTTTCCCCTTGTCTTTAGCGGCGACAGGTTTCTTATTGACAGGATCAACATGCGTTTTCCACTTAACCTCTTTTCTCTCGCCTGTGAGGAAGTCGTTTACAAAGTCGGGGCCCAAATTTAAGAGATCATTAACATAGTCAATCTTAAGGAATCTACCGTTGGCATCTTGCAGGACGTCGGAGCCGTGATCAATTGCTTCCTTTACCTCCTTTTTCAACTCACCGATACTCACCCTGAATATGCCCCCGACATGTAGTGTGCGGTCTGGATCGCTCTTCTCAAAGAATTCCCCATAACCATTTCGCTTCATCCCGTGCGAGGTAATGCGAATTCGCGCATCATCAGGAACAAAGAAAATCAAATGAGGATCGGAAGGATTGCCCGTGAGCGGAATTGGGATCTTGGATTGAACCTGCAGAGGAGCATAAAACCAGCGGCTATTGAGGCAGATCTTGAAATACAGCACGCCCGTCTTTTCTAGAAAACGTACGTTGTCGAATCTGACCGTGACTTTCTTGACACGGTCAGCCAGATTGCCATCGCCATCAGACCAGCCTAAGGAAATGCAGACGCCATAGGCGTCCTTGGACTTGTCCACTTTGGAAAGTGGGATCGTGACCTTGACTTGATTGGGAACGACTCCAGGCGCCTCAGGTTTGAGGAGTTCAATGATGGGCTGCACCGATTGATCGAAGGCAGAAGAATCAAGCAGGAACGGATTGGAGATTTTGCGCTTGGGATCGAGTGGATCTGATAGGTTTTGCGGCACCTGAAAGGGCGCAAATTCGACCTTTACCAACAGGTGGGGACGGAGCACAACAGTATTAAGAAGAAACTCCGGTGTATGCCCAATGGGCCATGCCCCAGCGGCATTGGGAGGTTCGGGCAAGTCGACAATAAACTCGTAATCTTTGTCGTTAAACTTCACGCTGCAAGTATCCTCCTTCTCTTCAGTGTCTGCCTTGTCCCCAAAATTGAGATAGCCACCCTTGCGGCAGGCGAAGAAAAGGAAACGAACGGCCGGGACTAACTTGTCGTTCTCATCGAACTTGAAGCCCTCGTAGGAGGCGAAGGCGATGGCTTTACACGGGTTCAGTTGGGTGGGCATTAGGCCTGCGTTTTCACCCTCTTTATCCAAACTAGTGCTATGTGTACAGGCATAAACCCATCGGCCAGTGGCCCAGAAACAATCGCTCGTCATGGGCCAAAACGGCCAACCCGGGTGGAACATGATGCCTGGAATCCCTCGAAACCCTTTCGGGTCGCGAGGGTCCGGTGGGAGATCCCCCGGCGGCTTGGAGAAAGCACCAACATCGATAAGGCACTCCATGGAGTGCAGCAAATTGCCGGTGGTGCGTCCCAGGCCATTGATGTCCGTGGCCTCTTCCAAATCGGATGGGGAATCGGTCTTGTCGCGTTCGCTTTGGTTGCGAATATTTCCCTCCCCGAGCATGTACCCGTAACCATCGATCGGCCTCACTTGGAAGGACCAGTGGTACCAATGGCTCCATTGGAAAAAGGGCATGTCACGGGAGGTTTGAAAACTGCGCGTGAGAATCCCCTCCACTTCCCGCTCAACCTCTTTTCCTTCGGGGTTATTAAACTTGGGGCCATAACCATCGCGATCTACCGGAACCCAGGCAGGAATCGATCTCAGAAAATTCCCGAAGAGAAATCCCTCACCCTCTCGTGCCAGCAATTCCCCTAATGCCTTTTCAAAATCGGGCCCCCCTTCAGCGTGCAGGACCGTAAGTACAGTCTCTTTTAGTGCCAGCAAGGCAGGCCCCACAACGGGAATTAATGCCAGCAAGGCATCAAAGACGACACCCACCAATGCTGACGCCAGGGAAGAGGTGATGCCGGCGGGTGAAAAGTCTGATTTGGGCGACCGGCATCCGCAGTCGTAACCCTTTCCGCTGGCAGGCTTGTGACTCTTGTCACCATCGAATTGGTCCGAATTGATCCGGTGGAACAATTGGATGTGATCTTTGTCCCAAGGTTTACTATCATTCCCGATCGTATTGTCCATAAAAGTGTTTGAGCGTCCTCAAATCTGAAACATCCCGGGATCGTTCCTTCTCCTCCAACCGAAGAACTCTGTTATGACGCTGCGGTCAACAACAAGACCGGGAAAAAAGTTGTCGGAATCTTGTCATGAGGAACGGTTGTTCTTACAAAGACAACAGGAGAACTCACGAGCGTAGGGATGATGAGAGAGGACAAATTCCCCTGCAGATGCTCTTTTCGTAAGGAGTCGGGGGATTTGACTCCCAGCACTTGGGCGAGCTTCACCCGCAGTGCATCCGCCTCCGATTCTGTATCCGATTCCTTAGATTTCGGCCTGTAGACACAAACAAACCGGCTGGAATCGGGTTTGTTGGCCAGCCTCTTGTTGTCGTTCCAATTCTGACAAAAGCTGACATAGTTCTTAATGCCGAAACCGTAGGTGCAGTCAAAAAGCCAGACGTCAGTGGGAAGGTCAATTGAAGTGGGAGTCATGAGAACCAGATCGGCGCCCGCTGCCTCAACCAATGGCTTGCCACCCCCTGAATGGCCGGAAAGATAAACTCTTTTTAGGTTTGACACAAAGGAAGCACGATGCCCTGGTCCAGACGGCAAGTATTTGGTCCCGGATGGGGTACTCAGGCAACGAAGATGTTTGTAGCAATCCATAACAAGGTTTTCGAGCTTTTGGGTTCCAGTTGTCTGCGAATCTCCATACTGGTTCCTGGGAGGAACAGCCCAGAACCTGACTTTAACGAGTTCCACATCTTCGGGGACCAACACCAATGGTTTCTTGATTGGGTTTTTTTTTGCCGGATTTGAATCCTCTAGTTGGTCTTGTTCATCCTGCTGGAGCTGCTCCTGTTTATTGAGTTTGTACTTGAGGCCAGCAGCTTCCGTCTTCGGTGCAGCATTGATGCTGGCAATCGCCGTAGCATCTGCCCAGGCCGGGTTTCGAGATCCCGATTTATCAACGGTGACATAGTTGTTGTTGCCATGAAAATAGATGAGGACCTTCGGATCGTTGTCCTTGGGTACAAATGCCCAGACGGCCTTGTAGTCATCCAATGAAGCGACTTTCTTGGCGTTTTCTGCGGCCGCCTTTTTGGGATCTTTTTCTTTTGAAGGGGTCCCCAAGGCCTGGATGATGGATGCGGAGACAGGAAGTGGGGCCTCCTGGCTGAAAAGAAGGGCCGAATTCCCATCAACCGCAACATCGTTGGCACAGATGGAAGGTGCAGCAGGTGTCGTACCAGCGCCCGACGGGGCCTGTTGGGTCTGAGTGTTCGGTCCAGATTCACCCACTTCTCCTACCTCTCGTCACTCACTGGCAAAATTCTCTTCTTACGCGATTGTGTTTCTATGACCGTAGCGGGGGATTGCACGAATCATGCCGCTGCTTCAGCTCGTCTTCGATGTCTTTGAGCTCGCCTGTTTCCTTCTTCTGACAATCGTGTTGAAATGCCTTGACGATAATACCTAGGGGTTCGCCCGTAGTATAACCCAGATTATGTAAACGCCGCCGGGCAGAGCCTTCTTCAGCCTGTTCATTGGATGGGCCAGGGCTTGAATTCCCAGAGTCAGTCCCCTGCATCGTCCCTGGGGTTCGCTCAGCCGCGGGATCCCCCCCGATGTCGATGAACACTTCAAGCTCGAATTCATACTCTGGGGCTGGACTCATAAAGGTACCTCATTGCTATCGCTGTCAGGGGCATAGACGGGAGCATCATTGTCCTCCTTCGGCCGGCTCCATCGGACAAGGCACTTTTTCGGGGTTTTTGCGACCCGAACGAGGATGTCCCCATTTTGATCTGCCTGGCCAGAGGGCGTCTCCTCCCCGTCGATAACGACCACGTATGGCGCGAAGGGTATAGGTCGAGCGTGCCTGTCGAAAAGGCGAATGCGAAAGGAGAAGAAGATGCTCTCGCACGGTGAACCCCCGGCGATGCGATCGTAGAAGCGACAGGCAAATGTGTCTTTAGTCTTCTGATATTCACGGTGTTCCTGCTGATTGCTACGCCTTTTTTCCCCGTCTGACCAAAATCGCTTCCTGCAACCTGCCACTCCATCGTCTGCGCGGGGACAAGGCCACTTGGAGGGATTGACACGACTCCCTCTTCTGAAAATCAGTACCATCACCCTGCGGTTTGGAGCATTGGCTCTGTTGCGTCCTATCTTATCTTTTGCTTTTTCAAACGCTTCGTTTTCTTCTTTGGAAAACACCAGGGCCGGGTTGAATTCACCACACCCCTGGTAATCACCCTTGCCACCGGAACCAATCCCGCGAGCGAGAAAATCTTCTTTCCGCAATTTAAGGTCCGGACCACAAAGCGCGTTCATGTAAGCGAGATACAGCTTCTTCCTCGTCGCTTGATCGTTCTGCCCGCTCGCAGACAAGCCGTTTGCAGTCTGAAAATCTTTCAGTGCCTGCTGAGTTGACTCATCCATGACTCCGTCCGCCCGATTCACTCTGAAATCCAGCCCTTCGAGCATGATTTGCAGCGCCTTAATTCCCCAGTTGTCGTCTCCCGATTGTTGATTGTACAGCTGCTCCCACAGGTCAGTGTTGCGTGTCAGCATTCCATAGATTGCTTTGGCCCGTCGCCCGCTGAGAATCTTGTTGTAGTCGTCGTTACCCACCGGATCGGCATGTCCGAAGACAGAAAGGGGACAACCGGGATGTTCTTTTAGCAGTTGTGCAAGCTGTTTCAATTCATCCCCAAGGGACGGAGTTACCAACGAGGAATCAAAGGCGAAGCGCAGGTCGTCCACTCGCCAGCAGGCAATCGGGATGATTCCTGCCCGGACTGTATTGAACTCGCTGCTGGTCGAAGGCCCTACCAGCACTGAGGAGTCCGGTTGGACAGGGTGAATGGCTGCCACTCCCCCCTCCGTCGCATGAGTAAATGGTTGGTCCTGCTCTTCAGGCATTTAGTTTCCTAGGGTGGTACCAGCTTTGCTTATTACTGTCAACCGAGCGGATGATGGCTACTTCACATCCATAATCCTATCGAGTTAAGTACGAGGGTTAACATCCATGCACTTCCTTAAGTTTAGCTTGAGTCTTGGAGCCGCAAAGACCGTCTACCTTCAATGGGGGATGATCGCACTGGAATTCTTCCACTGCCGACTTAAACATGGCCTCATCATTCACTGCCACATCCCCCGCAAAATAGCCAAGATTATTCAACCTTGCCTTTTGACCAGAAAGGGAGTCCAGAGGGTCGAGATGACCAATTTTGATGTCGACTACAATGTCATTTAGCGGAGAATGGGGATCTTTGACAATCAAGAAGGCGTTTACGGCAGTACTTGGAATCTCCTGTTCGATCCGACCCTGGTCATCGGATGTAAGTTGAAGAGCGTTATTTTCAACATTGAGCTCGCACTGCGTATTCGCAATCGGCCCAAGATAGAGTTCCTCCAGAACCAGTCTCAGCTCAAGCGTCTGGGCATCGACCGTGAAGCTATGACGTTTCTCGGTACCGGCCTGAACCTCTTTTTCCTGTTTGTCGGGGATGAAGAGCTGGTCACCGGGCAGCAGCACGTTGGGATTCTGGCGCTTGTTCTTCAGGGTGGCGTTTTCCGGATGGTCCCAAATGGTACGGAAGTCGATAAAACCCCATTTACTGGCAATGCTGGAAAGATGTTCTCCTTGCTCAACCCGATGATAAGGCACCGATGAGATCCCAAGATTCCTTAAGACAGATGTCACTTATTTTACAGTAACTGGGGTTTCACGTATTCAGACCAATGCTGGCCAAGGACGCAATTCCCATGACCACATAAAGGCAAAGCGCAACCCTGCGCAACAAGGTTTGCGAAAGATGTCTTCGCAATCCTACCCCCAGGGCAATGGCCAACATCCCCTTAGTCGTCATGGCCAGAGTTGCTGCAGCCCATACTGTCAGTGGCGCCCTGTACTGCGCAGCAACAGTGGCTGCGGCAATCTGGCCGACGTCTCCCCACTCAGAGAAGAAGATTGCCCCGAAGGCGGTAATCGACGGACTGTACCAATGCTCGGGCTCTCCAGAGTGAGTTGGCCTTGCCTCTGTTTTTCTGAACCAGAACAGTAGAGCCAGCATGAAAAACGTGAGTGCGCTGATAGTTGCAAGAAAAATCCTGGGGAGGGTCGCGATGCTTTGCCCGATCAGAACCGCAGCCAGCATTTTTCCCATGAAAGCTGCAACAATTCCGGCAAACACAGGTAAAGGACCATAGCGGGTGGCCAGCGTACCGATAGTGTAGATAGCTTTGTCTCCGACTAACTCAGCCACGAATACGATCCCGTAGGCGACAAAGAAAATTGTGAGAACCTCGGTCATCTTCAATCAGCCTCACACTCCAGCGACTTTCGGCATATAGTGCTAAAGATCATTCCTTTGTTCTATTCATCATCCTTGGGAGGTGTCGGTGCCGGTTCGTAGACCTCCCTGAGTTTCTTCAACGTATCGTCATTGATTGTTCCATCGTCTTTGAGTTTGTGATGGCGCTGGAACATCTTGAGGGCCTGAGTAAAGATCTCCTCATCCCATTCTTCCAATTTGTTTCTTCCATATCCCAGGTTGTAAAGCCGTTGCTTCACGGCCAGTTTCTGTTCGTCCTTGTCCGAGGTGTCCAGCTTCTTCAGCTCTCCTCCCTTCAAGGTAAAGGTCATGAACCTATCTTCTTCCTTCTCCCCTTCGGTACCAGAAGAGCTGCCGGTATCAGCAGGGACCTGCTTGACACCCTTTGGAACCAAAAGTTCGCCCACGTCCAACTTCAGTTCCATGGTGGCCACATCGTCGAACACGGGGAGGCGGAGTATCCCCTTGGAATCTGTCTCTCCACGGATCCTGGGTGATTCAGGACGATTGCTGAGCGTGGCCAGAAATTTCTTGTTGGCCACAGGTTTTGGATCCTGGACCGGGTCCTGATCCTCTCGTGGGACGTCCTGCAGGATGCGAACGACCCACTGCTTGTGAATTCCTTCACAAGGAGAATCTTGCGCAAAGCCCTGGTAAAAACGACAGGCATAAGTTCCTCCGAAAGTGTCCTTTCGAAGCTTGGGCAATTCCTTCCGAAACTCTTTGTCGTCCTCCGGATCCTGTTTGAGGCGGTCGTCGGAATCCGGCCAGAAGCGCGCCTTGCAGACCCCTACTGCAGCCGCACCCTGGTTGACATGTGGACAGGGCCACTTTTGAGGATCAATACGGCTACCTGGCTTGAAGAGGAAAATCAGAACGCGGCGGTTCTTGGCGTTTTCCTGGTTGCGCTCGTCTTTGTCGGCCGTTTTCCTGAATTCGTCGTCTTTCTTTTTTGAAAGGATCAAAGTGGGATTAAACTCGCCGCATCCTTGCAGGTCTCCCTTTCCGTTGGCATTGGCCCCTCGAGCCAGAAAATGTTTGTCTTTTTCCAGCTTAAATTCGGACTCCTGGCCGTTTACTAACCTTACACAAAGGAAGTCCATGTACTTCTGGTAGAGGGCCAGCCGAAGCTTGTCATTGCTTCTGATGGACCGTGCAGCATCGTGGGGAGTCTGGGTCTGAGCGTTGGGGGGCGTGCCGTCAGGGAGCCCAACGGTCTCAATCATGGCTTGGATGGCATCTGAGCCCCAGATGTCGCCGCCCATTGGGTGCGGACTTTTGAAGAGATGGTCCCAAGTGTTTATGTCCCGGATCAACACGGCATAGACCGATTTGGCCCGGCGAGCGCTCAGGATGCTATTGTACTCATAACCTCCAACAGGGTCCGCATGACCAAAGATGGACAAAGGGGGCGTTGGGTCAAAGACAGTTTTCTCGGTGAGACTGTCAAACAGTCTGGACAGCTTGATGAACCCCGCTTTGGCTTGAGGGGCGAGGAAGGACGAATCAAAAGCAAAGTGACCATCGGGGACATTGACACATCCAATGACAATCAGGAAATCTTTGAGGGTGTTGTGCTGCTTATCATCGTTTTCCAGTTGGGGTGCCACCCTCTTGGAAAATTCGACCTGTTCCAGGTGAGTGGCGATGACCCCATTGTCCTCTGAAAGGTCCAGGAAGATTGTGTTTTTGTCAGTTCCTAAGTTGTCTGCCATAGTCAGTAAGTTCGAGCCGGTGCCGACCAACCACCCATCAGCATCCGTATGCCTTTTCCAAGGCGTCCCGGGTATGGTCGTCCATATCACCGGTTGGCTTTGTCAGCTTGCATTCTTTAAGATGATCACATTGAAATTCTTCAATCGCAAATTTCAACTGAGCTGTGCTGTGTTCATCGAACCCGGCAAAATAGCCAAGGTTGTTCAAGCGCTGCTGCTGCCCCGTGACCTCCTTGATGGGGTTCAGGCCTCCAATGAAGACCGGGATCTTGACGTCAGATTGGTCTGCTATGGGAAAGAAGAGTTCCCCTTTTTCGGCATCGCTGCTAATCGTTCCCGCCAGGATGTGGTCGTTGACCTCAAATAACGAGAAGTTTGCGCTATCAGTACTCAACGTGCAGGGTTCCCCTCGGGGGCGGTCCAATAGGTCCAGCACCTTGACTCTCAGTACCAACAATTCCGTATCTGCCTCAAAAAGGTGCTTGGCATCCGCGGGACGGGTTTCTTCTTTGATTTCTTTGTCCGGAATGAAAACTTTGTCGCCGGGGTTAAGGATATTAGGGTTCTTCCGTTCCTTCTTCAGCTCGGCATTCTCAGGATGTTCCCAGACTGACTTGTAGCTCGAGAACCCGTACATCGCTGCTATTCCGGGAAGATGCTCGCCATCTTTCACAATATGAATCTGACCCATTTACTCTAATCCTCAACCACGTCAAGCCTTTGGCTTTTGTTCATCGACGCGTATGGTGTAATTCAGAACATAGTCCTTCTTGGTCGGATCGAAGGCCAGTTCAGCGCTGTCTCCCACCTCTCCGACCACGCAGGCTGTCAGCGCTCCCTGCATCTCACGGCCCAACCCGCCCACTCGTTCGATGAGGTCCTTGACCTTAATGGGGTTCGGGGCGTCTTGCAGGAACATTGGATGGTCCGGGTCAATAAGGCCCAGCGGGTCGTTCTGGATACTCCAGGTACTGGCCATCTTGGCGACAACTTCGCGGGCAACTACGGAAGCCCTGTCGTTGTCGGGCTGGTCGACATCTTCATCCCATCTGGCTTCTCTGCGACCGGTGAGGAAAATGTGAAGTTTTCGATCTTCTGGTTTCTTGTCCATGAACTCGCCCACGTCATCTTCTTCCATTCCGTGAGCGGCGATGTTGACGAAGTCATTATCGTGCAAAAAGAACTGAAAAAACCTTCCGATCGGGATGGGATGATTTTCGACCACATGATCGTCTCTTACTGAGAGCCAGCGTCCGTTGACCCCCACTTTGACAGTCCATTCCCCTTCGCCCCGGATGTTTAGGATCCCCTCATGGCGGAACTCCTGGGTCTGGACGTGGCTGAACGTCACTGTGATTTTCCTGACTGTTGCGGCCTGTGCCCCGGCCGGATCGTGCCACCCCAGTGACACGATCACCCCGTAGGAATCCTTGTTCTTGCCTTTGAGTTTTGTCAAAGGGATCTTGATGCGGGCTTGTTCGGGAGCTTTCCCCGGATTGGGAGGGACCAGTAGTTCAATTTCGGGATCAGCTTCGCCGGGCGATGCCCGATTGCCAAAGGAATTATCGAAGGTGGAATAATTAAAGTGCTTGAGGAGGTGAGGTCGCAGTACCACGCTATTGAGATTGAAATCCGGGGTGTGTCCAATGGGCCAGGAAACATCGCTAGCCAGTTCAATTCGGGGCAAATCGACGATGAACTCATAATCTATGTCGTCAATAGCGCCGAAGTCCTTGTACCCCCCCTTTCGGCAGGCGAAGAACATGAACTGAATGGTTGGGACGAAAGCACCACCGTTTTCGTCAAAGTTGAAGGCTTCCCAGCGCGCGCTGGCTACGGCTTTGCAGGGATGCAATTCGGTCCGCATCAGTCCTGCGTTGGGCCCAGTCTTGTCTTCACTGGTCGCATGGCCGCAATCATAAATCCACCGCCCCGCGATCCAGATATACTGCCCGGCCAAGGGCCAGCACCAGTCGTTCAGAAACATAGGGCCAAGCATCTGCGGCCCTGTTGCATCCTTTGTAAAGGCCCCACAGTCCCACTCGCATTCCATTGTTCCTGGATTCCCGATTGGTTGGAGCGGCGCATCCAGTCCTTTATCGTCGGGGGGTGGGTCATTGCCCAAGCCCCGAAGATACCTGTACCCCTTGGCAGGAAGAATGTGAAAGTTCCAGTCGTACCACAGGTGCCACTGAGCGAGAGGGACGTCGGTCCAGGTTTGAAAGCTCCGCCAGAGGACACCTTCTACTTCTTTTTCCCCCTCTTTGAAGGTCTTGAACTGAGATGCCGGTAGGTTTTTGCGTTCTACGGGGACCCAGTTTGGGGCGGCCCGGAGCAATTGCTTCATGACCAGAATAGGGGCAGCTCCCACGATGTTGCCAAGCAGCGCCGAGATGACCTCAACGGTCGAGGGGTCGTAGTCGAAGAAAGGAGACCGGCAACCACAGTCGTAGCCGTGGCCATCCGGCGGCTGGCGGGCCTCGTCGCGACTAGGAGAATTGATACGATGAAAGGGACGGTCATGATCAAAGGGCTTACCAGTATTTGTCCAGCGGGGATCATCCCCGACATCAAATAAGACCATTCTTCTCTACCTCAAAAGATCCTGCCTCGCGGTGCCGTCTGCACAGCAAACTCTTTAGATGAGATCATCGAACAGTCCCCACCGCTCCCCTCGAGGATTTAGATCATTCACTTGGGTTTCCAGGCATTCTTGTCCAAATTGGGGAAAGTGACCTTGCAGGTTCCCGGGTCGATCCCATCTACTCTTGCATGCCCTTTACTGTCCAATGTCCCCTCTGCAACAGTTGTCCCATCAGGCAAGGTGACACGATATTTCTCGCCGGGGACCGGTTTGTTTTTCTTGTCCACCAGCTCAATTTCGATCCAATGTTTCTTCTCCTTATTTTCTTCCGAGTTCGGATCATGCCACGGCGCGTTAGCGGCTGCTAATTCAGAAGGGGGCAGGGTGGCCTGGGCCGTCTGCCGCTGGTTCCGGAAAGATGGTTCCTTGCTGCCAGGGTCCGCATTATCGGCAATCTCAACATCCTTTTCCTCCGGCTTCTGGGGAGTGGTGGGGCTCGCTCCAGGACCGCTCCCTGCTGCGCCCCCACTGTTAATCATGACCATGGGCGTTCCTGAAATAGCGATCCCGGCCGGGCCGATGTCAATGAAGTTGGCTCCCGCCTTCAACGTCAATTCCAAGCCGGCTTCAATCACGACCGTCATCCCCGATTTCAAGTGGATAATTTGGCCGGCTTCTTCTGCATGGATCATTCCGATTTTCTCGTTGAGATTCTGCCCCACGGTCAAGGAGCGGTCCATGTCGACCTTGATTGCCTGATTCTGCTGCACCGTCAGGTGACTTTCCTGTTGGATTAGTTCGTACTTATGCCGTTTGATGAGCTTCTTCTCATCCCTCTCGACCAGAGCCTTCTTGTCGCGCTTGACTATCAAATTGCGGTCACGGCCGATCCATTCGCGGCGATCATTTTTGATGCGAACATCGAGATCGGTTTCGCCGTGGATGAATACTTGTTCCTGTCCTTTCTTGTCTTCGAACCGGATTTCATTGAATCCTCCACCGCCTTTGGAGGAGTATGTCTTCATGGCGCTCTTAGTCATTTCTTTAGGTAGGGCATAAGGGGGCATGGACTCGCCGTTGTAAACACGTCCGGTGATGATTGGGCGGTCGGGATTGCCATCGGTAAAATCGACTACGACTTCCTGGCCGATCCGCGGGATCCAAACAAATCCCCATCCTTTGCCGGCCGCGGGCTGGCAGGTTCGAATCCAGCAGGAACTCTTGTCGTCGTATTTGCCTTCGCGGTCCCAGTGGAATTGAACTTTTACTCGGCCGTACTTGTCGACAAAAATCTCTTCGCCAGCGGGCCCTACCACAATGGCCGTCTGGTTTCCCTGGACATACGGGCGTTTGGTAAGACGAGGGGGCCGATAGGCTGTGGGATGAGGAACACACTGAAATCGGTTCTCGTATAAGAATGCCTCCTGAGCCTTTGTTCCTGTGGTCAGGAAGTTGTCGCCTTGAGAACAGCGATGATCCATTTGCGTCAGCAAGAAGGGTTTGTTGTTCGTATCCCGCCGGTAGTAATCCTTCAAGTCAAATCGAAAGCCGGACACAAAGCCCCGGCAGGAGCCAGCTCCCTGGACCTGAATGGACGGCGTCTCCAGTTCTTCCATTCGAATCCCGACAATTCGCTCCCCTTCGTCCATTTTCAAGTAGTCGCCGGGATAAGTCCTGATCTCGAATTTGCGCTCGTCCTTCCCTGTCACTGACTGAGTCAGGTCCAGGGTAGGGTCCTCGAAGTTGAAATCCTTGGTTTCAAACTTGCCTGGCCTGACTTGATTGCTGATGTTCCACTCGGTAATCACCTCCAGCACCTTGCCCGCGCCTCCAGTTGCTTCGTAGCGAGCTTCCGGCATCAAGGGGCAAGGCTTGAATTCCGCCGGTTTGTTGGCCATTATCAACGTGTGGGAGCTTTCGTCGTGTTCAAAAAAGTAGAAGATGCCCTCTTCTTCCATCAGGCGCGAAACGAATTGCAGATCCGTCTCGTTCCATTGAACACAGTACTCCCGCTCTGCGAAGGAACCCTGTAGTCGGTTCTTGAAATCGGAGAGGCTATATTCTTTGAAAATGGCCTCGATGATATCGGGCACCGATTTGTGCTGGAAGATTCGGCAATCGCTGGTATAGCCAAGCATCGTCAGCCAGGGCACCAATATGGCCGAATAGGAGGCAAATGTGGCGGTGGCTGACTCAATCTGGATTGTGGACGTCCCGCCTTGAGAAAAAGCGTCCACCAATCCATTGATGTAGCGCACCTTCTTATCAGGCAATTGGATCGAGACGGTGGCTTTCTTTCCAACTATGGAAGGGAAGGAGATCGCCCGGTTTTCAGAAAAGAGGTCCAGGCTAAATCGAAACAGTTTGGAGATTCCCTCCTGGCCTGTGAATCCACGAAGTAGCAGAACATCCTTCCCCAAGGGAGTATTGAGCTTAATGAGTCGGTTGTCCTGAGTGTACGTGCCCAAGCAGATTCACCTCATGAAATTTCATAGCTGAACTGGCTACCGGCCCCAACGGTGACGTGAACGCGAGAGACAGACTGCCCGGAAGCCATGCGGGCAAGAAACTCGCCGGACATTTCCGGGAGCAGGGTTCGGGTAAGGATGTGATCCACATTGCGGGCGCCGCTTTCCACTTCCTTGCAGCGGCTGGCAATCTCATTGATCACAATATCATCGTAGGAGAAGGTGGCCCCATGGTTCTCCCCAAGGCGTTTGCCGATCCTCTCCAGTTGTAACTTGATGATCAGGCGCATGACAGAGTCGGTAATGGGGTAGTAGGGCACCCCGACCATCCGCCCGAGCAGGGCAGGCTTGAAAACCTTAAGAAGGTCCGGGCGGATGGCCTCCGCCAAGGCTTCTGGCCCGGGCAAGGTTTCCGGATCGGCACAGAGTTTCATGATGGTGTCGGTGGCCACGTTAGTCGTCAGCAGGATAATCGTGTTCTTGAAATCAATTTCACGGCCCTCGCCGTCTTCCAGCACGCCTTTGTCAAACACCTGGAAGAATAGTTCCATCACATCAGGATGAGCTTTTTCCACTTCATCAAGGAGGACCACACAATAAGGCTTACGTCGGACAGCTTCTGTGAGCACGCCGCCTTCTCCATAGCCAACGTATCCCGGCGGTGAGCCTTTTAAAGATGAAACCGTGTGCGCTTCCTGATACTCACTCATGTTAATCGTAACCATGTTCCGTTCCCCCCCGTACAATGTGTCCGCCAAGGTCACGGCCGTTTCAGTCTTGCCCACACCGCTTGGACCAATCAGCAGGAAGACGCCAATGGGACGCCGGGGGTCAGTCAGGTTTGCACGAGCCGTGCGAATCCTTTGGCTGATGGCTTCCAGCGCATGGGACTGTCCGATGACCCTCTGTTCAAGACGTTCTTTGAGCGTTAGGACAGTGTTGATCTCGTCAGCCAGCATCTTACCCACGGGGATGCCGGTCCAGCCTGAGATGACTTCGGCAATAGATTGAGAAGTCACACATACTTGCATCATGGGCGTCTCGCCCTGTACCTTCTCCAGTTCCCGGTTCAGGCTGTCCAATTCCGCTCGCAACGCATCAACATTCACCATGGTTCCAGGGGAGGCCGTCTCCACTCTCTGGCTGGAAGCAGAAGCCGAAGCGGCTTTGGCACCTCCGTCGCCACTCGGTGCAGAAGTCTTCTTGCCAATCCGATTTTCGAGTTGGCCCCTGATGTCTCGGATCTTCCCGATAATTTCTCCTTCTTTCTTCCATTGGTCCTTCAATTGAGCCAGTTTCTCCTCATCTGCTTTCCGGAGGGTTGTTAACTCCTTGATACGGTCGGCATGGTCTGTCCCAGTTATGGCTTCTCGTTCCAGGACATCAACTTCCACAGTGACCTGGTCAATGCGGCGCTGGGTATCCTCAATGGTTGCAGGTGTAGCCGCCTGCCCGATCGCTACCTTGGCGCAGGCTGTGTCCAGCACACTGACCGACTTGTCCGGGAGCTGGCGTCCTGTAATGTAGCGGTGAGACAGCTTGACTGCGTCTTCGACAGCTTCGTCCAGGATGCGGACCTTGTGATGATTTTCTAACGACTCGGTCAGCCCCCGCATCATGATGATGGCCTGCTCTTCAGTGGGTTCTTCCACCTTGACGACTTGGAAACGCCGGGCCAGTGCTGCATCCTTTTCAAAGTACTTTTTGTATTCTGCCCAGGTGGTGGCGGCGATGGTGCGCAATTCACCACGAGCCAGGGCTGGTTTGAGCAAATTGGCGGCATCGTTCTGGCCGGCCTGCCCGCCCGCTCCGATCATTGTGTGGGCCTCGTCAATAAAAACAATAATCGGCTGAGGAGACGCTTTGACCTCTTCAATGACCGACTTCAGACGATTCTCAAACTCACCCTTGATTCCAGCTCCGGCCTGCAGCAAACCCAGGTCCAAGGTTCGAATAGCCACATTTTTCAAAGGCCCCGGAACGTCTCCCTGTGCAATCCGGAGAGCGAAGCCTTCAACAACGGCCGTTTTCCCGACTCCGGCTTCTCCCGTCATGATGGGGTTGTTCTGCCGTCGCCGCGTCAGGATATCGATCACCTGGCGAATTTCAAAGTCACGCCCCAGCACAGGGTCAATCCCGCCCTTGCGGGCCTTGGCCGTCAAGTCGACCGTGTACTGGTCGAGGGCCTGAGTCTTACCACCCGTACCGGCAGCAGGTTCACCGGTTCCTGCAGCGACAGAAGATCCCCCCAGCGTCATTGCGGCCCGATCTTCGGCCGTCCCGGCGGTAATGTCTGCCAGGTTCTTCCGCAATGCCTCCACTGAAATGCTGGTAAACTCCTTGGATATCTCACGCGCAAGCCTTGCCAGATCGTCATTGGTCAAGAGGGCCAGAACCACGTGACCTGACCGGATCTTCATGGAATTGTAATCCACCGAAGCCAGCAACCAGGCCTCCTCGACGAGTTGAGGGATCCGGGGCGACAGCGCTGGCGTCCGCGCATTGCCCGTCTTCAGCCGATCGATGGCTCGAGTAATGTCCTTCGACAAACGAGAGGAATCGATGTCGTATTGCCGGAGGATACGAGCAAGGTCGGTGTCTGCTGTTTCGAGGAGTTTCAATAACAGGTGCTCAACCTCTACGTCATAATTCGTGCGAGAAAGGCAGAGTCCAGCGGCCCCTTCAAGCGCATTGCGACAGGTATCGTTTAGTCGCCCGACTAGAGATTTCAAGTTAACTTTCATGTTTCACCTCTGGAATCTAATTCTCAATCGTCATCCTAGCGCTAAAGCGCTGGGATTAGTCAATTCTTCACAGGCAACACCAATTGTGGATCATCCGCGCTGAAGGGCTGGGATTTCAGCCAGGTTGTCCAACCCAACAAAGGGATTTCCCCCTCACTGGTGCTTAGCTGGCAAGCGGGAACTTCATCGGCCTTTAGAATCAATTGCAGGTCAAAATCAAACTCCATTCCTGCCAGCAGCCGAGTCAGTCGTCCAGAGGGAGGAAACGCTGAGCCATTGGGAAGAAAAGCACGAAACTGCGGGAGCGTAAGCGGACCCATTTTTACCCGGAAGCGCGATTGTCGGTCCCAAAAGCGGCTCCCGACCAAGGTATTAAGACCCAGCTCACTGTTGTCAGTCCCCAAACGGGAAAGGCTGGCCTCATCAATGTCCAGCCACTGTCCGGAAAACTGCTGAATTGTGACGGGCACTCCGAAGTAATCTCCAAGGATAGCCTCGACGGCAGAGGCTGAATGAGGGTGTTGCGCGATCAGTCCACCGTATCCGAGAAGGGCCTCATCCGGAAGACCAAGCCTGCCCTGGAGGCCTTCCGTGCCCATCCCAATCACATTGAAGAGGTAATGGGTAAAAGGGTTTTCTCTGGCCCGCTCATAAGCCACCGGAAAATAGTATTTTTCCCAGGCCCGATAAAACAGGGAGATCAGACGATGGTTAAAGAGATCCAGAAAATCGCGAATTCCTGTGTCTTTGTAACGGATCCGTTCGATAACCAACTCTGTGTAGGGAGTAGGGAGAACCCCGCTAGGTCCGGTAAGACCCATGAAGGCAACCACCATTCGGGGCTGGCCATTTGGGTCGTTGCTTTGCTCTCGTGTCAGATCGTAGATCTCACTGGGGGGGAAATCCAAAGAAGCGTGAGCCGCAAAGCGCACCACTTCCCGGGAAACTGGCCCGTTTTCCCCCACTGGCCCACGTATGGGGTAAATCCGTTCCAGGAGCCGAACAGCCTGGAAGAAGTCGAACCGGTAGGGTTCGCTAAATAGCAGGAGGCTTATAGGATTATCTGAGATCCCGCTCTTGGCGGCCATCGCTTGAGGATTCCCTCCCTCTGGCGGGTTTTTGCCACCAGTTGGCTGAATGAATTCAAGGAGGCATATAGCCCCAGGAAGCATTCCAGGACGGAGGCAAAAAGAAAGACTCCGCTTCCCACATATTGGTCTTCATCGAATTCGACGGTGGTCTCCAATCCCCGGACTAATGCAGCGCCCAAAGCTGAACCCACTTGGCGAACAACGCGTCGGCTAGACACCTTCTGAATCCCGAGGATCTGCTTGCGTGTCGCCGCAGAGTCCATAAAATCATAGAGTAGCAGGATTTCCCGAAGGGCTTCTGGCGAACCGTCTGCTTCAGCGCCGACAATTGACAGGTGGTTCAAGGAAAGATGCGAGAGCAGCCGCCAATGCACTCCTCGACGGAGCGGTGGTCGTAACGTGTTCGTCGGCTTGCGCAGGCACCGCACTCGAAATAGTCCTCGCGAGCCTTCCATTTCGAAATCGCCCTCCCTCCCGCCAAATGGCAGTTTGCCGGGCAAATCGCGGTTGGTGCAGGTCACGTGCATCGTCAGCGTCTCCACGGCCGGAACATCCGGATTAAAGGCCAAATCCACCAGTGATATGTACACTTCCGTTCCTGGGTCTTCTTTCCGCTGTGAGGGGCGGCGAGAACTGTACCAGTAAATGCGTTCCTGCTCCTGGGCATAAGCGTGACGATAGGAATAAAAAGGCTGAAAGTGCCGCGTCTGCTGCACGGAAGGATCAGTGCTGGTAACGGAATCAATGGAATAAACTTCTGTGGCCATGGGCCGATGAACGTCGGGAACTACAAGGTACTCATTTTGCTGATGGCTGAGATGGATGGGCTCGGCTATTTTCTGATAAAGGTTGACAATTGGGGTACAGCCCAGCTGAAAGGTGGAAGTATCGACCGGAGAGCGGGCCTCCGGGCCCTCTTTGAGATAGATCACTATTTCCCACTGATCTCCAAAACCGGCACGCACGGCCTCATCGATGCCCGACAAATCAAAGAAAAGGAATTTATCAGCAAAAGCAAAATACTCAGTCAGGAGCCGATAACCAAGAAACGATCGGGCTGTGTAAGGTAACATCCCTTCTTGGGAGTCAAATCCAACAGGTTTCAAACAGGAAGGGGGCAATACGACCGGCCCGGAGGGGCGAACTCCCGGCTTCCGTGTCGGAGACGGGCGCAATTCCACTCGCACTGCACCATTGAGAACCATTTCGTAAAGAAGATAGGCCAGTTGCCATTCCGCGTTCACATAGAATCTTAAGCTGTCGATCGGACCTGACCGTTCGTCCAGGCCTTTTTTCATGTTGGAGAGCAACAGGTCGTTCAGGCAGCGCATACTGATCCGGATCATGGCTTCACTGCGAGCTGTGGTCCTGCTCAGTAGCTTGTCCGGAGACTCAAGGCTGGCGGACTGAATTTCAATAGGCCACAAGGTAACCGGATAACAGGTCCGAAAGCGGCAGGGAGTCCCCTGAACCGGGCGAGAATACAAAATGGATCCCTGAGGAACTGCGTAACCCGCGGTCATTTGTGCCTGTTCCGGGTCCAAAGAAAACTGCACCACCGACATTGAAGGGATGGGGGCCAAGT
>JBGOTQ010000092.1:0-21781 GCA_041476565.1 Terriglobia bacterium | reverse complement strand
CCAGTAATGAAGGCCGCCCAAATAACCCATAATGGCTCCGCCCACCATAATGTAGTGGAAATGCGCCACCACAAAGTACGTGTCGGTGACGTGGACATCGACGCCCAGAGCAGCAAGGAACAGCCCGGTTAGCCCACCAATCGTAAACAAGCCGATAAAACCAAAGGCATAGAGCATCGGGGTCTGGTAAGAGACGGAGCCTTTGTAAAGAGTCGCAGTCCAGTTGAAAACCTTGACAGCCGAGGGAATAGCAACCGCATAGCTCAACAGCGAGAAAACCAGGCCGGCATAAACCGACTGGCCGCTGACAAACATGTGGTGCCCCCAGACCAGGAATCCGAATACGGCAATAGCGACGCTGGAAAAAGCGACAAACTTATAACCGAAAATATTCTTGCGAGTGAAGGCAGCGATCAATTCGCTGACCACCCCCATTGAAGGGAGAATCATGATGTACACCGCCGGATGCGAATAAAACCAGAACAGATGCTGGAACAGCACCGGGTCTCCACCATAGGCGGGGTCGAAAAGGCCGATGTGAAAGAGCCTTTCAAAGGCCAGCAACAGGATGGTGATGGCCAAAACCGGTGTCCCAAGGATCATGATCAGGCTGGTGGCATAGTGGGCCCAAATGAACAAAGGCAGCCGAAACCAAGTCATGCCAGGGGCCCGCATGGTATGGATCGTTACGATGAAGTTCAGCCCGGTAAGAATTGAGGAGAAACCCGCAACAAAAATACCCAGAGCGGCCGCAATCACATGGGTGTTCGCGTAACTGCTGCTGTACGGCGTGTAGAAGGTCCATCCGGTGTCCACCCCTCCGCTGACAATCGCATAAATCGTGAAAAGAGCCCCCAGGTTATAGATGTACCAGCTGGCCAGGTTCAGCTTGGGAAAGGCAAGGTCGCGAGCCCCGACCATCAAAGGCACCAGGAAATTCCCTAACACCGCTGGGACCGAGGGGATCAGAAAGAAAAAAATCATCACAATGCCATGCATCGTAAAGAGTTTGTTGTAGGTCTCAGAAGAGACCAGATCCCCCGGAGGGGTTACCAATTCCAGGCGGATCAGGACGGCAAAGGCCCCGCCGATGAAAAAAAAGAAGGTAATGGAGGCGAGATAGAGAAGTGCAATGCGCTTGTGGTCTGTGGTCAGCAGCCAAGACTTCACACCGTAATCCACATTCAGGTAATTCTTACTTCTCTCAACCGGCAGGGTTACTGTACTCATGGCTTCTCACTCTTTGGTTCGGTAGACGACGGTTTTGTCTGTGGGGACTTCGATTCAGCCGGGACACTCCCTGGTGAACTGTCACCAGCAGGGGCTCCAGTCGCCGCCGCTTGGCCTTGTGACGGCCCGATGGAACGGATATAGGCAAGTAATTGCAGGAGCTGTTCTTCGCTGACCAACCCCTGGAAGGTCGGCATGATTGACTCGAAACCGGCAACCACCTTGGCTCTCGGATTGAGGATCGACTCCCGGATGTAGGCCTCGTCCGCTTTGACCGACCCTCCTCCCGCGAGTGTTACCGTTTTCCCGAATAATCCTTCCAGCACAGGTCCCCGGCCAGTCGCATCGCTGCGATGACAAGTGTGACAAGCCAGATCTTGGAAGAGTTTCTGGCCCAGAGCCGCAAAAGACATCTCCGTGGTCCCTCCACTCATCCAGGCTTGATAGTCGGCTGGTTCCATGACATCTACCCAGCCCCCCATGCCCGAATGATTGGTTCCACAATATTCCGCGCAGAATAAATGATAACGGCCGGGCTTGGTTCCCTCGAACCAGGCCGTGGTATATCTACCCGGGACGACGTCAGCCTTGACCCGGAAGGCTGGAACGTAGAAGCTGTGGATCACATCTTCGGTTGCCATGATCAGTCTCACTTTCTGGTTAACCGGCACATGCAACTCGTTGATTTCCCGCTGCCCATCAAGGTGCTGGAACTTCCACATCCATTGCTTGGCAACCACATAAATCTCCAAGGCATTTTGAGGGGGGCGGTAGAGCGCAAAATAAACGCTCGCCCCCCACACAAACATTACCATGGCGAGGGCAAAAGGAATGATGATCCAGACGAACTCCAGCTTCATCGAACCCTCGATCGGTTCGGGGTACTCCTGCTCGGACCGTCGGCGATACTTGATGGCAAAGTAAATCTCCAGGGCAGCAATCAACACAGAAAAAAAGATAGTGACAGCCACCAGGAAAAAGTAAAGGGCATCCACCCGTCCTGCCATCGAGGAAGCCTGCTCAGGAAACAAAGGCAATGTCCACTTCATAATCTTACTGGACCCTTCCTACGTTCAGTTGATGTCGCAACGTACTTCGACGGAACCAGGCAAACCATGCCACTCCAAGCGCCAGCAGGGTCAACACTCCTCCAAGCCGGATCAGATTCAGGATGACTGCACTGTATTTCCCTTCACGCGGATCGTAGTGGTAACAGAACAACAGCAATTGATCGGTGACTGTTCCGATCTTATTCGCCGAAGCTTCCACCAATCCGAGCCTCACATCGCGAGGGGCATACTCAATCCCATAGAAATAGCGGGAGACTCTTCCTTGAGGCGTCAGCAGCATAATGCCACTGGCATGAGCATACTGACCAGTCCGGGAATCATAGGCATAGCGAAACCCGACAGCCTTTGTC
Source organism: Terriglobia bacterium (assembly GCA_041476565.1). Lineage (GTDB taxonomy): Bacteria > Acidobacteriota > Terriglobia > Versatilivoradales > Versatilivoraceae > DATKMG01. Next base: position 19,131 of record JBGOTQ010000092.1, on the reverse strand, counting down.
AGGGCCTGAATGGCTTCCTCACCCCCGGTTAGAAAGTGCCAGCCGCCCTCAGATCCAGGGCGGGAGTAACGGTCAATATAAGCTTCTTTCTTCGCGGCAGCCAAGGGTGGACCCTCTTGAGGATTGAAACTGACCGTTATGACCTCGAATTCCTTCCCAATTGTGAAATTGAGGGGCTTCAGGCTGCTCACCAGGCCGTTCAGCACCTGCGTGCACAGCATCGGACATTCAAAATAAACCAGGGCCAAGACCACTGGCTTGCTGCCAAAGTATTCGCCCAGATGGACAACCTTCCCGGTCTCGTCACGAAAAACCAGGCCTAGGGGAACCTGCTCGTTGAGCTTCTGGTCAATGCCGACATTCCGCAAACTTTCGGGAATGCCTCGCGGGGTCTGCCCGATGGGCGGAATCCGATACTGTGCCAGCGCCGACGAGCAAAATAAAATAAAGGATAAAACAAGAACAAATTCGCTTTTCAATTTGCTCTTCATCACTCCCTCCCTTCCCAAGTTCTACCCGAACTGGATACCTGCGGGATCCCCGGCTCGCCCTTGCCCTCCGGATTGGAAGGGAATCCTTTTTGAAGCGCCAGACGCTTGGCTTCTTCAATAGGGATTCGGACCGTCCCGGCTCGCTGGTCCACCCAACCATATGAATTGAGCACCGCCTCTTCAGCGTCCCGCAATTGCTTCATCTCCTCCAGAGGATGCATCGGATGACCCGGAGCCAACTGGAGACGGGGTTCCGGCGGCAATCGGAGCTGGCCACCGGGTAGGAGAGGTGAACGCGGAGCCTCCAGTCTTGCCTCACGCTCATTGAAGTGGCTGAACAAAGCAATCGTTAGAAAGTAAACCCCAACACCGGCAAGGATCAGACCCAGTCCAAACTTGAGGACTGCGCCAGCATTCACATCGCTTCTCTCATGCATGCCACCGGGATCCCTCAAAGGAGATTTCCCAGGGACCTGGTCATCGCGAGAATGATGGCTTTGATGGGTCATAGGAACCCTTTCTTTTCGCAAATTTCATTAGTCAGTGCGACTCCCCGGCGTGAGCCAGGACCTCTTTGAACTCCGGGTCGTTCAAAGCCAGCAAAGGCCGGCGCCCCAGTTGTCCGAAGAAAATGGCGAGCCACAATCCACCGATTCCTACAGGTGCAGCCAGGTCCATCCAGTGGACCCGAAATCCACCGGTGCCTGGCTGTGGAGCTGTCAGCCAGAACAGATCCACCAGACGCATAAGAAGCACCGCCCATGCCACTTTTACCAGAGTCCGCGCATTGCGCTTCAAATCCCGGGAGAGCAGCAAGAGGAACGGCAGTGCAAAGTGAAAGAGCACCAACACCAGTCCAACCCATTGCCACCCGCCTTGCAGGCGACGAACATACCAGGGGATTTCTTCCGGCAAATTGCCGGACCAGATAATCAGGAATTGGGAAAAGGCCAGATAAGCCCAGATCATCACAAAAGCCAGCAGTAACTTACCGAGGTCATGAAAATGCTCGGAAGAAATCACCCGGCAAAGCGGTTCGTATTGTGACAGTAACACAGCCACTGCAATGGCAAATGCAAGCCCCGTCAGGGCCTGCCCCTCCATAAAGGCCAACCCAAACATCGTGGAAAACCATTCAGGGTCCAGCGACATCACCCAGTCAATCGATGCAAAGGTAACTGTCAGGCCGAATAAGACCAGCCCGGGGCCGCTCAGAAGTTGCATCCGCCGGGTAATTCGGGGATCCCCATTCCGGTCTTGTTCCGCAGACCATTTGTTCAGAAAATGGCTGAGAGCCATCCAGACCGCAAAGTAGACCACAGCCCGGACCAGGAAGAATTGTAGATTGAGGTAGACCGCCTTATGCTGCAACAATTCACTGTGAACAACCTCTTCGGGCCTGGCCCAGATGTATAAGAAACGACGCCCGAAGGCCAGCGGAAGGAACAGTAGGGCTAACAACGGAAATGTCCGAGTGGCTGCTTCCAAAGCTCGGCGAATGCCAATCCCCCACCCACCTCCCGACAGGTGATGAAGCATTAGAATAGCCATGCAACCGACCGCCAGGCCCAGCCAGAAGATGTATCCCAGCAAGTAAGAGCGGAAAAACTGGGCGGGATTCAGAAAAGCTCCAGCAACGATCAAGAGGATGCCAACAGTTCCTGCCGCCATTGCACGGTTTCTGAACCGGTTCAGCTCTTCAATAGGAAGATAGGAGAAGTCAGTCACCTGGCCGGTCCTCCGGACTTCAATCGGTCTCGCTCCTGGGGCGGAACATCTGTCAAAGATGCCTGCTGACTTAATTGCAGTGCCCTTAAATAAGCGATAATCGCCCATCGATCCTGGGGCGGGATCTGGCTTGCATAGTCGGGCATGGCTCCAAACCCATTGGTAATCACATCAAAAAGGTAACCCACCGGGGCTTGACGCAGACGATCGATATGGAAAGAAGGAGGGCGGCGATAGCCGCGGCGCACCACCATCCCCTGACCCGTCCCGACACGATCATGACACGGGGTGCAAAAGGCGTTGTACCGATCCTGCCCCCGGTCCAATACCGGGTGGGTAATCGGATAGGGGAAGTCCGTGACATAACTGCGAAACGGTGAAAGCTGCCCAGCCGGTGCACCTGGTACCGCTATAGAAGCAGCAGAAGCCGCCGATCCAGGGACCAGCGATGCGGTGCCTCCCCTCCGCACTCTTCCCGTGTAAAGCTGAAAATCATCCCTTAAGTCGCCACGGGCCACTGTGCCGGCAACGAGGGGGCGGGCAGCCTGTCCATCCGCAAAAAAGTCACTGGCCCTCAATGGGCGGTACTTGGGCTGGTTGTGCATATCCTGTCGGCAACCGGACAGAGCGAAGGGTGAACTTAGAAGGATGAAGGCTAAAGGGAAGTAACGGGAGGTCAAACGCATCCTTTTGTCCCTTACACGTTTGTCTTCAGCCTGTTCAGTACTCCACATCCGTCACCTCGCGAGGGCCCATGCTCTTCAGGAAACTGGCAGTTTCTTCGCGCTGGAACAGTGGGTCGCCCGATTCAATACATAGAAAGAAGCGGTCCCGGCTGGCCAATGCAAAGCGTGGGGCGTTGAATATGGGGTGGTGTGGCTGAGGCAGCCCATTTAACGCCAACATACCCAATACCGCGGCAAGGGCGGCAAAAAGAACCGTCGTTTCAAAGGTAGCAGGAATGAAAGAGGGCCAGCTGTGATAAGGACGCCCACCAACGTTTAGAGGATAGTTCACAACCATCGTATAGTACTGCAAAAAATAACCCCCCAGTCCGCCGGCAATTCCCCCCAGCAAGACAATCAGCGGCAAGCGGGTCCTGTGCAATCCCAGAGCCTCCGACAACTCCTCGATTGGGAAGGGGGTATAGGCATCCATCTTCCGATAGCCGTGTTCCCGAGCCATTTGTGCTGCTTCGACCAAGTGGGTCGGAGTATCAAATTCAGCCAGCAGTCCGTAGAGGGGGTGGCGTCTTTTCATATTCTACAGATTCCAGATGGAAGAAGGATTTTAGGAGTCGGCGCTTGCACAAAGAAATTTCGATACATCCTCTTCTATTCTCGATCTTCAATCCTCAATCATCGATCCTCGGCTCTTACTCCTCCGCCCCCTTTACGACCGCTTGGGGGAGAATAGTTCGCATTTCAAAGATAGAAATCATCGGCAGAAACCGAATGAACAGGAAGAGCAAGCTGAAGAACAAGCCTAGAGTGCCGACATACATTGACCAATCGTATATCGTTCCAGTGTACATTCCCCAAGAGGAGGGGAGAAAATCCCGGTGCAGACTGGTGACGATTATGACGTAGCGTTCCAGCCACATGCCGATATTGACGATGATGGATATAACAAACAACCAGGCCACACTCCCCAGGACTTTCCCAAACCAAAGCACCTGGGGAACCAGAACATTGCAGAGGATCAGTGCCCAATACATGGGGGCATAGGGCCCGAACATGCGGTTCAGAATCATGTATTTCTCGTAAGGACTTCCGCTATACCAGGCCATGAAGACTTCCATCATGTATCCATAAGCCACAATCAATCCCGTCGCTAGCATCACCTTGGCCATGTTACGGAGGTGCTGCATGGTAATAAAATCTTCCAGGTGGTAGAACTTTCGCAAGGGAATGGCCAGGGTCATGACCATGGCAAAACCAGAATAGATGGCTCCAGCCACAAAATAAGGCGGGAAAATCGTTGTGTGCCATCCAGGAATGATTCCCACCGCGAAATCAAAACTAACCACCGTATGGACTGAGACGACCAAAGGGGCGGCCAGGCCTGCCAAAAGCAGGTAAGCTGTCTCATAGCGGTGCCAGTGCGAAGCCGCCCCCCGCCACCCCATGGCCAGAAATCCATAAACAACCTGTCCCGCCCGATTCTTCGCCCGGTCCCGAAGCGTTGCCAGGTCAGGAATCAATCCCACAAACCAGAACAGCAGAGAGACGGTGGCATAGGTGGATACCGCAAATACGTCCCAAATCAGCGGGCTTCGAAACTGCGGCCAGATCTGCATGGAATTGGGATAAGGAAAGAGCCAGTAGGCCAGCCAGGGACGACCCAGGTGGAGTACCGGATACAGTCCAGCACAGGCGACGGCAAACAAAGTCATGGCTTCCGCAAAGCGGTTGATGGAGGTTCTCCACTGCTGTTTCAACAAGAGAAGGATCGCGGAAATCAGGGTTCCCGCGTGTCCTATACCAATCCACCAGACAAAGTTGAGGATGTCGAAACCCCAAGCCACCGGAATGTTGATTCCCCAGATGCCCACACCTTTCATCACCAGGTAGCCGATGGTGTAGAACAACATCAGCAGCAAGGCAAAAGAGAAAGCAAAGCCAAAGATCCATCCTTTCGGTGTGCGATGAGTCAGAACGATAGAGCTGATCTTATCGGTGACCGTGGCAAAGGTGTGCCCCGGTTGGATTACCGGAGATTTCGCCGTGTCAGCATGAAACACTTCTTTCGGGTCTTCTTGCTTCATGCTTCACCCATCAAGCGAGGATCGAGAATAGGAGATCGAAGTTCCAGGGCAGAGATTCGCCAACCTCCATACATGGACTCAACTAAGATCGTGCAACGTTTCAATTGCAATATAGAAGCCTCTTTTTCAAAGGTCATGATCTGTCTAAGCATCTGAAAAATCGATACTCACTTCTCGGTCTTCGAGCCTCTAACATCGATCTTCGACCTTCGATCCTCAGTTCATCCCATCTCAGGGTTCGGGTTACGCACCACAGCCAAGTAGGTAGTGCGAGGCCGGGTGTTCAGTTCCCCCAGGACCGAGTAGTTTCTCGGATCTGCCTTCAATTTGGAAACCTGGCTGTTTGGATCGTTGATATTTCCGAAGACGATGGCACGGGTCGGACAGGTCGCCTGGCACGCCGTGACAATTTCGCCGTCGCGGACATGGCGGTTCTCTTTTTCTGCTTCAATCTTGGCGTGATTGATTCTCTGCACACAAAACGAGCATTTTTCCATGACGCCTCGACTGCGCACCGTCACGTCCGGATTGCGCATCATTTTCAAGCTGGAAGTTTCCCAGTCAGAGTATAGAAAGAAGTTGAACCGTCGCACCTTGTAGGGGCAGTTGTTGGAGCAATATTTGGTCCCCACGCAACGATTGTATACCATGTCGTTCAAGCCCTCAGCACTATGGACGGTAGCTGCTACCGGGCAGACCACCTCGCAAGGGGCCTTCTCGCAATGCTGGCAAAGCATTGGTTGGTAGAAGGTTTCAGGATTATCCAGCCCACCCTTGTGGTAGGTATCAATTCGCAGCCAGTGCATTTCCCGGCCGCGCAATACCTCCGACTTGCCGACAACTGGAATGTTGTTCTCGGAGACGCAAGCCACCACACAGGCATTGCAGCCAATGCAGGAACTCTGATCGATCGCCATCCCCCAAGCATAGCCTTCATACTTGTGCTCCGGATAAAGCGAGGGAGCCATCGATGGGGGATGTTCTGTTGGCTGCGCAAATTCCGGGTCCCGGTGATATTCTTCCAGCGACGCCGACCGAATAAGGTCTCGCCCCTCCAGGTGATGGTGCAACTGGGTGGTGGCTAATGGAAACGTCTCGCTCGTCTTGCGTATCTCCAGGCCCATGGAGAACCAGGGATGGCGGGAGGTGCGGAGGGCATATGCATTGAATCCTGTGCCAGCGGCCACCTTGCCGGCCCTCCAACGGCCGTATCCGAGATGCACCGTCACGGAATCATTAGCATGGCCAGGAAGGATCCAAATCGGGGCCGTTGTGGTCCGTCCCAAATACTTCAATTCAACCACGTCGGCATAAGCTTCGCCTCCGCTCCCACCCTCACGATATCTCAGCCCCAGCTTTTCAGCCGTGGCAGGGCTTACCAGAGCCGCATTGTCCCAGGTCAGCTTGGTCAGAGGCTTGGGAAGTTCCTGGAGCCAGCCGTTGTTGGCAAACTGGCCGTCATAGATAGCGGGATCGGGTTGGAAAACGATTTCCAATCCAGATGACTCGCGGTCCATGGTCCCGGGTCCATCACTGGACTCAAGCGGCCGACTGCTGACGACGGGTGCTTTCATTGAGACTGACCTTTGGGGAAGAGCGCTGTTGGCAATAAACCCGTCATGTAAGGCTCGACGCCAGAATTCCTCGAAATCACCAGTCTTTTGCTGACTCTTCCAATAGTCCCTGACAAGGTCATAGCAGCTGCGCTCCGGCTGACTGGAGAAGGCTGCCAATAGTTCGTGGGCCGTCTTGCCACGATAAAGCGGAGCAATCAGGGGCTGAATGATCGAGACTGTGCCGTCAAAAGCTCGGGCATCACTCCAGGACTCCAGGTAGTGGGCTTCCGGAATGTGCCAATGGCACAACTGGGAGGTTTCATCGTCATACAGGCTCAGATGGATGCACAATCCCACCTTCCCCATCTTTTCTGCAAATGCCAGATCTGCCGGGGCGTTGTAGACGGGGTTGCCGCCAACAATCAGCAGCAAATCTACGAGGGCGGCATCCATGTCCCGAACCAATCCACGCAAAGATTCCGTCTCATCGACAGGGTTGAACTCCATGGGTTCGGTGTAGACCACAGTGCTGCCGACGTTTTCGAGGACCTGATTGATAGCGTGCGCGAGGGCATGAACCTCGGGAGGCTGATGATCACCTGCAATAACCAGGCTGGCGCCACGATGGCTGCGCAGGTCGCGAACCGCCCCATCAATCCATGCAGCATAGGATGGGCCCAAAACAGGCGAAGCATTCTGGAGGCCACTTCTGAGAGGCGCGATGCCCAGCCTTGAGCCAAGGGCCCGCGCAAAATCGGCGATTTCGCTTGCCCGAAGTGGCATCCGGTGATCCGCGACAGAACCCGTGCTGGAAACCGCACTTTCCACCACGTAAAGACGATTCATCTCCCTCTTATCAGCGCCTAAACGTCTTCGATCAGCAAAGTCGTGGGCATAACGCAAGCAGCCTGGGCCGGAGGCCAGGAAATCTGACCCTAGAGAAACGATCACTTTTGCCTTGTCCAGGTGATAAGTCGTGTTGACCGCTTCTCCGAACGCCAGCCGGGCGCCAGCTCGAACATTGTCTCTGGAAGCGGGTTCGTACTGGTGCCATCGAGCTTCGGGAAACCGGGCGAGCAAGCCGCGGATCTGACTTGCCAGGGTCGGTGAAGTCACAGTCTCCGTGAGGATTCTCAACCCTGCACCTTGTCGTGCCTGTTGCCGTTCAACAATTACACTAATGGCCCCCCAAAAGGCCGACCAGGGACAAATGTCTCCAAGATATGTCAAGGTTTGAGAGCGATCGGGATCATACAAACTCAGAACCGAAGCCTGGCAGAAAACATCCGTGGCACCCAAGCTGGCAGGGTGCTCCGGGTTGCCTTCAATCTTGGTGGGCCGCCCCTCATGGCTTTCAACCAGGAGCCCAGTGGCCACCCCGCTGAGCGGCATGGCCGTGGCGAAAAACAACGGTTTGCCCGGTATGATCTCTTCCGGCTGACGAACGTAAGGAAGAATCGTCTCTTTGGGTTGCCGGGTGCAAGAGGTTAAACCGGCCAGGCTCAATGAGGCTCCCATCAATTTCAGGAAATTGCGCCGGGAGACCGGATCGTGCCATTCAGAGGCCTGGTCGGGGAATTCCCGTTTCAAGAACTCCTGGAAATACCGAGTGTCGGCAATCTCCTCCAGGCTGCGCCAAAACTGTCTCCCCTGGGATTTTTCCAGTTGCCGGCGCAGCCAATCGATATCGTGCACTGACCCTGCTGAATCAGGGCCAGAACACGCCACCCCTCGTGGTTTTTCACTCAATGGATCGGAACCTATTTCCCTCATGGGTTGTGCTCCTAATCAGCGATGACACGTGGAGCAACTGGTCAATTGCGCTGCACTCTGAATGCCGTATTCCTTTATGAGCTTCCTTCCCTCTTCGATTTGACTGGGGGGAGACTGCCATGCCATGTTGAATATCTGGTCCCGCGGACGAAGGAATTTCTCCGGTTGGCGGTGACAGTCCAGACACCACTCCATCTGCAACGAGGCGACCTGCCATGTCAGAGGCATCAGATCCACTCTTCCATGGCAAGTGGCACAGCCGATCCCCTTGTTGACGTGGATGCTGTGGTTAAAGTAGACAAAGTCCGGGAGATCGTGTACTCGAGTCCATTGAATAGGTTTGCCGGTCCGCCAACTCTCCCGAACGGGTTCGAGATAGGGACTGTTAGCGAAGATCTGAGCGTGACAATTCATGCACGTTTTAGTGGGCGGAATACCAGCAAAGGCTGACACCTCCACGGAGGTGTGACAGTAGCGGCAATCAATCCCCTCATCCCCCACGTGATGTTTGTGGCTGAACTGGACAGGCTGTTCCCGCGCCACATTGGCCTGGGTAACGTAAGGAGAACGATTTACTTGGGCCACCACCCAAACCAGACCGGCAATGATGAAGAGGGAGCCGAAAATTGTGACCCTGGAAATCGTGTTGGTGCTGGGATGGAAAATCTGAGACACGGTTTCAACTTCTCTCTTCGAACACGATCAATCCCTATGATTCCCTCACTCTAAATATCTTTCCAGACAATCAAGATATTACAAACCTGTAAGGGGACTGCAAACAGTGGCTTCAAAATCACGGGGGATTTCCGCACCTATGGCGTTTAATACAAGGTCAGCCAGAGCCGCAATGAACTTGGGTGAATCATTCAGACCTGCCACCATCGTGAAATTTGGGATCCCCAGAGACTGTGCCTGCTTCCTAGCTTCAATATTGATTTCGTTGAGCGTTTCAACGTGATCGGAAACAAACGAAATGGGGACCACGCAAATCTGCTCCACCCCCACTGAGGCGAGATGCTTCAGCGTCTCGTGCAAAGACGGTCGCAGCCACCTGCTGGCTCCTACTTTGCTCTGGTAGCATAGGGTCCATGGCAAAGACCATCCTCCGTGACTCATGACCAGTTCCACGGTGGTTTCAACTTGGCCCTGGTAAGGATCCCCCGCTTGGACCACATTCAGCGGAACGCTATGGGCGCTGAACACCAGGTGCGTTTCCTTCGAGCTTCCTGCGAACTCTTTCAAGCTGTTTTCTACCTTCTCTACCATGGCATCCAGATAAAGAGGGTTAGTGTAAAAGTGTTTAACGACCTTGACTGTAAGTTCGCGCACAGATACAGATGAAGTGGAAATGTGGCGAGTCCATTCATTAAGGCTGCTGCCGGTGGTCGTCTTCGAATATTGGGGGTAAAGGGGGAGCAGAACAATCGTCTCGAAGGATTCTTTTTCCAAATCCCGCACCACGGATTGCGTGAGTGGATGCCAGTAGCGCATAGCAACAAAGACCTTCACATCCAGTCGATCGGCCAGGTGCTTTTCGAGCGCGCTTGCTTGGGCCAGGGTGTTGTCGAGAATCGGGGACTTCCCTCCAATCCGATCATAATGTTCTTGTACTTTGCGGGCCCGGTTGGCAGCAATTAACCTGGCTAAGGGAGAACGGGCGAACCGGGAAAACGGAAAGTCAATGATATCGGGGTCTGAGAAGAGGTTGTATAAAAAGGGTTCAATCGCCTCCAATGAGTCAGGTCCTCCCAACTGGAAGAGAACAACAGCGACTGACTTACGTCTCTCCATCAAAGGCTCGCTCCGGAAAGTGTCTTCAGGCTGATACAAAGGGATGTTCCGATGATTTAAAGCCCATAAGTTCTACCATAGGTTTCTGTCAACATTCAACCAAGTTGTTTGGTTGAGGATCAGTCACACTGGGAATAGAAGGAAACGGGCTCCTAGCGGAGGCACCACCCATCACTGACCAAGTGCGTTGTTTGATTCGGAATGCGGCGACGCGTCGTCGTTCAATAGAGTTGCCACAGGGCATGGAGTATGAGAGCATTGAACATCATCGCTCATATGAACAAAAGAGAGTGCATCCATGCTTGAAGTCCGCAAGACTATCTGTAATCGCGATTGCCCGGACGCCTGTGGCCTGGTCGCCACGGTAGAAGACGGCAAGGTCATACGGATTCGCGGCGACAAAGATCACCCCATCACGCGCGGATTTCTGTGTTACCGGACCAGTCTGTTTCTCTCGACACAGTATTCCCCGGAGCGACTGCAGACCCCGCTATTGAAGATCAGGGGAGAATTCCAGCCAATCTCGTGGGATCAAGCCCTCGACGTGGCAGCCGAACGATTGGTGAAGATTCGTCAGGAATCCGGGTCGGCAGCTATCTTCCACTACCGCAGCGGAGGTTCTTTGGGCTTGCTGAAGCACCTAACGGACTACTTCTTCGAACTGTTTGGCCCTGTGACCATCAAGCGTGGGGACATCTGTTCTGGAGCAGGAGATACAGCCCAGGAACTGGACTTCGGCGAAGAAGACAGTCATGACGTCTTTGACCTGCTGAATTCCCGGAACATTCTGCTGTGGGGGAGAAACGTCTTCACGTCCAGCCCACATCTGGTTCCCATTCTAAGAGAGGCTCGGGCCAAGGGAAGCCGTCTGATCCTGATAGACCCTGTGTACCATAAGACAGCCACCCTGTGCGAGAGGTTCATCCAGCCAAGACCCGGCGGGGATTTTGCTTTGTGCATGGCTACGGCCCGTCTTCTCTTTGAACGGGGTTGGATCGATCCGAATGCGCTCAATTATTGTGATCATCTCCAGGAATTCCGTCAGCTCGTAGAAAGGCACTCAGTGACGGAATGGTGCCGACAGGCTGACGTGGATTTCGACAACGCGGCGGACCTGGCCATGCGGCTGGGCCGGGACAAGCCCACAGCCATTCTGGTGGGCTGGGGGATGGGACGTCGAATCAATGGAGCGGGGATTGTCCGGGCCTTGGACGCCTTGTGTGCCGTAACTGGAAACCTGGGGGTTGCTGGTGGTGGCGTGTCTTTCTATTTCAAGCGCCGAGGAGCTTTTGATCTCTCGTTTATTGGCGGGAAGGCGGCCGCCCCGCGGACGGTTTGTGAACCCTTGTTCGGGCCTGAAGTGTTAGGGATGCAGGATCCACCGATTCGGGCGGTCTGGGTGACAGCTGGGAATCCGGTGGCGATGTTGCCGGAATCGAGAACAACGGCCAGGGCTCTCAGCACCCGCGAATTTGTGGTGGTGGTAGACTCCTTTATGACGGACACAGCACAACTCGCAGACCTGGTCCTGCCCACTACGACCTTGCTTGAGGCCGACGATTTGGTGGGCGCCTATGGTCATCACTGGATTGGAGCTGCTACTCCTGTGGTAGCCCCTCCTCCGGAGGTGAAAAGCGACCTGGAAATCATTCAGGCCCTGGCAAACCGGGTTGGGCTCGGCGGCCAACTGGCTGGTACTGCCCGAGAATGGAAGAGTCGTCTGGCTGAGCCAAAACTGAAACCGCACGACATAACCCTGGAACACTTGGAAGCGGGAGCCCTGCGGAACCCCATCGCGCCCAAAATCCTGTTTGCTGACCGCAAATTCTCGACGCCAACCGGTCGAGTGAATCTCATGGTTGAGGCCCCTCCGGCGTCCGCAGGTGACGCGGAGTATCCATTGTTCTTAATGGCTCTTTCTACGGAGAAGTCTCAATCTTCACAGTGGGCAGTTCCGCAAACGGGTGCTTTGGTAGCCACGGTGCATCCTGATGCTGCCAATGGGATCCCCCATGGAGAGGCGTGTCGATTGGAATCTCGAATTGGGGGGATGAGGGTGGTGTTACACCACGACGCCCGACAGCGGAAGGATGTGGTGTTGTTGCCCAAAGGTGGCCACTTGCGGGATGGCCGTTGTGCTAACGTTCTGCTGAAAGCCCGAACCACCGATCTGGGTGAGGGCGGCGCCCTTTACGACGAACCCGTTCGCTTGGTCTCAATTAATGCGGGAAACGCCACCTAGGTTCCACCCGGTCCGCCTCTTTTGATCCCAACTTCTGGCCTTGATTATTTGGTTCGAGCCTGTTAATTTCGGCTCGAACAATAGAGGAGAGATTCGTATGTCTCACAAAACTCGTCGGCAATTCTTTCAGACTTTTTCCGCTACGCTTGGAGCGCCTGCAGTCATTTTCGCTCTCAAAAAGACCAGTCGGCTTCCTATCTCCTTTTCCACCCTGGGGTGTCCCCGGTGGGACTGGAAAACCATTCTGGAGCAGGCTTCCAGGTCAGGATACTCGGCTATTGAGTTTAGAGGTCTCCAGGGAGAAATGGACTTGACCCGTCGTCCTGAATTCAGCCCTGCCCGTATCAGTCAAAGCCTCCAGGATCTCAGGGCCCTTGGACTGCGGATTATCAATCTGGGGGCTTCGGCTCATATGCATGAAAAGGAGACTGCATCGCGCGCTGCTCAAATGGACGAGGGTCGGCGATTCATTGACCTGGCCCATCGACTAAGTGTGCCCTACATTCGGGTGTTTGGGGACAAGTATGTCGAGGGGGAAACGCGACAGGCGACCCTGGATCGGGTCGTAGCGGGTTTGCAGGAACTGGGGGGATACGCCAAGAGTGCGGGAGTCACCGTGCTCCTGGAGTCGCATGGGGATTTTCACGACTCCCCGACTTTGCTCAAAATCCTAAAAGGTGCGGAGATGCCCAGCGTGGGCTTGCTTTGGGACACCCACCACACATTTGTGAGTGGCAAAGAATCCCCGGCAACGACTTTCTCGCAGCTGGGGAGTTATGTTCGACACACGCACCTCAAGGATTCCAAGCCGGAGGGCAATGATGTTCGCTACGTCTTGACCGGTAGCGGGACCATCCCACTGCAGGAAATTGTCGGTGTGTTGGCCAAGGGCGGATACAAGGGGTATTACAGCTTTGAATGGGAAAAAGCCTGGCATCCGGAAATCGATGAGCCTGAGGTAGCCATTCCGCAATATGCCAAGACCATGCGCGAGTATCTGGCCAAGGCGGGCGTGAGCGGGTAGGGATTTGGCATTCAGGGGCTATGTTCTTTCGGCCGTTCAGGCTTCACGAAAGCGTGGGGAGAAATCCAACCAGTAGTCCCATGGTATACGCCGCACTAACTGCACCGGGAACGCCACTGCCCTCTGTGCAATGATAAAGACTCGCAGAGTATAGTGACACCGCCCCCTCACCCCAGTCCCTCTCCCCTGCCGGGAGAGAGGGACTGGGGTGAGGGGGCGGTGTCACTATGAAATGAAAGAGTCAATAGGTCGTCATGACGTCATTTCCAATGGCCCCGAGTTTTTATCTGCCGCTCCTGCGTTACATGGCGATTCTCATCCTGGGGTTGTCTGGCGGCGCCGGTAAATTCATGGCGGCTCAGACAGGGTCACAAGGTTCGCCCTCCCCTTCTGCGGAGAAATTATTACAGGAAGGATTACAGGCCTACCGCGCACATCAAATGTCGCGGGCTCTTAGTAAACTGCAGCAAGCCTACAAATTGTCTCCAGGCAATCCGAACGTGCGCCTGATCTTGGGTCTCATGCTCTATGAGAAAGATCCTGCAAGTTTGGATGCGCAACATCTCATGGAGTCGGTGGCCCTTCAATTCCACGACAATTTGGAACTGCAACTGAAACTGCTGGATTCCTACTTGCGGCTCAAAACCGATGCGAAATGGCCTCCGATGCTGGATCGCCTTCAGGGCACCATGAAGGAAAACACGCGGTTTGCTTTTGAAGTGATTTACACGTTGGTCCGCTACGGGCGGATTGAACCGTCGCGGACCCAACTCGACAAGATTTCAAACCGATTACAACCCAAGATGCAAGGGCTGACGGTGGAGGAGTTGAAAGCCCCGGATCATAAAACTCTCCAACAGGAAGTCGGAGAAATCTATTTTATCCGGGGATTAATTGCCGCCAGCGCAGACAAGAAGAGTGAGGCCCTGGGACTGTTTCAAACGGCTGATCGTTACGAATTTCCTTCCCCCAATTCGCCACAGATGCAAATGTTGGCCGAGGCTCTTTACCGCATGGAAGAATATCGGTTGTCCTCCCAGGCCTATGAGATCTATTTAAAGCACTTTCCGGCTGATGCCACAGCCTGGATGCACCTTGCTCTTTCCTACTACTTCAGAGGTTCGTTTGAGAGCGCCAAAGAAAATTTCCAAAAGGTGCTTGAACAAGCTCCGCAGACTCCCACAGTGCATTTGTACTTGGGCTTGACCTTCCTGGAACTCAAGAGCAATGAACAAGCCCGACAGCAATTCTTGGAGGAGTTGAAATCTGATCCGCAATCCTACCAGGCCATGGCAGAACTGGCCTACCTGGCTTATTCGGATGGCGACAATGAGCTTTGCCGTCAATGGCTGGAGAAGGCACGGCCATTGAACCCGCAGTGGGTTGAAACCAATATGGTGTACGGCCTGCTATACAATCGGCTGGGACAATTCGACCAAGCCATTCAGTGCCTGGAGAAGGCAGTCAAAGAAAAGCCGAACTATTACAAGGCACATTTTCAGCTATCGCTGGCTTATCGGCGCAGCGGCGATGAGACCAAAGCCAAAGAGCACGCCGATATTTATGATCGGTTAGTGGCGGAAGAGAAGGCCCGCAATCTGGGGGATAGTGCCCCACGGAACTGATGACAAGAATAGCCGCATAAAGGGAAATCCAGAATCGCCAGGTTGTTTCACGCAGAATAGGCCTGAAAGGTCGTGATATTCAAGCCCAGGGAAAGCGGGGACTAAAGGCCACCGTGCCGCCCTGGGTTCGGGAATTAAGGGGAAGGAGAGCTCTGGAGGAGCGACATACACGTGGCTCTCGGTAGAATGGCTAGATTCTCCTCTTTAGTTCCGGCAAGGTCATGCTTCACCGAGAGTGTAATTGTGAGGCCTGAAAGGCCATAATAATCCAGCCCTGGGCAAGCGGGGGCTAACGGCCACCGCGCCGCCCTGGGTTCGGGAATGAAGAGGAGAGGGAGCTCTGAAGGAGCGAGATAGACCGGAAGATACGACACGGGTGAAGGGAGTTTCATATGCCACAATCCCTGGCCAAGAATTACCTCCACATGATCTTCAGCACCAAAAACCGCGAACCTCTTCTGGGTCAGGAAATCCGAACGGAGTTGACCTCCTATCTTGGAGGAACGTTGAAGAACCTTGATTGTCAACCCATTGAAATGGGCGCGACCGCAGATCATGCGTACATCCTTTGCTGCTTGCCCAAGAATCTCGCTTTGAGCAAACTCATCGAGGAAATCAAAACCAGTTCCTCAATATGGATCAAAGCCAAAGAGCCGAGTCTCGCCCAATTTCATTGGCAGAACGGTTATGGTGTTTTTTCAGTGAGTCATTCGCATCTCAATGCGGTTATCCAATACATTCGCCGACAAGAGGAGCATCATCGAAAGGTAACATTTCAAGAAAAATTCCGTGTGTTCTTGAAGCAATACCGAGTTGCGTACGACGAGAGGTATGTTTGGGATTGAGGGGGTCTCTCTCGCCCCTTCAGGGCTCGAGATATTTTGGGGGTTACTTGTACCCGGGGCGACGCGGTGGCCTTCAGCCCCCGCTTGCCCCGGGCTAGATTATGGCGGCCTTTCAGGCCTTCTGCCCTGAGCATGCGGTTTATCCCACTCGGTGCCGATGACGAAGATGAGCACGGTCTCGAAAACAAAGTCGGCGTGAATCGGCGAAATCTGCGGATTGATTGACCTTCCTTGTAATACTAGAGCATAACTTCCTGCTTTCCTGAAAAGTATTCCTGTTGAGAGGTTAGTATGTCGGCGAAGGACCTGAAGAGCCGTCATCGGCCCGGATCTCATGGCCTCAGGCGCTGCAATCTCGATTTTGACATTTGTCTAATTGATTCACATTCTTCTGCGGCCATGTGCGGGCTTCTCTGTTTGGCATTTTTCTCTGCGTCTCCGCGCCTCTGCGTTTAGTTTTTAGTTGCGACCGGCGGTCGCATAAAGTCTTGGTGTCTGGCTGGTGAGAATTGCAGATTAGCGACCCTGGGCGATTTGAGTCCGCCAAAACTGTTCCTTACTCCGCAGGCGGTCCGCATTGGGAGCTCCGGGATTCAATTGCAGATAGGTGTGTAGTTCTTCGGCGGCGCGACTGTAGAGATGTTGCGCAGCAAGAGCATTGGCCAGATACATATGGGCGGAAACTACTCCGGCCTGATCGAGCCTCAGGGCCTGTTCCAGCGCTTCCTGGGCCTTTTCCCAATGGCTGAGGGCCAAGTTGGCAATTCCCAGGAACAACAAGTTTTGGGTATGGGTCGAATCGACATGGACCGCTTTTTCCAGGAGGTCAATGGATTGTTGGTATTTCCCCAAGGAGAGCAGACAGTATCCAGCTCCACTCAATGCCGGTTCATAGTCGGGGAAGATCTGAATGGCTTTGCTGAAGTCCGGCAGAGCCTCTTGCGCATGGCCAGATTGAACCTGCACAGTCCCCTTCTCAGTGAAGGCCTGGAAGTAATCAGGATAGATTCCAATGGCCTTGTTGAGTTCGTCCAAGGCAGCACCATACTTCTTCTGTTCCCGGTACTTTTGCGCTTTGTCCAAAGCTTTGCGTGCATCTTTGGGAATGTTCTGGCTGGCTTCTCTCGTCGAAATCACCTGGGCCGTTTTCTCTTTTTCGATGGAAGCCCCCACCGGATTTCGGAGGAAAATATTGGCCACGAAAATTGCGCCCTCCTTGGTGGTGTCCACCGACAACGGATCGGCACGATAGTGCATCTCTTTGGGTATGGTCACCGTTAGCGCGTACACAGACCGCGGCACTCCATCAAAGCGAAAATTGCCCACGTCATCGGTGTTTGTGCTTGCACTGAACCCGCTTGTGCCTAATATGTAAACCTGAATTTGAGTAGCTGGGTCGCTATTCGGTAAGCTCACTTTCCCGGAAAGGCTGATGCCACTATGGGCTTGAGGATAAGTAGGAAAGTTGAGTGAGAGAAGCAAATAACCCATCATCACCAGCCGGCCTGGAGTAAGAAAGCTGCCTCTCATAGCCTTATCTCCTTGGGAATCTCTTTACAAAAAGCTTAACAGAAAGCAGTCACATAGCAAGATCAGCCTGCAATTGTTAAGGAATATTCCAATCCCAAAGCCAATCCACCCCCAAGGGAGTTCCCCTCCATGACATCCTCGAGTCACTGTTTGCATGAAGAAAACAAAAAAAGCCGGCCCGAAGGCCGGCTTTTTTTCAGGTGGATTCTCAATTCACTAGAACGTGAACTTGAATCCGAGCTGAATTTGACGAGGAGGCCGATAAGCAGTGGGTGTCGCGAAATTCTGCAAAGTGCTGGCATTCGGCGTAAGATCAGTCGCACTAACAGAACTCCAACTAGTGTTATAGGAACCACTGCTGATTTCGCGAGTATTGAGGATGTTGAAGACATCCATCTGGAACTTAAACCCAATGCTCTCCCTAATACGGAAGTTCTTGGATATGCTCATATCCCAGTTTCCAAAACCAGGAACGCGAAGCGAATTGCTGCCGACATTCCCGTACTGTCCGTCTGGAGGACGGGAGAATCCATAAGGATTGAGTGTTCCATCAGCTTTGTAAACAGCAGAGCCAGAGAAATTGGCGGGGGTCCCGTTCGGAATGCAATCCCAGCACTGCGGATCGGAATTAGCGTAGATCGTGATCGGGAAGCCCGATTGGTAGTGGGTCAAACCGCTCAACTGCCAATCACCAATCATGGCGTGAACGAGACGATCTTCAGCCAGAGAAGGAAGCTGAATGATGTAGTCGAGCGTAAAAGAATGAGTAGCATCATAACCCGCCAACGCATAGTTCCTGCCCATATCATACGGGTACGTGAGGTTACTGTCATCATTGTAAGCTGAAGACATGATGCGAGAGAGCGTGTAGTTGACATTGAACTGGAACCGATTGGCAAATCTCCGGCTGACTCGAAGCATCACCGCATTGTAGCGAGTCATACCCTCAGTTGCCACAGCAGTGATCGAGCCGAATCCTACATACGGCCGGCTATCGTTGTCATTACCTGTGTAAGCAGAACTGGTTCTGTAGCCTGGGGCTCTTCCATTCACAGGCGCCTGAACCATCAAGTGCGTCCCTCGGTTGCCGACATACGACAAGTCCAGGAAAAAGTTATGACCCAAATCGTGCTGAAGTCCTGCGTTCCAGGAGTAAATGGTCGGCATGGTGTTACTCACCGGGAAGGTCGTGAAGCCCTGAAGATAAGTAGTGGAATCGGGAGTAAATGTCGGCGGGCCACTGGCAACACCAAAAGATGGAACACCTGTCAGATTATTGCCGGCCAGATTCTTCCCTAACACATCATTGGGTTGAGTAGAAGAACTGAAGCCGTTCGGGAAGTTTGAGCCCGCTCCGAAGTTGAAGTTGTTCTGGCGCAGACGTTCCACATACTGCCCGTATCCACCACGCAAAGCGGTCTTGCCATCGCCAAACAGGTCGTAGGCAAATCCCAACCGAGGTGAAACGTGATTCTCGGTGGGAGAAAATCCACGATCAACACCAGAGCAAGGATCGCAAAGCAAACCGCTTGCCTGGTATTGGGCTAGGATATCGCCGCTGATATTGCCGCCACTATGTAGATAATTGATGGCCGAGGCATTATACTTGCCCAGATCCAAACTATACAACTTCCAAGTCCCTTCACCACCAAATGGCCCATCACGTACAACTGTAAACGTCGGAGTCGTTCGTTGTATGCGCAAACCATATTCAAAGGTAAGGCGAGAAGTAACCTTCCAACTGTCTTGGGCATAACCT
>JBGOTQ010000091.1:0-21792 GCA_041476565.1 Terriglobia bacterium | reverse complement strand
TGGTGTTTGAAAAGGTCAACAACGAGGAACCAGGTCAGGCTACGGAAAAAGCTGTCTATGTCGTAAATCAGACCGGAAATAAAGATTCCAGAGTGGTCATCGATCTTAGCTTGAATCACCAATAGCATGATTTGCGCCCCGGCAAGAAGGATTCGGAGGTTTCATGAACATCCGCCCATGGCTATGGCTGACTGTACTGTTCTGGGTCGCGGTCGGAATCGCTTTTTCCCCAGCCCGAACTCAGTCTGACTCCCGAGATTCTCAACACCTGGACATCACCCTGGAATTGAAGATGAACGGTGATTGGCAGCCGATCGACCCTGGCCTTGTTCTCGATCGAGGAAACCTGGTCCGGTTCCGGGTGCGAAGTGATTTTGAGGGTTATCTATACGTTATGAACCTTGGAACCTCAGGGCAATATACGCTACTTTTCCCCCGCGAAGATACAGGCAGGACGAACAAGATCGAAGCCTCAAAAGAGTTCCTGGTGCCGGCGCTTGACGGGTCGTTCCAAATTACTGGTCCTCCCGGATACGAGACCGTCTACTGGCTGGTTAGCCCGGTGGAACTCGGCGAGGAGGCGGCGCGATCTAAGGCGACCTATGTACCCCTTCCTCCTCCCCCCGCCAAAATCAACAAGCCGTCAGCCACCTTAATTCCCCGCTGTGATGACACAATGTTCCAGGCTCGCGGCGAATGCATTGACTCCTCTGCCGGGCCTCGAGGCATCAATGACCCCAAAGAGCTTCCGGGAAATCTATCGACTGTCCCGGATGTTACCTCGCGGGAATTGGCATTCATCAAGAAAGACAAATCGACCTTGGTGTCAGCTCCAGAGAACTCAAAAGGCCCCGTGATCTTTGAGTTTCGAATCGCCCACAGGTGACTGCGATGAAACGCTGGATCTATCTGGCACTCAGCTTGTTTCTGGTCACTTCGGCCCCCCCGCTGTTGGCCATCCAGGAACAAAAACGGGACTTAAAGGTGGAGAAGGGGCCTGAGGGTCAAGTCGCTGGCTCCTCCCCCGCCACGATGGTCATTCCGAGGAGCTATGCCCTGGTTGTTGGGGTTTCCCAGTATAGGAACCTGCCATCCAAATTACAGCTGCAATTTGCCAATCGCGACGCGGAAGCTGTTTATTCCATCCTGATCAGCCCGGAAGGCGGCAATTTCAGGGCTGAGAATGTGCACAAACTCATCGGAACGGAAGCCACGAGGGAAAGGCTTCGCCATGAATTAGAGACCTGGCTGCCTTCGGTGGCGGCCGAGGATGATCGAGTTCTGATTTACTTTGCAGGGCATGGTTTCATCTATGGCGGAAAAGGTTACCTGGCGCCCCATGATTTTGACCCAAACAACATTCCCGGTACCGGCTATCTCATGGACAGCCTGGGCCTGGTTGTGGGAGGCAAGATCAAAGCCAAGAACAAGGTTCTTCTAACAGACGCCTGCCACAGCGGTGCCATCACACCCGGAACCGACACGAATTCTGTTACCAGTGCCCTGTTAAATATCAACAAATCGCTGTTTTCCCTTACGGCCAGCCGCGATCGCGAGCAATCTTTCGAGAGTCCCGATTGGGGGGGGGGGCACGGGATCTTCACCTATTACGTGGTGAAAGGGTTGGAGGGCGAGGCTGACGAAAACCGCAACGGTGTGGTAACGGCAGATGAACTGGCTGAATACGTTCGGCGCAACGTTCGAGAAGCCACTACTGCCCGTCAGAACCCCACTTCTGACCGGGGGAGCTTTGACCCGAATCTTCCCCTCTCCTACATCCCTAAGATCCTGGCGGGGCGCGCTCCTTCCGCTGCCAAGGCGGAATTCGGGACCCTCGTCTTTGAGTCGAACATGGATGGAGTGGAAGTATTTATCAACGGGCAATCGGCCGGGACCGTCGACAAGGGAAAACCCTTGAAGCTTCAGGGCCTGCGTCCTGGCGCGCTCACTATCAAGGCCGTCAAGATGGGTTACGAACCCGATGGACCTCGAGAGGAGATGGTCTATCCCGGCCAAGAGACCACTGTGTCCATCAAGATCCTCATCGCTCGTCGACGAACCAAGGCGGCCGTCGATCTGCTGGACAAAGGGCTCGAATACTACAACAAAGGGTATGCAGACAATTACAAAAAAGCCGCTGAGCAGTTTGAACGGGCCCTGGCCTTGGACAGCACTTATAGTCAGGCCGCTCTCTACCTGGGCCGAACCTATAACGCACTTTACGATGAAGACAAGGCAACAAAGTACTTTCATAGGGCCATCGAGATAGATCCGGATTATCTTGAAGCCCGAGCCAGTTTTGCCGGTATGTTGCTAGACATCGGCAACGTTGATGAAGCTATCCGCCAGCTTAATGTTGTAGTCCAGCATGATCAGAAAAATGCCCTGGCCTTCCGGATGCTCGCTCAAAGTTACCGCATGAAGGAGTTGTACCCTCAGTCGATTGAGGTGGCTCGAAAGTCAATTCTGCTCGAACCCAAGGTGGCCGAGACCCACTTCTGGCTGGCTGAAAGTCTGCGCATGAGCGGCAAGTACGAGCCAGCCAAATCGGAGTACCTGCAGTATCTCCAGCTCAGCGATTATGAGAGCAAACTCGCTGGTAAAATGAACTACTACGTGGTTGGCTTTCTGGTCGGCATGGGGAAGAAGAAGCGAGCCGCTCAAGTGGACATCTGGAAGGACCTACGAAGCTTGGCCTACTTTGGCTTAGGAGATTGTGAACGCCTGTTGTCTGAACCAGACCCCGCCGTCGAATTCTATCTGAAGGCTCTGAGCTACGACCCCCAAGATGCACAGATCCATTACGGGCTTGGGCTGGCCTTGTACCGCAAAGCAGAAATCACGCAGAGCGCCGCCACCCTGCCTGAAGCTCGTAAGCACTTCCAGGCCATGCTGACCATCAATCCGGACCTGGTCCAAGCGGAAAAGGCCCGAAAATACCTGGCGACGATTGATGCTACCCTGCAGGGGACCCAGTGACCCTCCAGCCTCGAGCCCTGGAGGCGCCGTGTGGCCTGGCGGGGCCTTTATCACGTCACTCGCCCAAATCTCCGAAAGGAATTGCAGTGTGTCTCGCACCAACGGTAGTCATTGCATCAATGCCTGCAATTAAAAGTGGCGGGCAGCAAGGGCGGAAGACGTCCTGAAAGGACGAAAGAAATTAGCCAGGGGTATCGCGGCGACCGCGTTCGCCGCGATACCCCTGGGAATGAGTCCGAACGGGGTTGCACCCTGCAGGGGTGCGAGAGTCTCCTGGCACCCCTCCAGGGTGCCCACCTATTGAATTACATGTTCCAGGGGCGGCCCGCGCAGTGCGCGGAGGACTGCTGTCCCCGCCCCTAGATAATCTCTGCCTGAAGGCTTCTCACCTCAAGCCTTCACCTTCGGGACGTGGACCGTCAATGTTCATATTGCTCGCCACTTTTGATTGCACCCTGCATCCATTAACTCGTCCATTTCCGTATCCTCAGCAAAATCGTGGGTGGCATCGATGATCGATTCGACAGAATGCGCTTCTGCGTCCACCCCGACCCTGATGCCCGCTAGTGGATAATGCCGTTCTTGATATCGTTCCAGACGGGCTCGACTTCCGCACGGTCGCTGACACGGAGCTTCGCGACGGCCTGACCGTTTTCGAGCCAGCCTTTCTCGACAACGCCGATCACCCCCTTCAGGCTCCGGTCTGAGTGGCTATCTAGTTTCTGTCGCAAAACTCGGCAATTAGGCTCCCCTCCTTGGATAAGGATGGGCAGCCACTGGCCGCGGCGGGGTGGTTCGAACAATCCTGGAAAAGCCAAGCCAGTATCGGAATTGTGGAACCTCGCACCACCCCCGCGGCGCTGCGCGACACATTCCCTCCTCAGCCGAGGAGGGGAGTTTTCTTTGAATCCTGCGGTTTTGCGACAGAAACTATCTAGGACGGGGACGCCGTTATTCAGACGACCGAGACGAACGTGGGCGGGATCCAGACTGAGTGTCAGGAAATAGGGATCGCTGAAAAATCCACTTCTTTGAACCCTTTCGCAGGTATATAAAACGACATCGACGGCGCGATTCCCGGCATCGACCGACGCTGGGGCAATCGAAGAGGCGAAGAGTTCTCTCGGCACGCCCTTCCTTTGGGTTGGTTTCATAGGGTTCCCTCCACCAATAAAAAAGGCCGCATGAAGCCGTCTGTGGTAGTAGAACTCAATTGTTACCGGTTTCAAGAGCTTCGCCCCGCCATCAAACCCACAAGTTCAAAAGCTTGACCTTGTGAAGTCAGTTTTGGGGCTGCTCACCGATGTATTTGGTGCCTGTGGGTAACCAGAGAGGTATAGATCGGTCCTTTCGCAAATCAACCACTTTTGAAACCTCAATCTTAAGTGTAAGCGTGTTTGCCTCATGGCGCTCTATGAGATTCGATTCGGTAAGATGCTCCACCAGATGGGAAAAGGCCTCATTCTCTTGATCCACGAATTTTGCCAGATCATTCTTATATTTTTCAGTTCCGTTCCATCGAACGTAGTGAGTCCTTTGGTACCTCAATTCCATCGAATCCATCGGAACACCCAGCAGAAGGGCTAAGTATTCCCCCCTATATCGGTTCTTATTCATATCGCTAAGGCAATCCCCCACTCCTATCTGGCGGCCAGGTGCCACGATGCTTCGTCGATAAAAGATAGGAACAGGACCATTGCATAAGAGAACGGTGTCCTGATCAGGATGCATCTGCAATTCATAAATGCCTGTCGGCGGAAACCCTTCTGACAGCCCTATCCAACCATCTGCGCATGCTCCTCCCAAGTCATCCTCGACAAACCCCGTTTCCAAATCGTCATCTCGGACACAGACTCTGACTTGGATCTGGAGATCCCTCAACAACTGAGCGGCAAATCCGGGAGCGCGAACCTCGGCCAACAGGTTGCAGATGGCGAGCCAGTACGTGGGATGTTCGACTTTGGATAAGATCGATAAAAGTGTTCGGGAATTCTCTTTCCGATGCTCGGAAAAGAGAACAATCAAAGCATCTGAATACTGCTCAAAAAAAGGAATAATCTTGTCGGGAGGGACCTTCGCTTTCATCTGAATAAGAGCATCTAGGACGACTTGATCTAAGTCATATTGAGCTGCCATACCTGGTTGCCATTGTCGCCTATCCGTCGGTAACAGGGTGAGAAGGCTTAGCAATTCTGGAACAAACTCGAGGCGCTTATATTCGGCCGTCAGATGGGCTCCCAAGGCCTGTTCACGAAGATCACCTGATTTCAACAGTGTCGCTATCACAGAAGGCTGTTCTTCTCTTGGCAGTGGAGTGCCATTCTCTTGTTCAAAGGGTAATTGCGGAGTCAGCAACAACGAACCACAGACTACCAGCAAAGTCGCGAGATAGGACGGGGTCATAGCCTGTAACTTCCAAGGTAGTTATCTGTGACCAATTGCACGGGTATAGGTAAGGATTAAAGAACCAAATAAGAACCCCAATCCGGGGGCTAGGCACCAACATACAAATAAATAAGCGGTACCGCAGAAGGAATGCCAAATCGAATGGATGCCATGGTTTAGACTCTCTTTCATCATAGGGTCAAACTTGGTGGCCACGGATGAATGGCATGTCTTCAGGGTTTCACTATGCGGATGTCTCCAGGTTCGGGCATTGGTTCCACGCGGCATGCGCCTATGTCCTGGGACGTGGCCCATATGCCCCCACAGTGGTTGTCGCTGATCAGGCGCGCAAGGGACGGTGGCGAATCCTGTCCTGTCGAGGCGGATGATGCCAATATTGAGAGGGCCACAATTAACAGGATTTTCATGGGGGAATCGGGACAACCTCCTGTACATGGGATGAATCCGGCTATCCAGGTCGCCTCGCGTTGCTCCGATCTGGCCTTGCTGGTGAACCTGACCGCTCGCATCCTTGACGCAGTAG
Organism: Terriglobia bacterium; assembly: GCA_041476565.1. GTDB lineage: Bacteria > Acidobacteriota > Terriglobia > Versatilivoradales > Versatilivoraceae > DATKMG01. Next base: position 15,884 of record JBGOTQ010000091.1, on the reverse strand, counting down.
CTGATCGTCTTCTTATAAACATCCAGCCCGATGCAATTGCTGATCACCTTTCATGGTGACTCAAAATGTTATCGACCTGCTCCATGGTGAACTTGTTCAGCCCAGTAATTCTTGCACCAGCGCGCAACGCGGACGGCACCACGCGGCGGGCTTCTTCTTTACTGTCCACCTCCACGATGATCCACGCGCTGTGCACCCCGTCTAGGCATCCCCAATCCGCGTGGGTTAGCAGATGGGAACCAGTCGCGAGAAAGACTTGAACAACCCGCGCGCAGGCCGTTACTTCCGGGTCGTGCGGAACTTCGATTAGATATCGTGCCATGTCCGAAATCCTCCTTGAGGTGTGGTTCAGCCGGCGATGAAAGTTACAAGAAGAGCACTAAGGTGCCAGTGGTTATCAGTGCGACTGCCCACAAAAGACGGGGAGTTGCTCTCCGTTCATACGTTATGCGACCCCCATAAAGCGATTATACAACTGCTGTGCGACTTAGCAGCTTTGTTGTTTTGGAGATTCCGATACTGCATTTCCTGCGCTGGGGTTCTCCCGGGCGAGCCACGTCCTTTTCCAAATCATGCCCCCTCAAGGTACCAAGTCATTTACTCGAACAGCCTACTTCATTTTTCCCTAATTCGTTACGGCGTTTTCCGGACTCGGCTGGACGGCCCCCTTATCGTTCACCCGTCGCGGGTCGCAATCGAGGATGATCCCCTTTGCGTCAAGAACGTTGTTTGTGGCTTCGATCTCGTTTAGCTGTTGCTCAACGTCGTAGCCTTGCTGGGCGATAGCCTCCGGCAGTGTCAAGGTCCCGCTCCTAATTGGATTTAGGTAAACCCCTGCTCTGCCGGGGGACTCCAGAAGTTCGACTTTTGCAGGATTTGTCATGGAGGTTGCCCCGCTGGGCAAGACAGCTCCGTCAGGAGCGGTCTGTTTGTAGAGAGAGAGTGTTTCTTGTTAGTGCAACTCCGGAGGAGTGACCTGTAGAGGTGGACCCTCACAGGGACAGGACGCTCCTAGCGGAGCTGAAGGGAAAAAGAAGGGACCCCGCTACGAACAGGACGCTCCTCCGGAGTTCAAGCAGGTCAATTCAGAGGGACTGCTTTGAGCGGTTCACAAATTCAAGCCTCCGGCTTTGCCAGAGGTTTTATGACTCGCTTCTGAATGGCCGGATAGTCTGGCGCTCCAAGGTTCTCGTCCACGATCAAGATTGCCCACTCCCTTGGTGTCAGGCCCGCAAGAACCATAAGGCTGAGCGGTTTCCACACTCGGTAAAGGTTCCAGCGGCTCTCCCTGATTTTGACGATGCTGACAAGCGGGTTTTCAGCTGACTATCGACTGTTTTTGGCGCTTTTGTTCTTTGAGATGTCTCGTCCCTGCCTTCACCCATCCTGGCGCGGGGTGAGCAGAGTTGCGTCGCGCTTCGCCTCGAAATCCACCATCAATCCTCCGAAAAATGTCGTCCCAGGCTGATTTTCACACCAGAGCGGCGACGAAAGAAATCTGAGGGTGAAGGATGCATAGAATTCTATGCACCAAACACTAAACCACAATGCGAATTCGGTGCATGATTTGGGTCATAAGGCTTCGGGTATTTTGGCAATGGTGTCCGGGCCAGTTGCTTTGATGGCAACTTTCACAGCGTCTTCCATCGGATCTTTGAAGGGCACCTCGATTCGGAGCAGGCCGTGCTCGTACGTCGCTTCGGCTTTGACAGGTTTCACGGGCCAACCTAAAGCCAGTGCTGAAACATACTCGATGTCCCTTGCCGGCGCTGTCAGGTGGATGCTGTCCTCCAGGATCTTCACATCGATAGTATTTGTTGGCGCTCCCGGGATGGCGAACTCTACTACTAGCTTGTGGTTCTCCGCGTCCGCATACGCTACGGTATTGGGCGCAACCTTGATTCGATATTCCGACATCCTGATACTCTCCTTTTTTCACCAAATTAGTGATTTCATTGAAACAGTCATGGTTGATGTTCTGAAACGATCCCCCACAAGATGAGTTTTCCGGTCTTTCGAAGACGCACTACGATGCCGGCTCCGCTTCCCACCAGATCTTGGAGGCACCATATCTATACCATCGTGGTAATCCGGTGTCAGTTCACTATTGACCACAAGCATGGTCAAAACAGCTCATAGCGCAGGAAAGTGCCGCACTTGACTTTTTGACTTTTCTCTTACAGAGCAGAATTCTTCAAGACGGTCGCGCTCTGCCTATCCATCAACGACCGTCTGTTCGCATTCGATCGCAACTTGAAGCCGGCCCTGCTGGCTCGGAAAAAGCAGTTTGCCTCCCAATTCCCCTGGGGGTTACAGGGTGGCCACAGTCTCTGTTATCGCATCTCCATTCCGAAAGATCTCCGGCTTGATCTCTGCCCCAATGCCAGGTAGCTCGGGCGGTTTCACGTGCCCGTTTTCAGGGACCGGCACATTGTTTACAAAGTATGGGTATTGGTAACTGTATTTCCAATAGTTACTTTCCATGATCAGGAAATTCGAAAGGGCTGTACACAGGTGTGTAGTACAGATATAGAGGAGTGGGCCGCCACAGGTGTGAGGCGACGTCGGAATGAGATACGTATCAGCCATGTCGGAAATCTTTTTTCCCTCGGACAAACCCCCGCACCAAGTAAGATCGTACATGACCACGTCGCACGCCCTGCGCTCAAAAAACTCGCGGTACTCGTACCGGGTAGCGAGAGTCTCGCTCAAGCAGAGGGGCACAGAGGTCTCCGCAGCAAGCTGTGCGTAGGCCTGCGAATTGTGAGTAAGCATAGCGTCTTCCAGATACATGATGTTGTACGGCTCGAGAGCCTTGGCAATGCGAAGGGCACTCGGGAAGTCGAAGTGTCCCCAGCAATCCACGCAAATATCCATCTTCGTCCCCACGTGGTCGCGAATCTCGCGAATCCAGCGCATTCCCTCGTCGAGGGATTGGTTGGATATGTAGTGGTCCGAACTCTCGAATGGGTAAATTTTCATCGCACTTATGCCACGGTCCAGCAGGAACTGCACGATCTTCATCGTGTCCTTCCCCATCTTCATATTATTGATCGCCCAATAATCAGTGGTCGTGTTATAGACCCGTACTCGGGATCTCGTTTTCCCGCCGAGTAACCGGTAGAGCGGCAGGCCGGAGGCCTGCCCGAGAATATCCCACTGGGCCATATTGATGGCGCTCAGAATGCGCATGTCAGCTCCACCGGCATTGCGCATGGCCATGTCGTGGTAAAGGTCGCGCCAAAGACCCTCGATGTCGCACGGATTTTGACCGATAATCCGCCTGGAGTAATCCCTGAGCGCTCCGGCTTCGCCCTGCGTAAAGGGGTAGGTTTCTCCTGTGCCGATCAGTCCCTTGTTGGTGTGGAGACGTACCCAGAGGAACTCCGCACCATCCGAACCGCCCGAACCACCGCCGACATGAATGTCCTTGCGAAATGTGACAACATCAATGCAAGTTATCTTTAAAGGTTCAGGATTGTCAACGGCCGCCTGCAACGATTCGTGCCATGTTCTCGTTCCCAGGATGCCAAGCGTTGCAACACCAGCCTCCTTCACAAAACCTCTTCGGGTCGTCCCTGATCTTTGCATGTTATTCCAAACCTCTCAACGATCGCAGGCTCAATGAAATATCAAAACAAACCAAAAATCGGCTTGCGATTGGAATCTTCAATGAGTCGCGTAAGATCAGAATGAGTTCTGAGATCAAGGATTCTGCCCATGGGGTTGGTCAGAGGGAGCGGAGTCAGGCTTAGCCGGGGCAGGCGGCGGGATGGGCGGTAGTTCTTCCTTAGCCTTGGCCAGCACCTGGTCTATGCCGTCAAGCGAGTTCTTATTCTTCACTTTGTAGACCACTTCCAGATTCTGCTTGGCCATTGAGGCAAAGCCGCCACCAATCACCTCAGCTTTAGCGAATGCGTCAATGGCTTTGTCCACTTCGCTTCGACGCGCATAAATCACTCCTAACTGGAACTGAGCATAATCGTAGCGGGGTTGGTACTCGACCGCCTTCGTGAAGTACCCCAGTGCCTTGGCCAGGCTAATGGCTGCCTTGGAACTGGTTTGAGCTGCCGGCTGTTTAGGCGGCTCAGCACCGGTTTCTTTGCCAGAGGGAGTCCCCACTGATCCGGTTGCCGGCGCCTTCCCCTGGCTACCAGCCTCAATCTCCTTTTCCTTCTTTTTTTCCTGCTCATACGTCGTGTATGAAGACATCCCCAGGCTGGCATAGTTCATTGCTAATAGTTGATTGCGCTGGTTAGTCCAGCGCGTTTCGTCGGTAACACTCGCCGGCTTGGCCAAACTATCGAGCAAGGTAATCGCCTTGGTTGCTTTTTCCATTGCCTTATCAACATCCCCGTGGGAGGCATAAGCCAACCCGAGCGTGGACAGTACTGTGATATTAGAAGGCGAGGTTTCCAGGAATTTCTCTCCGTGCTCTATCAGCTTGTTGTAGTTATTAAGCTGCTGGTAAATACCTACCGCTCCGTAGTGCAAAAGCGGGGCCCGTTTTGAATCGGGGTATTTTGTGAGAAAATCTTCGATCAATGGTGCTCCGGCGGCAGGGTCGGTGATTTGGGAGACTTTCAGGTAATCGGCTGACTCCTCCGGGGATTCGCCTGAGGATTCCTTGACCGGTGGAACATCATAGAGCTGCATACTCGGACGGGTAGGCTTGTTCTCCTCATTCCCCTGCTTTTGTGCGGGTTGGGTGGACGTTCCTTGACTAAAGCCCATTGAGCAGATTAGGCTCAAAGCCAGGTAATTAGAGATTATTGGAAATTTCATAGGGTCGTCTGCGCACTCCCTTCCCCTGCTTTTTCATTCAGGATATCAGATTTGGACTTTACTTTCTAACCAAACCTGATGCCTCAAAATCCGCTCGACAGCCCGACGAGGCTGACATAGGCTGTAGGTGGCCAGTGCAACTGCCCGGTCGTTAACCGGGGACAATAAGGAGAACTCATGTTGAATCGTTTCTTGACAGGCTTGCTGTTCGCCGTTGCTTCTGGAAGTACCCTTGCTACAGGCCAGCCCTCGTCGGATTCTTCGGGGTGGATCTCCCTGTTTGATGGCAAGAGCCTCGAGGGGTGGAAAGTGGGCGAGTCTGCCGGTTCCTTTAAAGTGATCGACGGCCAAATCGCTACGGCTGGCCCGAGGGCTCATTTGTTCTACGTGGGAAACGGTTCCAAGGCCGAATTTAGGAACTTCGAATTCATGGCTGAGGTGATGGCTCGACCGGGCGCCAATTCAGGCATTTATTTCCACACGCAATACCAGCAAAGCGGCTGGCCCCAAAAAGGGTTCGAAATCCAAATCAACAATACGCATAAAGGCGAAGGTGACTACCGAGAGATGAAGAAAACCGGCAGTCTGTACGGGATTAGAAACCAGTACAAGAGCATTGTCAAAGACAACGAATGGTTCACGATTTACCTGAAAGTCCTGCAAAAACACATCTGGATCCGTATCAATGACACTCTCTTGGTTGACTACCTGGAACCGGAGAACCCTTTTCAGGAAGGCGAGGATCAGGGGAGAATCTTATCAGAGGGTACTTTTGCTCTGCAATGTCATGATCTGGGATCAAATGCGTTTTTCAGAAATATTCGCGTAAAACCCCTCGTAGAAAGCTCGGGAGCAGAGACCCTCAAGGCCCCTGTACTCGACCAGAGGGAAATCCAGGTCCTTCAGCTTGCTCGCGACAATTTCCCACTCGTCGATTTTCATGTCCACCTGAAGGGAGGCTTGACCCTGGAGGAGGCTCTGGCGGAATCCCGAAAAACCGGGATCTACTATGGCGTTGCGCCGAACTGTGGCCTGGGCTTTCCTATTACTAACGACGCAGGAATCGATGAATTCCTGAAGCAACACCAAGGTCAACCTATCTTCCTCGGAATGCAGGCTGAAGGGCGCGAATGGGTCAAGTTCTTTTCCAAGCAAGCGATAGCCAGGTTCGACTACGTTTTCACTGACGCCATGACTTTTACGGACGAGCGCGGCAAGCGCGTCCGGCTTTGGATCAACCAGGAAGTAGAGATTCCCGACAAGCAAGTGTTTATGGAAATGTATGTCGATCGAATCCTGGGAGTGTTGAACAATGAGCCGATCGACATTTACGTCAATCCGACATTCTTGCCCGATTGTATTGCCAGCGAGTACGATCAACTCTGGACCCCGGAGCGGATGCAGCGGGTCATTGACGCAGCCCGGAAAAACGCGGTGGCTATCGAGATCAACACTCGCTACCGGATTCCCAGTCCCGCTTTTATCAAGCGAGCGAAAGCAGCCGGAATTAAATTCTCACTGGGGACCAACAACGCCGACAGCAACTTGGGCCGTCTGGAATATGGCTTGGAAATGGTACGGGAATGCGGATTGACCTGGAAAGACATGTTCATGCCCAAACCCGACGGACAGAAACCGATCCAACGTCGGGGACTGTAATCACTGACCGAGAGGGGAACCTTTTTAAATTGAACGTCCACTTTGGGCAAGGGGCAACTCCAGCGGTCTGGCAAGATCCGCGCAATCCGTGGAAGGCTCAGCGACTTGGCGGGCGATTCCCTAATGAGCTTAGTAAATCAAAAAGTAAGGGGTTGTAATCACAAGTGGAGGATAGTTGGTGAGCGTGGAAACCCTGGCCTGAAAGGTCAGAATAATCCAGCCCAGGGCGTCGCCCTGGGTCAGGTCCGCCCCGGTACGTCAGCCCTGAAGGGGCGGAACAGCACATAGCATCGGTCATCAGGCGTGCCTCTTCCGGGCTGAACGGAGAGAAGAAATTCCCGCTTGATCTTGAAGGGTTCGAAAATCGTTTTGTAGGGCATGGGCTCATTCAACCCGTCTCACCGTGTTAGTCAAAGTCCCAATTTCCGAAATTCCAATCTCCACGATATCTCCTTCCTGCAATGCTGCCTCTTCAGTCTGGATAATCCCCGTACCCGTCAGCACAACCGTCCCTGTCGGTACGTGGTTGGCCAGGAAAAGGAAGTCGATCAAATCCTCTATTTTGCGCCGCATCATCCCGATTGAGGTTTCTCCCGAAAAGATTATTTGACCTTGCCGCAATATTTGGCAATGGATCGTCAGGTCATACGGGTTGGGGATTTCGTCGGCGCTAACAAGGAGGGGGCCCAGTGCACAGCAGCCCTTGAAAACCTTGGACTGCGGCAGATAGAGCGGGTTCTCCCGTTCAATGTCCCAGGCCGAAACATCGTTACCGACCATGTAACCCAAGACCTTTTTTCGGCAATTCACCAAAACAGCCAACTCGGGTTCGACGGCCGTGAACACTGAGTCACAGCGCATTCCGATAAAGTCGTGAGTTCCCGTGCAGCGCGGTGCCGTTCCCTTAAAGAAGAGTTCCGGTCTGCGGGCTGAATAGACAGAGTCATAAATGCCCTTGGAGGACTGGATATCGCCGTCTCGAAATTCGGCACTCTTCTTGTAGGTAACCCCGAAGGCCCAAACTTCAGGAGGATGGATGGGGATAGCCACACGGATCTTCCCGGCTTCGGGAGCTACCTGGATGTCCTCCCAACTAACTTCCAGCGCCTCACTCGCCGCCAATTCCTCACCCACCTCCGTGAGATCCAGATCGATGGCCGTGGCATATTCCACCAACTCGAGCATGGAGCGCACGTTCTTTTGCTCATACGCAATAGGATAAATTCGGCCAGAGTCCAACTTAGCAGCCACAACGCCCTTCCTTGGATCATATATTTGAATAAATCGCATGTCGGTTTCCTCTCAGGGTATGTTTTGAATTAGGACGCCGTGCTCGATTCCAGCTTCCTGGGTTCTCAAGAGCTGATGTGCCGTTTCCAGGCTTACCTTTCGGAAATAGATTCTTTCCCCGATATTCAACTGGGCAACCTTGGGGAGATCGGCTGTAATGACCACCGCAATCTTGGGATAGCCACCCACAGTCTGATGGTCCGCCATTAGCAGGACCATCTGCCCATTAGGAAGTACTTGCAGGGCTCCAATGGGAACAGGATCAGAGATGATTTCCGTCTTTCGAGCCGCTATTTTGGGCCCCTCCAGGAAGTAGCCCATGCGATTCGCATTGGGGCTAATCCGGTATTCACTCGAGTACAGCTTCTCAATCTCAGTTCGCCCAAAGCAATCAATCTGGGGTCCGGGAATCACCCGAAGTGTGCCACAATCATTATAGTTCTTTACGATGTCCTCATGAACTCTGCGGCTGGCATGAGACTCATCCGAAGCCGGTGCATTACCCAAGCGAAGGATATCCCCTTTTTGCAGCCGCCTCCCGTCGAATCCCCCGAATCTCGAGTTCAAGTCAGTGGAGCAACTTCCCATGATTTCGTCGGCTGCAAATCCTCCCTCGACGCAAAGATAAGAACGAACGCCCCATCTTCGCTGGCCAAAGGACAGAGTCTGTCCAGGCCGTAACCAGTGATTCTCCCAAGGTCGCAGGTAATCACCATCCATTAATGCAGATAGGTCAGCCCCTGCAAAAGCAATATGACATGGCGCAAGGACTTGCAGTTCCAGTCCACCAACCGTGATTTCCAGCGCGGGGGTCTCCTGGGAATTGTCGACCAGAAGGTTGCCCACCCGCAAAGCGTATCGGTCCATAGCCCCACATATGGCAACACCATGACATTGAAAACCCAGCCGGCCGCCATCTTGAATCGTGCTCAAAAAGCCGGGCCTCATTACCTGGAAAACCGGCCTGCCCCGGCTTTCCGAAAAGAGGCCAGTAGTAGGGTTAGTCGCTTCCAGTCTCGTATACTCGCTTGCCGTGATCGAACGGAACTTAACCCGGTCACCGGAATGCATGAGGAATGGAGCTTTGTCATTTGGCCTGAACAACACTTGCGGCGTTCTCCCGATAATCCTCCATCCTCCGGGGCCTTCGATCGAGTAGATGCCCGTCTGTCTGCCCCCGATCCCCACTGAACCTGCTGGCACACGAGGTCGAGGCGTTTCCAGGCGCGGCATAGCAATAGCTTCCGGCATCCCTCCCAAATAGGGGAAACCGGGAGAAAAACCCAGGAAATAGACCACGTACTCACCAGAAGAATGGATTTTCACTACTTCATCTGGAGACAAATGGTTGAGCTGCGCCACAAATTCCAGGTCCGGCCCCCACTGTCCTCCATAGCAAACCGGGATTTCGACCTGCCTGGGGCTTTGACTTGAAGTCTCACTTTGTTCAGCTTCTAAGACTCTTATTGCCTCCACCAGATCATTAAAAGAAATCTTCAAAGGATCGTAAGTGACCCCCAAAGAACGATAGGCCGAAAACGATTCCCGCACTGCCGGTAAAGCCCGCTGTTCAAGCAACCGGCTAAAGCTGTGGACCCTGGAGTTAATCCGGGCGGAGATCTCTTCGGGGAATTCCACCAAAACCATCTGGTCGCCGCTGGGAAGGTACCTGCAGTTCATGGAAGATTGCTTATAGGGACCGGGTAGACGCCTGAGTCAATCAGCGGAAGACTCTCAACACCTTTTCTAGGATGGATCTCCGCGCAGCAGCTGCCGCCTTGCTGAAAGTGATTAGTGAGAGCAGAGATTGGACCTTGTCGTCGGGAAGAGGTGGAAGGATCCTCAAATGAAAAATACCGTTTTTCAGGCTTGTCTCAAGGTCGAGACAGTGACGGCATTCAGCAATGTGCTGTTCAACGTTTCGCTTGTCCTGCCATGGCATACGTCCGTCCATAACTTTGCAGAAGGCCTTGATCTCCGGGCAGCTTGGCCCTCCACATTTCTCGAGCTCGACCAGCAAAGAATCATTCAGCATCCCGGGCCCTGCGTCCGGGTCAGCGAATTCGTTGAGTCCTTTAACGACCACAGTCCTTCCCACTTTCACCAGGGACAATGGCACTCTGAGGATCTTGCCGATTACTTCATCGGAATACCCTTTTAGAGCGAGCCAACCAGGTTCTTGGTGCGCCAGTGGCAGCTTTCCAAAGACTTGGTTAACAGCATTGAGGCTGACCCCTGTGCGATTGATAGGCCCTACGTGTCCCCGGGAAAAATCAAAAAGGCGATATTGGAAGGAGACTACGAATTCCTGTTCATTGAATCCTGAAAACTCCCGGAAAAAGGCATTTCCATTTTCAGAGAGAGAGGCAAAGAAGTCAGGCAAGCGAGATCGAAGGAGGTCTGCTGCAAGCCCGAATCTGTGCGGCAGGAGGTGCTCAGCCAAAGGACCATACCTGCTCGCAAAGAACCGCCAGTTCCTGATATTGCCCCTGGCACATCCTCCCAGCGTCGCTTGAAAAGTTAAGAGTTCAGCAGGCATCTCGGGTTAAAAGAATATTCACAAACAAAGACTCAACTTGGAAACTCGCTTACCTATTCTAATCGCAAGCTAGTTCATTTTCAAGATTGGGACCTTTGGGGCGAACTATATTTCCACATTAGAGAAAAATAATTCATCATTTTGATGCTGCATTCGCCCTTTTTTCAAACAACATTGAGGTTCTACCGTGCCATCATTCCGTCATTTCCATTTGAATCATTTGACATAGATCGAAGAGAGGCTGGTTTACGTTTTGCATCCTGTCTAAAGGTCGAATTGCCGAACAAATGGAGAATATCTTGCAAGGAGACTGAGGTGAGGCAGTGTTTCTCAGGTTGGCTAATCAGGTAATCGCAGACAAGACGCCACCATCCCGGGTGCCTTGTGGAATTTTGGAGTTCAACTGGAAGCTATGGTAATAAAACCACATATCCGGCCGTTTAAAGTAAGATTTGAGATCGCCAAATCCACCTTCTCAGACTACGAGAGCTTCATTCGGTCCTTTGCACGGAATACTCAACTGCAGATACGCGAGTTTTACGAGACTGAATACCGTTACGTATTCGACAATGATTGGACAGCAGAGCTGAATCGTGCCAGTCAAATTGAACTCCGATCCCCAGTTCTCGATAATCAGAACGCTGGGGAAGTCACCCGCGTCGTGGATGCCCTGCAGACCATGAATGTCAAGATCGGGGAAACTTGCCGCGCCTATCTCCAGTACGAACGGCTTCTAGACAAGCTCGGGGTCTCAAAGCTGTTGGAGAAGGTTCCACTTGAGTTTTGGTGCGGCTTCTGGTTAGTGGTCTTCCTGGTCCTGAAAACGGTTGAATTTCAAATCCAAGAAGTGTTGACCCTGAGAAACAACATTTTGTTCCAAATCCTGGGATACCTTTGTGTGACGTGCTTTTCCATTTGCTTTTACAGAGCTTTTTTTTCGAGGCTGCCCTCTTCCCTACGGCCCCTGCGCACAGCAAGAGAATCCGATTCGCAAATTGTAGAGTTTTCCAGGGAGCCGAATGTCCAGGAGTTGTCGGCTCGAAGTCGACCTGATCAGACTTCACCCTGGCGAGGATTAGCCAGGGAGATTCGGACGCCTCTTGAAAATGTCATGGCTTATACGCGGTTCTATCAAGGGACCGTTCGTACCGACTCTCAACATGCAAAAGACCTGGCTGAGCTTGCGGAACAGGCAATTCGAATCCAGGAGATTTTGAATCGGCTGGAATCCGACCCAAAGCAACCGTACCGGAGTGCTGAAGAGGCATCTTCGCTCGACAATCAAAACTCATTCCGACGGACGCCACGGGTCCTCGAACTCATTCCCATGGTTGTCAAAGGACAAGACCCGCTGGGACAGGAGTTCGAAACCCCCTCTTACACCCTGAATACCAGTTCATCGGGAGCCTGCCTCTTGTTGCCGGACCGTATCGTGAAAGCGGGTCAGAAGATTATCCTCTCAAACCATCGCTCCACCGCGGAAGCTGAGGTCCGGTGGGTCATCCAAGGAAAAACGGAAAGCATGGTCTTTGCAGGAGTCCAGTTTATTGTCCCTGCCTCCTACCTCAACGCGGAAGCACTCAGGGCTTGAGATTTCCTGCCCAAATGTAAATGCCCTTCACTACAGCTTGGCAAAAACCGCATTGGCCAGAACTTGCAAATCCGTTTAACAATGGATAAAATTAACGACTTAGCTCGCTCAAGAGTCCGTCAGGGACGTTAATACAGGCGGCTGTTGCTCTTGAGACTTTCCCAAGGGCTCTCAGAAACTTGGGGGATTGATAGCCCTTTTAATCGCTAAATTGAACACTCAGGAGGATTGATCCAAGTGCAAGAACAGCACCAACTCGACCCTTTACGGCACTCACGAGTGGGATCCCACATAGATAGCGAAACAGTACTCGGGCCGGCCAATGATGGACAATTGATCGTCATCACTGCACCTCTGACTGAGTGCATCGACCACGCCGGTTATTTTATTCAAATGGCGATGGCGTCTTTGCCGATTTGGATGGAATGGGTTTTAAATAGTAAGTATCCCCTCTGGAGGCAGGTAGAGCGGAACGCAGATGGCTCCGCCCGCTTCATGCCTGCGGGAGTAAGGCTGCTCGAAAACTCACTCTTGCGCCAATTCGGGAGAGACGAGGTTGTAGCCTGCTTCCCCGAGGATCTGGACCGTTTCATCGGCCCCAAGACGCGCGTTGTAGCAGTCTCAACACATAATCCGTTGGGAGTCACGTTTGCTGCCGGCGTTTATGCCTCGATCTTCGGATCATCGAAGCAACCCATCAACTCCCATTATGCCCGTGATATGTTTAGACGTATCAAAACGAACATGTATCGAAACCATTTCAAGGTTATCGCGGGCGGATCCGGGGGATGGCAAATCATCCAGACCAACAGCTTCGATGAACTCGGAGTCGACTGCGTAGTCGAAGGTCGAAGCGAATCCTCCGATTGCATGGCACTTTTTCGAATGGCGATTAGTGGCGAACCCTTGCCCCGGTCGATCGAAGTGGCCCATCCCATCGATCGTGACGAAATTTTGGTTCCTGAAAGCCGGACTACCTTCGGAGTCGTCGAGATGACAACCGGTTGCGGACGCCGTTGCCAGTTCTGCGTGCCGGATTTGAACCCGCAGATTGACATCCCCAAAGCCAAAATCATGGCAGCAGTCCGTGCCAATGCACGGGAGGGGAACAAGCAAATTTCTCTAGCCACTGAAGACATGTTCATTTGGGGCCAGATCCGTACCCAGACACCCTTCTTTTTTCCCAACCGGGAGGCGCTGTTGGATCTTTACGGCGATATTGTAAATACGCCGGGAGTAGAGCAACACGTGCTGAGTCATGCAACAATCACGCCCTCGGTAGTGGATCCACTGCTGATCCGGAAGCTTTCGGATCACTTGCTGGATAAGAGTCCCATTCACCTCCCTCGTTTGAGCACCCACCCAAAGAAAAAGGCCCTCTCCCCGCTGGTCGGACTGGAAACCGGTTCAGTCCGGATGGCCAAGCAAATCATGCCCAGCAAGGCGGTTCCTTTCTCCATTGAAGAGTGGCCCAGCGTCGTGCTGGAAGGCTTGCGAATTATGAATCAAAATAACTGGTTTCCGGTCATGACCTTGATGATTGGAAACCCAGGTGAAACAGACGAAGACATCAGAGAAACACTCGACCTTGTGTACGAAATGGAACGCCGCCGGTTATTTGCTTTCCTGGTCCCTTCCATCTTCACTCCGCTCCACGATACGCGGATGCAGGACAAGAAGGGAGTCACTGAGACTCGCCAATTGACAACCCTCCAGTGGCAATTGCTGATGAAATGCTGGAAGATGAGCCTGCGTCCGGGTCAATATAGCTGGTGGGGCCCCATCGCCTGGCGCGCCGGTTCGATCATTATGTGGCTCTGGAAACTGAGAAAAATGAATGGGCCCAATTTCACCTGGCCGTTGCTGATGTTCTCTGGGATTCTTTCCGAGCGGCGACTTGAGAGAATGGGAAAGATTTACATTGGGAGGCCACTGAAGACAAAGAGCCGCAGGGAACTGATTGCTCATCTCAAGCCCAACTACCTGCAATACTTAAGGGCCGACAACGGAGATCTGCCGGAGATGCAGACCCTGCCGTCTTCCCAGAGAAAAGGCGTTCCGACTGTTGCTGCTGCAGTTCCTTAACCGGCTGCCACGAATGAATTAGAAAAGGACAATGAGAAGGGTTTTCAATCGGTTCAACTTCACGCGAGCTGTTTGAACTCTTGGTATCCCTTGGGAGTGCCGGGGACTCCTCCTCGGCCCCATCACTCCCCACTCCGATAGGTCGCAAAAGAAGTAGTCGTCTCCCACAATCGAACCTCGGTCACAGCAAGTCCCTGGCAGGTCGCGTATTCATAAATCAATTTCGCGATATTCTCGGCCGTAGGGTTTGCGTCCATTAGGAAGAGTGGCTCGTTCAGGTTCTGGAGCACTCTTACCAGAGGATCGTCTCTTGAGAGAAGCAGCTTGTGGTCGAGTACCCGATCGATCCATTCCTTAACAATTCTGTTGATGTCACCGAAGTCCACTACCATTCCTCGGTGGTCCAGTTTTTGCGAAGATACATCGATTTCGACTTTACCGTTGTGCCCATGAAGATCCTTGCATTTGCCGCTGTAATTCAACAAGCGGTGGCCGTAGCAGAAATGAATTTCCTTGGTGACTTTGTGAATAACGGCCTCCCTTGCAGGCTGCATTTGCCCGCCTCACATCCTTGATGCCAGTCTGTACCGGTGTTCCAGGATTCTTGATAGCCTCTGGTTGAGATTATCTGGCCATTAAGACAAGCCTGTCAAAAACAATAATCCAGTTCAGAAAGAAAATGCCAGGGTATAGAATTCACATGCCCGCTGCAAAAAGGGGGCTTATCTGGGAACGACGCAGGTTTGACTATGGCCTTTCCATTGTTCCCGTGCACGGTGGCATTCTGCATTGGAATCACACTGTCGGGCTGGATTCAGAACCCACCTCATTCTCTGTTGTTGGCTGGCTTTGGCCTACTTTTCTGTTCCTGGCTTCTCTTTTTGCTCAAAACCAACAATTCTCTTTTCACGTTTGCCACGTTAGCCACTTTCGCATCGCTGGGACTGAGCTGGGCGTGTCTCTACGACTGCAGTTTCGGTCCGCTTCACCTCCGAACACTGGTTCGAACTGGCCAACTAGACCTCACACAGCCCTGCCGAGTTAGAGGGATCTGCACAAGGTCGGAAATTCAAAATCAGCTCGGGGAACAAATCGAGTTGAACGTTTCCAGGCTGGAGAACCGACGTTCCATTTATCTCACAAGCGGCAGGATCCGTCTGGCTCTTTTTCATAAGAACGAGGCCACCAGGCCTGATCAAAAAGCCCAAACGACCCGAAACGCTTTGCCCTCCTTCTCCATGGAACGAGGGTCCTCTCCACTGATAAACCCCGGAGATTCTGTCGAAGTTCTAGTCAACCTAAAACGAACGCGGAATTTTAATGACCCGGGACAGTTCGATTATGTGTCTTATCTGGAGCGCCAGGATATCTATCTGGTTGGTACCGTAAAGAGTGAGTTGTTGATCACTAAAATCGCCTCGAACCAAGGACCTTGGCATCAACGCACCGTTCAGAGAATTCGGCAGCGTTTGTTGGCCGAGTTGGACAAATGGCGAACTTTCTCTGAGGAGGGAACCAGTGCCCTGAAAGCCCTGCTCCTGGGAACTAAGCAAGGCTTGAGTCCTCAGATCGAGGAAGACTTCCAAGCCACGGGGATTTACCATGTTCTTGTAGTATCGGGTCAACACGTGGCCATCATAGCAGCCGTTTTCCTCGGAATAATGCGCTTTTTGGGCCTCCCTGTTCTGTTCAAGCTGACGGTGACCGGCAGTGGCTTGATTTTCTACTGTCTTCTAACTGAAAGCCAACCCTCGATTGTACGGGCGACACTGATGACCCTCTTTTTCCTGCTGACTCTGCATTCTGATCGGGACCGAAATTTATTGAATTCACTTTCTCTCTCCGCATTGGCTTTGCTCATCATTGATCCGTTCTGGTTGTATGATCCTGGATTTCAGCTCTCTTACTTGGCCGTCCTTGCCATTGCGCTGGTCG
>JBGOTQ010000090.1:0-21817 GCA_041476565.1 Terriglobia bacterium | reverse complement strand
GAAGGCTACATGCTGATGAAGACTTCAGAGGGGCAATGCAAGGCCGAACCCATGAGCCGGGGGAAAATGGTCTATGTGCCCCCCTGTTGGGCGCACCGGTCCATTAACACCGGCCGGGAACCGCTGGTCAGCTTTTGCGTCTACCCGGCTGAGGCAGGGCACAACTACGGCGACATTGCCCAGGAGGGGTTTCCCAAAAGGATTTTTGAGCGCGAAGGCCAGTGTGTCATTGAGTGAGCTTGCGGGCGATGGCCGCTGGCCAATTTTCCAAGGGGGTCTCATGAAAGCACAATTGGTTCCTGTTTATTTTGAGCCCGGCAGAGATCAGGGTTTTGATGAGCAAGTGAAGGCCTTGAGCAACCTGCTTGCCGACAAGGCGGAATTACTGGCTCCTGTAGCCCTGGGGACGCCGCTGCCGGAAGCCGACGCGGTAGTCTTCCCCCAATTGTTGGGCGAAACCTACCGGCGTGTTGGGGACTTCAGGGCGATCGGCCTGCCTATCCTGATCGTGACGTCGTCGTTCGGTACCCTGTCCATGTGGGATTGGGAAATTATCAGTTACCTCAGAGCGGAAGGAGTCGAGACGATTGCGCCATACAATCTGGCGCAGACAAAGAAGATCTGCGATGCCTTAAGAGTGAAACGGCAACTGAGAAACACCAAGTTCCTCGTCTACCAGGACAATCCGGGCGAAGGCGCCCAGGCCAGCATCTTTAAACGGTTTTACTGGTGGGAAGATGAATGCACCGAGCGCATGAAGGATAAGTTCGGCGTCACCGTAATCAAGAGAAGCTTCCGGGGCCTGGGGGCACGGGCGAAAGCCATTCCCGATTCCGAGGCGGAACAGGCATGGAAACAGCGGGAAGTTCCTATCGAAGGGATCTCCGGAAAACCGCTCGCGAGTGCCCTGAAGCTCTACCTGGCCGTAAAACGGGACCTGGAAGAGGATTCGACGGTTCGGGCCGTCGGCATCAACTGCCTCAATGAATCCCATTTCTCCGACACGACGCCTTGCCTGGCCTGGAATCTTCTTTATGAGGAGAAAAAATGCATTTGGGGTTGCGAAGCAGACACGGTGTCGATGCTCACCATGTTCCTGTTACACCATTCTCTGGACGTGCCGATCATGATGACCAATCTTTACCCGTTTCTGCTGGGCGACGCCGCGTTGAAGCATGAACGAATTGAGAAGTTTCCAACCGTGGAAGACGACCCGGGAAACTATGTCCTGGTGGCGCATTGCGGCTACATGGGTGTTATCCCAAGATCATTCAGCACACAGTGGACGCTCCGCAAGAAAGTGCTGGCTATTGTGGATGACAACGCAACCGCCATCGACGGCCTTCTGCCTACTGGTGAGGTAACACTTGCGAA
Organism: Terriglobia bacterium; assembly: GCA_041476565.1. Classification (GTDB taxonomy): domain Bacteria; phylum Acidobacteriota; class Terriglobia; order Versatilivoradales; family Versatilivoraceae; genus DATKMG01. The sequence goes on along the minus strand of JBGOTQ010000090.1, from coordinate 20,443 downwards.
GCTGCACCCGACATTCCGGGAAATGACCGTGGTGGAGGGCAGCTTGACAGGCTATGTGCAATACCCGGGGTCTGACTGCCTGAATGGCGGCGTCATCAAGGTCCGCGATGGACGTCGACTGGTGAATTCTCTCTGTTCTCACCACTCCCTTTTGATGACCGGACACAATCTGGCTGATCTCCGGCCGGTCGCTCAGGTCTTCAACCTGGGGATTGAGGAAAATTGAGGAAATAGGACACCCATAGACTGCTAATGTGCACAGCCGCAAGGCACCCTGGAGGTGCTAAACTCCTCTACCATTCTTCGTGGCGGATATGAAAAGCAGAAGACCTGCTGAAAGGACAATGACGATTAGTCAGGGATTGAGCAGCTCGCGGCGATATCCTTAGGCTGAAGGCCAAGTTGAGGTCAATTGCGGTGGTGCCTCCATGGCCTGAAAGGCCCCTAACATCATAGCCGAGGGCAACGCCTCGCTTGATGTTCCCAACGGCTGGCTTGGAGTACACATGGCCTGAAAGGCCCGAACACCGTAGCCGAGGGCAGCGCCCTCGGTAGGAGTCCCAAACAACCCTTGCCCTGTAAGGGCAACACAAACCGTGGAAACCATATGTCTCAATCGTTGCACGTTTTAAGTACGCATATTATCTTCTCAACGAAAAATCGGTGCTCTGATTTGGGCAAAGAACTACGCCCACGTTTATGGGCGTACCTGGCAGGAATTCTCAAGAACATGGAATGCAATTCAATTACGGTCGGGGGTCACGCCGAACATGTTCACATCCTGTGCAACTTGTCCAAGAAGATCGCCTCAATGAAGATTCTGGAAATTGTTAAGAAGGAATCTTCCAAGTGGATCAAAGAGCAGGAAACTGGGCAGCGGTCTTTTCATTGGCAGGACGGATACGGGTTGTTTAGCGTAAGTCCATCGCATTTTGAGGCAGTCCGCCAATACATTCTTCGTCAAGAAGAGCATCATCAGAAGATTTCGTATTGTGAAGAGTTCTTGCGGATTCTCAAGAAATATAGGGTGGAGTACGACGAGAGATACCTTTGGGATTGAGGCGTAGTTTGAGTTTGCTGCTAAACGTGGTCGGATGTTGTATTGCCCTTTCAGGGCAAGAATCATGGTGGTCTCGAACCGGGGGCGTTGCCCCCGGCTAGGGAGTTTCAGCCTTTCAGGTTGAAGAGGAAGTTGAAGTCAAATGCAGGGAAAAACTTCGGATGGGGTCGCACCCTGGAAGGGTGACAGAAGTGTCTGGCACCCCTCCAATTGTGCAATCTGGCGCGTACCACAACAAGTTGGGGGGAGGGACAGATTGCACAATCATAGATTGTGTCAATTTTGCCGGTTCGACAGGACAATTGCATAATCTTCAGGGTGCAACCTTAATCAGATCCTGTTCCCAGGGATATCGCGGCGAGCGGAGTCGCCGCTCAACCCCTGGCTAATCGCTGTCGTCCTTTCAGGACGTACTCCACCCAAATGTCCGCCACTCTTGATTGCACCCAGAGAGGGAAAAGATGAAAGTTGGAATCGACAGTTACTGTTACCATCGTTACTTCGGCGAGGTCTATCCAGATCAAACCGACCCGGGTCGGCGATGGACGTTCCTTGATTTCGTCCGCCGGGCGGTCGAACTCAAAGTGGACGGGGTTTCTCTGGAGTCATGCTTCTTGGAGAGTCTCGACCCGGGCTATCTTGCCGAGTTGAAGCTTATCCTGGACGAGAAGGGATTGGAGCGCGTGCTCGCCTGGGGCCACCCCGATGGTCTGGAAGCCGGTCGCAGCACGAATGCTTGGCGGGAAATGAACGCCCTGATTCCCCAGGCCCGACATATGGGCGCGGATATCATGCGGATCGTCGCCTCCTCGCTCAAGTTCCGGTACGAGCCTCACGCTCCTCAGATCGAGGCAGTCGTCAACATGCTTCGGGAAAGCGTCAAGATCGCCCGGGACCACAACGTGGTGCTGGCTCTAGAGAACCATATCGATTACACGTCGGCTGAGATCCAAGAAATCCTGGAGCGGGTGGGCTCAGCTTCGCTCAAAGTGAACTTTGACACCGGGAACACCTTGCGCATGATGGAGAATCCAGTCGAAGCGGCCCGGCGCCTTAGCCCATACACGGTAGCCACGCATACGAAGGACGTAGAGGCCTGCCGGCACGTCCCGCCTGAGGAGTGGTACTTTTTCTCTTCGGTCCCCGTCGGGACGGGGCTGGTCGACATTCCAGGCGTAGTGAAAGCTCTTCAGGAAAGCGGCTATACCGGGATTTTGGCCGTGGAGAGCGATCACCACAAAGATAACCAGGATGAGGACCAACTGGTGGCCAAGAGCATCGCCTATCTGAAGAGTCTGCTTCAACAGATGAAAGTCAGCTGAAATAGAGGGTTGGAGGAGGCAATGAAAAAGCTGAACGTCGCACTGATCGGGTACAAGTTCATGGGCAAGGCCCACAGCTATGCTTTGATGGCTTGTCCATTCTTTTTCAAAACAGGGATCCAGCCGGTACGAAAGGTGATTGTAGGCCGCCACGATGCTCCGCTCAAACAAGCAGCAGAGGACTTTGGCTGGGAGGAACGCTCGACTGACTGGCGCGAAGTAGTGAACCGGCCCGACGTCGACGTGGTGGATATCGCCTCGCCGCCCAACACCCACGCCGAGATCGCCATCGAAGCAGCCAAGGCCGGTAAACACATCTTCTGCGAGAAGCCCTTTACGATTTCCGTAGAGGAGGCCGAACAGGCCCTTGAAGCGGTCAGGCGAGCAAGTGTCAAGCACATGATTGGATTCACTTACCGGCGGGTGCCGGCAATTGGGCTGGCCAAGAACTTGATCGAGTCCGGTCGTCTCGGCCGGATTTACCATTGGCGCGCCGTTTATCTCCAAGACTGGATCATGGACCCCCAATTCCCGCGCATTTGGAAGCTCAACAAAGCTATTGCGGGGTCCGGTTCACATCACGAATTAAACAGCCACCTCATCGACCTGGCACTCTACCTGGTTGGCCGGATGACCCGGGTGGTTGGCATGGAACAAACTTTCATCAAGCAGAGGCCAGCCCCGGCACAGACAGAAGAGTTATCTACCATGCTCACGGCGGCGAAGGGCTCATCCGGGCTCGAACCTGTGGACGTGGACGATGCCACTCTGTTCCTGGCCCGTTTTGCCAATGGCGCGGTTGGCACCTTTGAGGCCACGCGCTTTGCCGCTGGCCGTCGCAACCACAACCGGTTAGAAGTTAATGGCTCGAAAGGGTCAATCGTTTTCAACCTGGAGGATATGAACCGGCTAGAATATTACAACGCCGAAGACCCCCAGGATGTGCCGGGGTTTCGGTCGATCATGGCCACCGAGGGCTGTCATCCATATATCGCCCACTGGTGGCCCCCTGGTCATTCGATCGGTTATGAGAATGCGTTTGTAAACCAGTTTGCCGACTTCTTCCGGTCCATTGCGGAAGACGGCAAGCCTGAACCCGGTTTTGAGGAAGGATTGGAGAACCAGAAGGTTCTGGAAGCAGTGTCGCGTTCGATCGACCGCAACGGATGGGTGGAAGTCGGTTGAACTGGAGTAGGCCAAAAGACAAAGTCTGCAATTCCTACCACAGAGACACAAAGGCACCAAGGCAAGCCCGATGATGCAGATTTATCAAGGCCCATCAGAATCCCCACTCGTGTCAATATCTTTCAGAGTGGTTGTGCAACCCAAGGTAAGATCCCTCGCAATTCCTGGTAGGGCAGGCTCTTGGGTTCTTTTTTGTGTCTTTGTGCCTTAGTGGTGAGAAATCCGGGATAGGCCGGATTTCTTCACGATCAATTCAGTTGAAAACCGCGCGGGAGTCGATTGATGGCCGGAAGGATTCTCGTAACTCCTCGATCCGTTACAAGAGACGGTCATCCTGCTCTTCAGCGTCTGAAAGATTCCGGTTATGAAGTTTTCTTCTCTTCGCCGGGCAAACAGCCAAACGAGGAGGAATTGATGCGCCTGCTTCCCGGTTGTGTGGGATACCTGTGCGGGGTTGAGAAGGTTACAGGGCGAGTATTGCGCGAGGCCCGGGAACTTCAGGTCATCAGCCGTAATGGCACTGGTGTGGACAACATCGATATGGCTGCTGCCCAGGCGCTGGGTATTCGGATTCTGCGAACTGAAGGAGCCAATGCGCGGGGCGTGGCAGAATTGACCCTGGCCCTCATCTTGGGGCTGGTCCGCTCCACCCCCTTTTCGGACCGGCGTATCAAGCAGGGGGAGTGGGAACGCCGCATGGGCATCGAACTGGCTGGACGCACGCTTGGCTTGATTGGGTGCGGCAACGTCGGCAGGTTGGTGGCAAAACTGGCCCTTGCCTTCGATCTGAAGGTACTGGCCTACGACCCTTACCCGAACTCTCACTTCCAACCGTCTGTTGCCTTTTCATATGCCCCTCTGGACCAGGTTTGGTTGTCAGCAGACATCATCAGCCTCCACTGTCCCGCAACCGGAGAGAGCCGCCCACTCATTAATACAGACACTATTGCCAGAATGAAAAAGGGAGTTTATCTCGTCAACACGGCCCGCGCAAGTCTGATCAATGAGGACGCTGTATTGATCGGCTTGGAGTCGGGACAGATTTCGGGAGTCGCCGTGGATGTCTTTGAAGAAGAGCCTCCCCGGGACTTGCGGTTCACAAGCCACAGCCGGGTGATTGGAACACCGCACATCGGCGGTTTCACCGTCGAAAGCGTGGATCGCGCAGTGTCTGCCGCGGTGGATAACCTTCTGCAAGAACTGCAACCAGTTGTGTGAGGAACAACAGGAATTTATAAATCACCGGCATTCTAAGGAATCAGGAAAATTCGTTGAGCCCCTCCCTCCACGTCAGGTCATTGCCGTCTGCAACTGCCCTAAGTATGGCAGCGAAAGGGAATCTGGCATTGGAGTGGCTGGGCCAGGCAGGATTCTTTCTGCACTACCGAGGTCTCAACGTAATCATTGATCCCTACCTCTCCGATTCGTTAGCGGAGAAATACAAGGGGAAGGAATTCCCGCACGTCCGGATGATGCCTCCCCCAATCCAACCCCAAGATGTACGGGGGCTGGATTGGGTACTCTGCACGCACCGCCATTCGGACCACATGGATCCCGGCACATTGCCGATACTGGCAGATGTTAATCCTCGTTGCCGCTTCATCGTCCCGCGTGCTGAACAAGAACATGCTCTGGCGATGGGCTTGACGGTCTCCCGCACCGAATTTGTTAACGCGGGTGAAAAGTTGAATCTGGGAGAACGCGTATGGCTGGAGGCGGTTCCTTCGGCCCACGAACAGTTCAAGGTCAACGCCGGAGGGATGCATCATTACCTGGGCTATATCCTGGGGTTTGATGAAATCCGGCTGTATCACTCCGGCGACTGTGTTCCCTACGACGGTTTGGCGGAACACCTTCTGGAGCGACAAGTTGACGTGGCCCTGTTGCCCATCAATGGTCGCAGCGAGCACCTCCGCCGTCAGGGAGTGCCGGGCAATTTCACTTTCGAAGAGGCTGTCAACCTTTGCCAAGCTGCTCGAATCCCGGTCATGGTCGGGCATCACTGGGGTATGTTCGATTTCAACACCTGCGACCCGGAAATAGTGAGGGGCCAAATGAGGACCCAGGGCAAGGGAGTAGCCTGCTACCTTCCCGGCATCAGTTTCTCTCTGGTGTGCACGAAAACGCCGCCCAGCGGCGAACCTTGATTTCGCTCAGTCGGGTGGCGCAGACATGCGCAGTGGGCATCTCTGCGGATAGGCTCACCTCAAGGGAACCTGTCGTTCGGCAAAATTATGGCCTCTCCCAGACGATAGTACCCTCGTTTCAACCCAAACCAGCTTAGAGGACTGCCGGCCAGCTTTCATTTGACCGGATTCCCTTGCCTGCAGTCCAGCCTCTCCTCCCGCTGGTCCTCGTGTCAAAAACGGAAGTCGTGGGAACGTCGCTGCCCGACTCGCAAGGTCGCTTCGTCGAGAACTCTCTCAGGCATCCGACTCATCTACAATTCCTGCAGGATGTATTTTCTGGGGTGTTGCTTCAGCCAGGCCTAGACTTGGGACGGGGTGGCAACTCGGACAGCTCAATCATCGCAGACATGCCCACTGCGCATGTCTGCGCCACCCAGCGAAAGAAAGTTTTTCACGGTTTTGCCGGATGAGGGTCTGCAGCAGAATCGAATAACGAAATGTGACCCCAACTTCCCCTTTTCTTCAATATACCCCTGAAGACGAGACTTCGAGAATACTCTGTAGCTCATCTCACCGTGGGGCATGCCACATCTTTCCATTTGGGCCAAGAACTGAGATATATGCTCTCTGCGTACCACTGACAGGATCCTTCGAAACACCGATGCCGGCCCAAGATGACAACACTCCGTTTTTTGGCAGCTCCAGTCCCCAAGCATCTGAGTTCGGCGAAGGCGAGTCGTCTCCGATATATCCAAGCAGGACTCGAGATTCCAGTTCCTCGTCTCCCAAGTTAAGAGCTGACTTGCCACGCAAATCTGAAGTCAGGGTGACTCGCAGTCTGGAGTCAGCACCTCGGAAAATTAACATGTGTGTTTGAGACGAACGGGAAAAACTAAACTCCGCACGCTGCCTGCCTTGTTCGTCAAAAAAAAACAGTGCATCCTTGCCATCAAAGCGGCCCCACGCGGAGACCAGCTTTCCCGATTCGTCGACCAGTTCGAACCTCTGGGCACGCACGCTGCTGGATTCAGCCTGGACAGGCCGTACTGTGGCCAGCTTTGACGAGAGCATGCCCCCCAAGAAGCCTGCGGTCAGTCCGATTGCCATAACTCGCAATGATTCCATTTCCGTTCTCCCTCCTCAGTTCTTGCGGTCTCGTTCCAGCCATGCCTCAAGGGCCACGCTTGGGTTACGGTAACCTGCTGTATTGATGTGGTAATTCGTAACTACTTCATCGTCACCTAGTCTGGTGTACAAATGGACTAGTTCATGCCACAACGTGTCCTCTTGTATAGCATAAGGATTCGGATGTCTGCCTGCAAATTACCAAAGAAGACTGAGAATAGGACTCCAGAATCTAACCTGCCCGATTTTGAGAAACCACATCCCATTCAGGATTCATGTCCCACCAGTCGGTATCTATGGCAAAATGTAGATGGAACCAAGAAATTATTCAAGGAAGAAGAAATGGCTAAAGTACTGGTCGTAGGCATGAACCCGGCTTGGCAAATCACACTGGAATTCGCAAGTTTCCATTGGGGCCAGGTGAACCGCGCCGAAGTTCGTCACGAATTCGTGGCCGGGAAGGGCCAGAACGTGGCCAAAGTACTCTCTCGTTTTGGTCACGAAACCTGGCTGCTCCAGGTAATCGGGGGCGCCAATGGGCGGCGGATCGAGGAGGCGCTTTGCCGGGAGGGAGTCCATCTGCTGAATGTCCATGTGGCAGCGGAAAGCCGGGTCTGCAACACGATCATCGAAAAAACCTCCGGGCAGGTCACGGAACTGGTTGAACCTTTCCTGGTCGGTCCAGAAGAGGACGCCATGCGAAGAGTCCTGGAACTCATTCCTCCAAAGCCAGGTTCGTTTGATGCCGTTATTTACTGCGGGACGATGCCTGATGGCATGAGTCCCTCCCTTTATCTTGAGACCCAGCGGCGGGTAAACCCGGCCTTCTCCGTTCTCGATTCCTTCCGCGAAATCCCCCGAGAACTGCTGGGTGCAGTCAGCTGTCTGAAAATCAATGTGCAGGAATTTGAAGAGTTGGAGAAGTCAGATCCCGGCTGGGCAGGCCGGCTTGACAGGATGCCGGCGATCCTCCTGACGGATGGGCCCCACGTTGCCAGGTTGCTGGCAGATGAAGAGGGGAAGAGGCAGGAGTGGAGCTTTCATCTTCCCCGGCTTGAGAATCTTCAGAATCCGATTGGCGCCGGAGACACGGTGACAGCTGTTTTTGCACATTTTATCCTTTCTGGCACGCCAGTGCCGGAGGCCTTTCGCCAGGCCCTAGCTGTGGGATCGGCGTCCTGCCTGACACTCGTGCCGGGAGAGTATCGCGAAGAGGATTGGAGAAGGATTCTTGAGGAGATCCGGGCCGATTAATTCCCGTTCTGGCAGAACTCTGAGGGATCTTTCGCAGAGAAGATAGCCGGTAGCATAGATTCTGGCCAGCGACTCTACGGCTTATTTCCCCCCTGAAAAAGCAGCTCTCTCCTTATACGCCCGATTTCGAGTTCGTGGCGAGCCCAAGGATCCGATCGACATCAAGGCCGTGTTGACGGTAAAGGTGGAAGCTGAGCGTTGTGCCGTACGGCGCTCAATTCATATCTGCAACCTGACGGCCGAAAAGGACCTGTCACTCGCCAAACCTCATCGGAAGAGGGTATGGTAAGAAAAATCGAAGCGAATGAGACGTCATAGCTTGCAGTCTCTCTCTTTGTGATGACCCGCAATTGGCGTGGCCAAATTCCGGCTACACTCCAGAGCCTGTCCTTCAGGTAGCCTAGGAATGTTAGCCACGATGGCCCCCAGGAATCCTGTTCCGGTCGGTAGTGACTGGCGAGAATCCTTCGAACAACGTCTTTGTCGATTGGGAGGTTGAAAGCCAAGGCAATCTGCTGAGCGATTCGCGGACAGCCCCAGCGGGGATTACGCTGCTTCAATGAGTTCTTGGTTGGGTCCCTTTGGGCCGGGCCTCCAGAGTTATTTTTTGTCGAGGGCCGGCTAACCGGGACTTGGAGTGGGACATCAAGAGACAAACATTTCGTGACGCACACCCCGAAGATGCAGAATGAGCAGACCAGAGAGAAAAAAGTTGCCTTGGTTAGGGAAAGTTTTACAATCCACCTATCGGAACACAGAAGCCTGTAGTCAATTCATTAAGTCAAAGGAGAGGGAATGAACAAAGCGGATTTGATCGAGAAGATTGCAAAAGATGCAGGAGTAAGCAAGGCCCAAGCCGACATGGCAATTACCAGTGTCCTGGGTGGAGTTCTTGCCACTTTGAAGAAAGGCGGGACCGTCACGCTGGTTGGCTTTGGAACGTTCTCGGTAGGAAACCGGAAAGCTAGAACCGGCCGTAATCCTCAGACAGGAGCTGCCATCAAAATCGCGGCGAAGAAAGTACCAAAGTTTTCTGCTGGGATGAAGCTAAAGAAGGCGGTCAATAAGAAGTAAGGGAAGTCATTCGCGGAGCCAATTCTCTCATCTGCCTTGATTCAAAAGGCCAGGATCCTTGTGGATTTTGGCCTTTTTTGCCCTCATTTTGATCGACATCCACTCGGGAAGAAAATAATAGTTGACGTCAATCAATAATGCGTTTGCTTACGGGGATCAATAGGGGGGGGGTAGCCACGACAAATTCGCTTTCAAATTCGTCGTGGGTTCTGTCCGGGCGAGACGGGAAAGCCTAAGGCGAGAAGATCGCTCGCCGTGGCTGTCAAGACAACATCTGCACAGGAGGAACAATACCATGAGGCGTTTGTTCATTCTTCTATTCGGATTCGCCGTCTTTGTCTCTATGGGCGGACTCCCCGCATTTCCCCAGCAGGATGGGTGGCAAGGCAAAGCCAGTAGCTCAGTCAAGGGAATGAAGTTGAAGGTGAGTCCCAGCAAGCGGTACCTCATCAACCAGAATGGAGACCCCTTTTTTTACTTGGGCGATACCGCCTGGACGCTATTGAAACGCCTCAATCGAGAAGAGGTCGAAGAGTACTTCAAGAACCGTGTTGCCAAAGGATTCACCGTCATCCAAGCCTATGTGCTGAGAGGATTGGAAGTGCCGAATCTGTATGGGGATTTGACGTTGATCGATCGAGATCCTACCAAGCCCAATGAGGCCTTTTTCAAGAATGTCGATTATGTTGTCAACAAGGCCAACGATCTGGGTCTGGTCATGAGCCTGGTGGTGACCTACGGGGAGCATGTCCGTCAGGTTCGGACCCAAGAGCAGGTTTTCAATACAGCCAATGCCTTTGTCTACGGCAAGTTTCTGGGCAACCGCTACAAGGACAATTGCGTGATCTGGCTATTGGGCGGAGATCGGCCGGCTCGCGACGATTTGGATATCTGGCGCGCTATGGCCAAGGGTTTCAAAGAGGGAAGTCAGGGGACTCATTTGGTTTCCTATCACGGATCGGGCCCTGCCCCTGGCATTACGGACTATTCTTCATCCTTCTGGTTTCAAAACGATGAATGGCTTGACTTCAACATGATCCAATCGGGCCATAGCTGGGCTGTGCCAAACCACGAGTTCATCACCCACGATTACAACTTAACACCCACCAAGCCCACCATCGATATGGAGGCTAGATATGAGACGCATGCTGTATTATCTGGCGGAGGCGCGGGCAAGCGGATTGACGCGCATCAAGTCAGGGAGGCGGTTTACTGGGCGATGCTAGCTGGAGCGGCTGGCCACGGATACGGCAACAACAACATCTATCAGTTCTATGACCCGGATTCACAGAAACCTTCCTATAAGAATGACCGCTCCTTCCCCTTTGACAGGTGGTATGGCACGATCCACTGGCGCAAGGCCATGGATTTTGAAGGTGCTTATGACATGGGAATCGCTCGCAAACTCTTTGAATTGCGGCCGTGGTATCGAATGGTTCCCGATCAGTCGGTCATTGCCGCTGGACAGGGTGACGGTGAAGATCATATCCAAGCTGGACGTGCTGAGGACGGAAGTTTTATTCTTGCCTATCTCACTTTTGGCCATCGGGTCGCCATTCATATGGACAAACTCTCCGGCAAGAGGATCAAAGCACAATGGTATGACCCTCGAGAGGGGAACTGGACAACCATTGGCCCATATTCCAATACGGGCGTGCGAGAATTTGTCCCTCCTTCCAACGGCGATCAAAACGATTGGGTTCTGGTGCTGGAAAATACCGAAAAGAACTACCCATCCAACTAGGCGTTACTGTCAACTCAAAGTCGTTAGAACAGGGGTCAAGACCTCATCGCAGGTTCCTAAAGATCCCCGCGACGAGGACCTTCAATTCGCACAGCAACTGGGGATTGGTTATGTGAACATCCCCGGCAGATCCATCTGGAGGAAACAGATGAAATCACTCAGTTCCCAATCGTTGTGGGCCAAGGTCGTTGTACTCATGGGTCTGCTCAGCGGTCTCCCGATTGCTTCAGGCCAGAGCCGATATGATGTACTTCTCAAGGGGGGCCACGTCATTGACCCAAGAAACAACATTGACAGTAAGATGGATGTTGCGATCGCGCAGGGGAAGGTGGCAGCAGTTGCCCCTGCCCTATCGGTCTCGCAGGCTCAAAAGGTGATCGACGTGACGGGTCTTTATGTGGTTCCAGGTCTGGTCGATATTCATACTCATCTCTATGCGACTTCTGGCATGCGTGATGCTTGGGCCGGCAATGACAGTGTCTTGCCCGATAGTTTCAGTTTTCGGACCGGTGTTACAACCATGGTGGACGCCGGCAGTTCAGGTTGGCGGACCTTTGAGGACTTCCGCAGCCGAGTGATCGATCAGGCCAAGACCCGTGTGTTTGCTATGCTCAACATCGTCGGGATCGGCATGGTGACGGATGCTTTAGAGCAGAACATTCAGGACATGGATCCGAAGGCCACTGCTGACATGGCCAGAAAACACAAGGATGTGGTGGTGGGCATTAAATCGGCCCACTATCAAGGCCCGGAGTGGGTCTCTATTGAGCGCGCGATTGAAGCCGGGACTTTGGCAGATATCCCGGTGATGGTCGATTTTGGATACTTTCTGCCCGACCGCCCCTATTTCCAGATGGTGACTGAAAAGCTGCGGCCAGGAGACATCAGTACCCACATGTTTCGTGCGCCGGTCCCCTACGTCGACAAAGATGGCAAGCTGCTCAAGTATCTTGCTCAGGCCAGACAGCGCGGGGTCAAATTCGACGTGGGGCATGGGGGAGGGAGCTTCGTTTTCCGGAATGCCGCCCCTAGCGTGCAACAAGGATTTTACCCGGACTCCATCTCCACCGATCTCCATACTGGCAGTATGAACGGGGTTATGATGGATATGGTGACAACGATGTCAAAGTTGTTGGTGCTGGGCATCCCCCTTAAAGAGGTGGTTCGAGAATCGACAGACAATCCCGCTAGAGAGATCAAGCATCCGGAATTGGGCCACCTCGGCGTCGGAACTGTGGCCGATCTTGCCGTCCTGAATCTAATGACAGGCCGGTTTGCATATGCGGATGCGAGCAATGGGCGGATTGAGGGCAGTCAAAGATTATTTTGTGAGATGACCTTCAAGGACGGCAAAGTGGTTTGGGATTGGAATGCTCGGATGGCTGAAGATTATCGCAAGCTGGGTGATCGTTACGGCATCCGGGATGTGGACCATATTGTGATGCCGAGGGAGTGACCATTCATCCTTAGAAGAGGGGCGGTGTGAAGGCATTGACTGTCATAAGAACGATCTGATTCCCACACTTTAGCCCTTGACCCACATCAATAAACGCAAGCGGACTTAAGGATTTATGCCTGTAATCCGATGCAAAGCATGTGAAATCAGTTTATTACTGCGATTCAATTCGTGGGCCAGCCAGATCGTTATCATAAGGAGGATAATAAGAATGCCCTTAACGCTACGAGCCTGCAAAGAGACCAAGAGCTTTGCGTCGTACTCTGTTGAAGTCGGGGGCAGACAGGTTCACTGCGAGATGCAGCGCCTGATGGCGGACGGCCAGCCAGTTCAAAACTCGCTAAGTTGGCAGAGTTGTGCGTAAACTTGTCGGTTTGCGACCGATCTCCAGAGGAGTCCCGTATTCTCAGCATTAGCCGGGTCACTGCCGTCAATGCGTGGAGGGAACCGCTGGGACGTGTTGTGAGGGGACGAGTCAGTCCGTAATCAGCAACTCTTCCCTTGTGAGGCAATCGTTCGGATATGAAAAAGGGTGAAATGAAACGGTACCAACGGAGACGGTTGGAAGTATACTGGTGAAAACACATTCTTGCGTTGCTCCTTAGAGGTTTCTCTAGTTCAAACGTTGATTTGGCCCCAGCACTTAGCGTACGGAATCAGGGAGATCAACATTGACAAATGAAGTCCTTTTCGAAAGTGGGACAATTCATGTCCGTCGTCTAATTCTGGCACCTGGCGAGGCTATGCCTTGGCATCACGATCCCTTTCATCGGGCGACTGTGATCTTACGTGGGACTTCTCTCTTGATCGAGTACCGCGATGGTGGTGAGAGAGTCGCCACATCATCGTCACACCCGGACAGATGGATTGGGACGAGCCAACAAGTCGGATTCATCGCGGCATCAATATCAATGAGCAAGCATACGAAGAGATCACGGTTTTCCTTCTCGATCGTACTGGTGCAATACCGCAGCCGACTGTGGAATAGCCTTTCCCTGTGGAGGTGCCGCCCTACCACTCGCCGGACGGCAAGAGGATCACCTTCGAATCCGGTCACGGCGAGGCCCCCATCAGAGCATTGGTTTTGTGTTCGCACGGGCACCAATCTCTCGATTGCTGTTCGTGTCATCTCCGGTCCTCATGGCGCACTGGCGATAAAGGCCCCGTCGCCGGAGCGTTCGGTGGGCTTGCCACCATCGTTGATGACTCCATAGGCAATGAAGGGATTTGATCCGCTGGTCCGGATGATATGGGCATAGCCATGAGTGGTTGTCGGTCCATAAGGGGCAAGGATCGCTCCCATCTGCGTCCAGCCTCGCGCCTTTAGGGTGATCCCCTCTAACGTGTGGATCTTCACTCCCGTCTCGCCATCATAGAGTTCTATGGCGAAGACATCGTCACTCGCGTCCACTTCTCCCGTATTCACCAGAGCCAGGTTGGTTCGGTTCTCCGTGTTTTGTTGGAGCCCAAAGATCCAGGCGCTGTCGGTGGCGGCCATGCCGTTCGGTACGGCCAAGTAGAAAAGCCCGTAGCGGCCCCCTCCCCCCGGCGCAGAAGTCCGCGCTGCCAGGCTGATGCCGCTGAGATCGCCGGTTGCGACTTCGGCAATCAGCGGGCCGGCATAGGTGGTTCCCTTGGGGCCGATTTCCGTGTGGCCCGAATCTCTGAGCCATTGCACCAGGTCAGAAAGGATCATTTGCTGTTTGGGCTTCAGCTCGAGGTCAAAACGGGCCGTGGAGTCGGTGCTATTGATCCCGTCAGACACAAAGCTGCAATGAAGCGTCTTGGTGTCGTCCGACCAGTTAGTCGCTACCAGTTCGCTGGTGAATTGGTTGGCTTCAACAATCACAGGAAGCGTCAAGCGGGTCCTATCTAGTAGGGAGCTTTCTTCGATAGGAGGGATGAAGGACCCATCCGAGTTGGATTGGTCGTTGATCACTCCATAGGCATAGTAAGGCGCCGAGCCGGCGATCTTCTCGATGCGGACGAAGCCATTCGCCAGAGACAGGCCATTGCTGGTCAGAATCCCTGAGATTTGCTGGAAGCCGCCCGGCGGCAAGACTACGTCCGGAAGCGTCTGTGAAAAAGGTGCAGAGGAATCACCGGAAAATACCGTCAGTTGCAGGGTAATCTCTCCTTCCGCGGAGGATCCGACGTTTTGCAGGGCCAGGTTCGAGCGATCCTGGGAGTTTTGGCGCAGGCCGCAGATATAAGCGACACCGTTCAAGGCCGTATCCCTGGGCATCCCTGCATAGGCCAGGCCGGCCCGGCCATTGGGCACCGGCGTGGTGGTCCTGATCGTCACGGCACCATCGGAAGGAGAGCTGATCCCGGAAAACCGTACCCCCAGTGTTCCACCTCGATTGCCGGTTTCAGGAATGGGAATCCCCAGGCTCCTCAAGTAGGGAATAGTGTCCGGAATGATGCGCTGCTGCCCGGCGTCCAGATAATCGATGGCCACACCGCTGCCACCTCCAAACGCGGAAGTATAGGTCAAGTTCAGCACAGCATCCGAGGAGCCGCGGTTGGTCAAGGTCATCTCGGAGGTAAAGAAGGAACCCTGCTGACCTGCAGTTGAGAGGACAATGGGAACAAACAAATCGGAAGTCACGGGAACAACTGGAACGCTTCCTGCCTGGGTCACGGTGAAGGTCTGTCCAGCAATGCTCAAAGTGCCAGTCCTGGCCGTGGTACTGGGGTTGGCAGAGACTCGAAAGTAGACATTTCCCGGGCCGCCTTTCTCGCTGGCGGCCGTGATGGCGATCCAGTCGCTGTTGCTGTTGGCCGGCCACTGACAATCGTTGTTGCAGGAAACAGAGAGGGTTCCAAAGCCATCATCGGCACTCATCGCCTGCTCAGAGGATGAGAGATTAAAGGTGCAATTGGGAGAAGAAACACCACCAATCTTGGCCTCGGCAATTGCCGGCCAATAATTCCCATCGCCGGCGAAATTTGATTCAAAAAGCGTTTGGGACGAAGAAAGGTGAGCAACAGGGATCCGGTACCTGCCGGTCACATCTGTGGTGGCAGTGCCAACAAGGACACCCCCTGAATAATCAAATGGATCGCGTTTGGTGAGCCGCACTGAAGCGCTGGGGATGATGGCCCCATTCTGATCGACCAGAATTCCGGTCACACTACCCAAAGCAAACGCAGAAGGCGGGCTGTACGAGGAACTCAGAACCGTGTGGGTACGAACATACCGGTCAATGAGATTGGTGAACTTGGTGGAATCAGTCTCGGGCAGAAGGTAATCCGGATGGTCGTGCCAGGATTGGAGGAAGGCATGATCGGGATTGCCTCCATACTGGCGTTCATAAATGACCATTCGTTCCTCAGCGTGTCGAAGCCACGCCTCATCCGAATTGTCCCAACTGTCGCCGGTATAAATGATCCCGAATTCGATGCCCCGTTGGTGGCAGAAGTCTTCCAGTTCCTTGGTGGCCTTAGGCCAATTTGGATTCCCCCAATCCAAATCTACCACCAAGAAGGGGAGGTTCTGACCTGTAACACGGTGGTAGGTTTCCAACCAGGATTTGTATTGGTCAACCCCTGTTCCTGACCAAAGAACAGGCTCGATGTCACCCACTACAACGTCTGGAAAGATGCTCTTGATTGCCTGAATATAGTCAAACACTTCCTGGGCCACTTTCTCAGCAGGCCAATTGCATGCGCCTGGCGGCCCTTGGTAAATGTTGGCATAGAAGAAAGGTTCATCCATAGCCAGAAAGCGGAGTGTCCCGCCAGCCGCCTTGATCTGCTGTGCCCACCGTTTTCCAACCTCCGGGCCACCGAATCCCTCGCGGTGAGGGCAGCTCTCTGAAGCCACTAGAGGACCAACCTCGATTGCCAGGGCAATCCCCCTTTGGTTTAGTGAGTTCACTGCCTGCTTCAGTTGTGAATCGGTGGCCTGATCCAGGAAACCGCCATAGAACTTGAAGACGTGCACACGACTGCTGGCCTTTTGCCAGTGGGCATCAGATTTGAAAAGATCCATGAAATCGTATGATCCGAACGTTTGGGTGAGTGGGTCGAGAGGTGCAAACCAGATCTGGCGGTCGGTCTTCGTTACGGAAACTGTCGCCGAAGCGGAAAGAGATTCGATCGTAGTGGTGACTGTGCCACTGCCGGTGTGCTTGCCGGCGGTAAAGGTCCCATCGGGGTCGATCCTTCCCAGCCAGGGCGGAGAGACTGACCAGGTAACCGGCGCATTGGGGATGTCCCTTCCCAACTGACCCATGACTGCGGCCTTGAATTCCCGGATCTGCATGGAATAGCGGGAATCGGTAGCGGGCGAGATCTCGATGGCTGAGGGAACAGGAATGGAAACGGAAACGGCTGCCGCTGCAGAGATGGAACCGATTGCAGCGCTGACCGTACCGCTAGTTGTCTGCTGGCCTGCGGTAAAGCTCCCGTCGGGGCTCACTGTCCCGAGTGATCCAGGAGAAACGGTCCAGGTCAGGGCAGGCTTGGGGATGACATTCCCTAGTTGGTCCTTGACTGTAGCCGTGAATTGCCGAACCTCGCCGGAATAAAGGGAATCTGTTGAGGGTGAGAGCCCGAGGGTCGTGGCCAGTGGGATAAAAGTCAGTGTCGTAGAAGTATTCGAATGACTGGCGTCCCCTGCATAGCTTGCCTCCAGCCGCATGCTTGAGCTAGGCAGTCCGCTCAAGTCAAAATGGAAGTTGCCCCTGCTGTCGGTCGTACTGGAAAGCTCCAGTGACTTGGGCTCCAGCGGGATGGTTGCACGCGATATTTCCGGGCCATTCGGGCCACTTAGGAAGAAAACAGAAAAATAGCCGCTGCACGCCGAGATGGGCGTAACCCGAGCCGAGAATGTGGCCGTGTAAGTTTGTCCAGCCGTCACTGGAAAGTCCAGGGACTGGGCGCCAACGTCTTGGGCAGGAGTGGCCATTACATGAAGCATCTGACCCGTTCCCCGGTCACTGGGTTCCAGTTGCGCTGTTCCAGGACCCCCGAAGCCCCATCCGTTCATTCCATAAAAGAAGTCCGCGTTGAACACACGGTTGTCAGTCTCCTCTCCTTGAGTAAAGCGAACCTGGTAAATTGTGAAGTCACTGGGGCCGCTACAGTCACATTCGGTGTTGACACGGAAACCCACAAGTACCGTGGTTGTCCCGGCTGGGATGGTTCCAGTAATCGTGTATTCCCCGTAGAATCCCGGGCCATCCAGGGGCGTAATTTTCAATTGAACCCCGGCACCATCAATAGGGGCACCCGCCTGATCGGTGAGTTTTCCTGTAGCCTGACCTTTTCCTGCGGAGTCGGTCCCCACAGTGAGGCTCAGGGAGGTTGACGAAAGAGATGGAGGCTGGTTTTTCCGGGTTGCCTGAGGTTTGTCTATTCGACTTGCCGCCGATGGCAGGCCGTCAGACGCCTCAAGATTGAGGTTCGTTCCAACCAGTGAAAAAGATAGGAATATTATCGCGGCAAAGGACAGTTTTATATGTCTCATACGCATCCCCCTTTCCACCGACCTACTGAAAAATGTAACCTGCAGCTGAGCTCGAAGTGCCCTGGGTCTGCTGCCGGTCCGCTCGGCAAGCTCGTCAGCCCCCTTTCTTGATTTGAAACGGGTTACGGCGAGCTGGCGATAAACGCCCCGTCGCCACTGCGATGGCCGGGCGTGTCTCCGTCGTTGATGACGGCATAGGCAATGAAAGGATTCACCCCAGCCGTCCGCGTGATATGGGCATAGCCTTCGGTCACGCCAAAAGGCGCCAGCACCCCGTTGAACTGCATCCAGTAAGCAGCCTCCACAGCAGTCATGAAGCTACTTACTTTCTGCCCGGTGCTTCCGTCATAGAGATCCACCTGGAAAATGGCCAGGCTGGCATCCGTCTCTCCCGTGTTGACCAGCGCCATGTTGGTCCGGTTTTCCCAATTCTGATGCAACCCATACAGCCAGGCTTCATTCTGAGAAGTTGTCCCTTCAGCCAAGGCGGTGTAGAAGAGGCCGTATTCTCCTCCTCCTCCTCCCGCCGAGGTCCTAGCCGCCACAGAGATTCCGCTGAGGTCGCTATTTGCCACTGAGACAAACAACGCCCCGCCGTAAGTCGGCCCTATCGGGCCGATCCCTGCAACCTGTGTATCCCTCAGCCACTGGACCAGCTCCGGCTGGATCAACTGCTGCCCAGCCTCGAGATCAATCGTGAAGCTGGCAGCATGGTCCGCCGCCTGGATGGCATCGGCCACGTACCGGCAATTCAAGGTCTTCCGGGCCGAGGACCAGTTGGTGATGACCAACTCCGTAGACCAGTGGGTGATGTCCAGTCCCGTGTTTTGAAAGGGGCCCGTCTCCACCGCCACCGGGAGCGTCATCCGGGTCTTCCCGGCCAGGGCGCTTTCCGGAATGGGCGGGATAAAAGATCCGTCCGAGTTGGACTGATCGTTGATCACCCCATAGGCATAATAGGGAGCCGTCCCTTTTATTCGTTCTACCCGCACATAGCCATTGGACAGTTCCAGGCCGTTGGAGGTAAGGACGCCATTAATCTGGGCAAATCCTCCCGGCCCCAGTACTTGATCCGGTAGCAACTTGGAAATACGCGGTCCTTTGGCACCGGAAAAAACCGTCAGCCGCAGCGTGATGTTGCCGTCCGAAGGAGAACCAACGTTTTGGAGGGCCACATTAGAGCGGTCCGCCTGGTTTTGGCGCAGACCACAAATGTAAGACGGACCTGCCAGGGCCGTCATGGTGGGAATGCCCGCATAAGCCAGCCCTGCCCTCCCTTCCGGAACCTCGGTGGTCGTCCGGACGGTCACGCTGCCATCAGAGGGAGAAGACAAGCCGGAGAAGGTGACCTGCAAAGTTCCTCCCTGGTTCCCGGTTGATGGGATAGGAACTCCCAGCGATCTCAGGTAGCTGATGGCGTCCGGCACAATCTTCTGCCGGCCGGGAGCCAGCGTGTCGATTCCCGTTCCACTGCCACTCCCGAAGGCTGCCGTGTAGGTGAAGTGGACCGTGGCGGTACCCGTCCCGCGATTGGTCAGGGTCAGCTCGGAAGAGTAGAAAGAGCCATTCACCCCGATCGAGGAGAGAACGATGGGCACAAAGATCTCGCCTGTCTGCGGGCCACTGACCGGTGTATAAGTAAACCCCTTGGTCAATACCATTGACTGCCCACCGGGATTGGTGATAACCACGTCATAGCTGCCTGGCGCCGTGGCGATTCCTGTGACCGCAGTCATCTGGTCGCTGGTCAACGCGTTGATTCTTGCTGGAACTCCTCCAATCGTCACTGAGGCGCCCACTTGGAATCCGCCGCCATGCAGTGTGACTGTCGTGCCTCCCGTCACGGGGCCGGAACTGGGTGTGATGCCAGCGATTGAGAATGAAGAGGTCAGGCCAGCCTGGTTCACGGTGAAAGTCTCACCGGCAATGGTCATCGTGCCGGTGCGGGAGGCAGGACTGGTATTCGGTGCTACCGAAAAGGTTACCTCTCCGTTCGCCGCGCCGCTGCTGCCTGACGTGATGGTGATCCAGGAATCATGGCTCACCGCTGTCCATCCGCAATCCCCAGTGACAGTCACGTCCACGCGGTCACTAGCGATTCCACTACTAGAATAGGATTGGTTCAAAGGTGAAATCGAGTTGCTGCAATCGGCCAGAGAATTGACGAAGGCCCCACCTTCCGGTGTCCCGGCATAGATTCTTGATGGGTTTTGCGGGTCGATGGCCAGGGTGCGGACATCGCCACCCATCCAGGCGGTGTTGATGGCGGTCCAGCTCCCCCCGCCATCGTTGCTCTTGAACACTCGGCTTTCATCCGTGCCCGCATAAATCGTGGCCGGTCTCTGCGGGTCGATGGCCATAGCCCTGACATATGAACTCGTCAAGCCGCTGTTGATGGCTGTCCAGCTCCCTCCGCCATCGCTGCTCTTGAACACGCCACCGCCCCAAGTTCCCGCATAGAGAGTCGCCGGTGTTTGTGGGTCAATGGTGTTTACAAGAGCGTCAATGGCGGGACAAGCTGGAGCAGCGTCAACAACGGCTTAATCGCCGCCAGACAAGTCTTCGCCCTGGCGATCGATCCGCAGACGCCGACGACGTTGTATGCGGGGATTTTTGGG
>JBGOTQ010000089.1:0-21878 GCA_041476565.1 Terriglobia bacterium | reverse complement strand
GTTCGACTACCACGGTATCCCAGTGTACGTCCGCCTGGGCCTGGGCACGGAGACTGCCGAGCTGGCACGCTTCATGGGCCCGAAAGGCATACTCGATGCGGCCGAGTTTGATCTGCATTACTCGCCACAACAAGGGGTGGATACGGCCCCCAGCTATTACACGTCAGGTTTCCCGCGGAAGATGCGCGAAGAATACTTGAAGCAGTGGCACGCTGAGCATGACCCTAAGCCCGGCCAGGAGCCGCTCATGGATAGTGTGCTCTATCGCGGTAACGACTGGGATGACGTCAAACCGCACCTATGGAATTTCTTCCAAGCAGTGAAAACGCGCAAACCGGTCGTGGAGGATGCAGTCTTCGGGAACCATGCTGCGATCGCCTGCCACATGGCCAATGAGTCGTACTTCCGGCAGAAACCGGTGTTCTGGGATGCTGCTTCCCGAAGCATCAAGAGCTAGCATCCTCGAAAGTGGACACGAGGGTCAGCCTTCAGAAGATAATTGTTCTTTGGAGAGCCGGTTGCCGAATCGTGGCCAAGATTCGGCAACCGGGCCTCTTCGCCTGTTACAGCTGCAACCGGAACTTCAGCTTTGTCATCAGACCCGACCAGGCCAGAATGATTCCGGTAAACAAGAGAGATTTCACTAAGCCAAGCAAGCCATTATCCATCCCAGCACGAACTACCCAGAGATACAAGAAACCTCCCAAAGCTGAATAGTAAATATACGGCAGAAGGTAGGTCAAGAGCGTGTTCGAACCGGCTGGCTTCACGAAGATGGCCCATCTTGTCTGGTGTTTGACATCAGCAATCCAATACAGTGCCAGCATGATCAAGACACCCGCACCAGCACAGTAGAGACACCAGGTCGGGGTGCCCTCATTCTTTGAGAGCCCCAAGGGCCGTAGCCAAAACCCAGCAAGGAAGAGCACCGAAGCATAACCCAGCCCCCAAATCGCTTTTTCCTTAAAGGTCCTGGCGAACGTTTTGTCAAGAAAGATCATGGATGCTACGACACCAGCCATGATAATCGACGCAGAGGCGCCCTCTCCGAATGGCCAGAGACCGAACGGCAAATCATGGCCCAGCATGCCGGGTAGCCTCGTGAAAATATTCAAAGCAGTCAGCGCCGCCAGCCAAAAAACCGGCGCCCAGCGGATTTTTCTGAAGGGAATATACAAAAGACAGGTAGCGAGGTACGCCTGTCCGATAATCCCAAGGATCTCCCAATAGCCAAAATCCAACCAGGCTACCTGACCGTCCGGGGTTCTCCGTCTAAAGATCGCAAAGGCAACAGCCACGATCAGCAGGCCAGTGTACTTCAGGATTCTGTAGAATCCCTGGCGGTTATCAGAGCGAGGATAGACGTTCCAAAACAGGATGGCTCCAACAAGTCCTATTAAAGACCATACGTGTTCATGGATTCCAGTCAGTTCAGGATCCACCTCGCTGTGGTTTGCCAGGAAAATGCCCAGAACAATCAGGGCGAGGGACCGAAAGATGACATGCATCCATAGCTTCCACGGTGAGTCCCCTTTGTCAAGCCGGCGCTGGATTGCCAGGGGAATTGCCATCCCGACAATAAACAGGAATTCGGGAAAGACCATATCTACGTAAGTCATCCCGTCGACTCCAGGGGGCATATGATAGTTCCACCATGGCAATCCCTTGACCCCCGACAGGTCATTGACGAAGACCATCACCATCATCGTGAGACCCCGAAAGATGTCAACCGACAAGACCCGCGACTGATCTACTGCACTGCCGGTGTTAGTGTTCATCTGGATAACTTCCTGAGCGGCCGGACAACTCCTTTCAAAGGATCATTCCAATCCTCAAGCGGTCTTGACCCGAATGGTAAAATCACAGCTCTTCTCGCCTCGCCAAACGAGTTTGTTTATTCCACCTTGGTTTGAATGTGGACTCGGATTGCGCTCCGAAACTACAGCTTTAGAGAAGAGCAAGTATCAGGTGTATCTGTATTAGTGAAGCAACCAGATCTGAAAATGGCAAGGGTCGCCGCAGCCGCCATTTTCCCCAGCCAATTCTTCCTGGCCAATGGAAGACTCAAGAGTAGGTCCCCTGGCGGAGCAACAGGGCATCAGATCTTCTTCAACAACTCCTTCCACCGTTTCCAGGCTTCATCGTGAGCTTTCTTATTGGCCTCATTGGTATCAGGTGCTTCACCAGCGCGCATGAAACCATGACCAGCCTCATCGTACGTGACGGGCTCATAGATCTTAGCCGACTTCTTCATCAGTTCTGTGGATTGTGGAATGGTGGCATTGACACGAGCATCATTGCCCCCATAAAAGCCGTAGACAGGACACTGGATTCGGGCAATATCTTCTTCTTTGTCCGGGCCGGTGCCGTAAAAAACGAAGGCTGCCTTGATAGATTGGTTGTTGGTAGCTGAGCGGAACGTCTGACTGCCCCCCCAACAAAAGCCAGCCACGACTATCTTTCCATTACAGGCGGGCAATTTGGAGACATAGTTAATTGAGGCATTCAAGTCTGCTGTCACTTGATCCGGGGGCAGAGATGAAACAGCCTTTGTGACTGCATCTCTTCCAGGGAATTCGGCAGTGCCCCCTCCGCCCGGCGCCATACCCGACAGAAAATCAGGAGCAAAAGCAATATAGCCGGCCTCAGCCAGTTGATCCGCTACGCTCCGCACCCAGTCGCTCAACCCGAAGATCTCGTGGATCAGCACAACTGCTGGTGCCCGATCTTTGACTTCAGGATAAACAACGAAACCCTGAAGCTCACGTGTGCCTGCCTTCATCTTCACCCATTCCTGATGGCGAGTAGATTTTTCGAGTCGTGCCTTTGCCCAATCCTGGGCCTCGACAGAACTGGCTGCTAGCAGCACCGCAACGGCGAGCATCGTCAGTCGAATCATGTGGCCTCCTCTGGTTCTTGCTATTCTGCCGATAATACATCATTATTCCATTATTCCATTGGAAATTCGAGACTTCCAGCTTCATTGTCACCCGTACTCCCCGAGCATTTTTCTTCATTAGTGGTATGCTCTTCGGCTACGGTCCGTATCTCTTTGGAACCTCCTGGACTTCGAATTCTACCCTTCAGTGGCTCCATTTGAATGCCCGCATGAATTTTGGTACCTTAGTATTATATAGAGTAACATTGATATTTGGTGATTGCCGGCAGAGTCTGAGTGAAGGTCCCAGAATGAGATGCCCCTGTTTGCTACTCGCGTCGAGGAGGAGCCGGGGAAGTTCTGACTTACCCCCTGGAACGCTTCTTTATCTTACTCAGCGCCTCAATCCCGGGAGGATTTTGTGAAAAAGATAACTCGCTGCGATGAACTGGTTGTTTCCCTGTTTGTCCCCCTTGCGTGCTTCCTGCTCTTTGGTGACCTCGCCTTGGGACAAGCAACAACGTCTCTGAGGGGCACTATAACGGACCCTAGTAAAGCCGTTGTGCCAGGGGCGACGGTCAGGCTGGTCAACACCCACACAGGATTGGAACGAACGACAGCCACCAATGCTGCAGGAGGCTACCAGTTCCAGGAATTGGTCCCTGGTCCTTATCGCCTGGAAGTGGTGGCAGATGGTTTCCGAAGATACGAGCTACAAAACCTGGAATTACTCGTGAACACGCCAGCCACCATCAACATTACCCTTGAATTAGGCGAGCGCACGGATACAGTGGCCGTGACAGCCGAGGCCCAGGCTCTGAATCTCACGGACGCTTCACTGGGCAACGCTTTTAGTGAGAACCAGCTCAGGCAATTGCCTATGGAAGCCCGCAACGTCCCTGACCTGCTGAGTCTGCAGGCTGGGGTTGTCTATACGGGAAATC
The DNA here is from genome assembly GCA_041476565.1 of Terriglobia bacterium. Lineage (GTDB taxonomy): Bacteria > Acidobacteriota > Terriglobia > Versatilivoradales > Versatilivoraceae > DATKMG01. Next base: position 18,056 of record JBGOTQ010000089.1, on the reverse strand, counting down.
GGCCTGATATTAACAAGGACAACGACACGCGCAGTGGTGCTGTCAATGGGGCACGCAGTGACCAGAGCAACATCACGTTGGATGGTGTGGACGTCAACGACCAGGGCAACGGCTATGCTTTTACTTCGGTGTTGCCGGTGACCCTGGATTCGGTGCAGGAATTCCGTGTAACCACCTCAAATTACAATGCCAACCAGGGACGCTCCTCCGGGGCCCAAGTTTCACTCTTGACGAAGAGCGGCTCCAACGAGCTTCATGGATCGCTTTATGAATACCATCGCAACACCGTAACCAGTGCCAATGACTATTTCATCAAGAGGGCACAGATCACAAGCAATCAGCCTAACGAGGCCCCTAAACTGCTGCGAAATGTCTTTGGAGGTTCTCTGGGTGGTCCGCTCAAGAAAGACCGGCTTTTTTTCTTTGCCAATTATGAAGGGCGCCGCGACCGCGAGGAAGAGAGTGTGCTCACTAACGTACCTACGGCGACACTGCGTCAAGGCATCATCCAGTATCAGAACGTCAACGGGGGGGTCACCACACTCAATCCGAGTGACCTGACCAAAATGGATCCTTTACATCTGGGGCCCAACTCCGCTGTGATGCAATTCTTCCAAACCTATCCCCTGCCTAACGACAACTCGGTGGGCGATGGACTCAACACCTCGGGCTATCGTTTCAAGGGTCCTGTAGCCAGGCATTTCGACTACTACATTGCAAAGGTGGACTATAAGATCACCGAGAACGGGAACCACACCGTGTTTTGGCGCGGTTCGTTGCAGAATGTTTCAAATCCCGGGGCGCCGTTCCTGCCCGGCACTGCGGCGGTGCATACCCTCGTGGACTACAGCAAGGGCTTCGTGGCAGCCTACACGGGGGTTCTGCGTCCCACCCTGGTCAACAATTTTCGCTGGGGTTACACCCGACAGAGCACGGGCGATGTGGGCCGCTCGGATCAGCCATGGATTGTATTTCGTTCGATAACCGGGGCCAACGATGATCCGCAATTACAGGGGATCTCATACAGCCGCACTTTTCAGATGCCGGTGCACAATTTTGTAGATGACCTTTCCTGGATCAAAGGAAGACATTCCCTTCAGTTCGGCGCCAATCTCTCGTTTATCCGCAACCCGCGGACCAGTTCATTAGCTTCTTTCAGCCAGGGAGGCACGAACGCCTCCTGGTTGGCCACGGCCGCCATTGCCAACACTGGAATCGAGCTGGACCCGGGCGCCAATGGCTATCCCGCCGTCGATCCGAACTTCAACAATTCTTACGATTATCCAGTCATGGATCTCATGGGGATCGTGTCAGAAGTCGACGCTCGTTACAACTACACCAAGACAGGCAGTCTCTTGCCCCAGGGAGCACCCGTTCAACGTCATTTTGCAGTGAATGGATATGAGTTTTACGTCCAGGACTCTTTCCGCTGGAAACCCAATTTCACCATCAACTACGGGTTGAGATACCAGTTGTTCTCCCCTCCCTGGGAGACCAATGGCCTGCAGGTGGCTCCGTCGTTCAGCCTGGGGAATTGGTTCAATCAGCGCGGAGTCAATATGTTCGGGGGAATCCCCTCCAACCAGGATCCGCTTGTCACCTTTGATTTGGCCGGGCCGGCCAACGGCAAGGTAGGAATGTATGGTTGGGACAAGAAGGATTTCGCTCCACGGCTCTCCTTTGCTTACACTCCTCGACCCAGTTCCGGATGGCTAAAGAAGATTACCGGTGATGGCGACAAGATGGTAATTCGCGCAGGCTTTGGCATGGTGTATGACCGGATTGGCCAGGGCTTGCTGAACACTTTTGACCGGCGCGGGTCTTTCGGATTATCCACGAGGCTGACCAATCCTTCAGCAACCCAGACTTTGTCTTCGGCACCCCGAGTAACCAATGTCAACGTCATTCCCACAACAGACAACACGGGTCAGCCGATCTTCATCCCGGCTCCGCCGGGTCAGTTCCCACAGACACCGCCCTTCACTCTTGACACCGGCGGATTTGCCATCGCTTGGGGGTTGGATGACAAAATTAAGACCCCATACTCCTATGTGCTCGATGCATCGGTGGGTCGTGAACTGGGACGTGGTTTCTCGCTGGAAGTCTCTTACGTAGGACGCCTTGCGCACCGGCTGCTGAGCCAGGAAGACCTGGCCATGCCACTGAATCTGGTCGATCCCAAGTCCGGTGTGGATTATTTTGCGGCAGCCACGCGCCTGTCGCAACTCAGCCGGTCAAATACGCCCGACTCAGCCATCACTCCCAGCCTGGTTGGCCCCACCGCTGCTTACTGGTCCCACATGCTGCAGCCCCTCAAACCCGGGGGAGCTTATTCCTGTTCAGGATGTGCCGGAGGTTCAACAAGGGATCCTCTCGTCGCCGCTTACGACCTGTTCAGTGGCTTTACCTTTAATGAGACTTCGGCCCTCGCCACTCTTGATTTGGGTGGAATATCCGATGCAAACCTATCGGGTGTCTCCTATTTTCCTGCCGGGGGTCCCAATTCCTTTTTTAACCCCCAATATTCTTCCCTGTATGCCTGGCGGTCCATAGGAACCGCAGCTTATCATGCCATGCAGGTCTCCTTCAGGAAACGAATGGCTCAAGGTGTCCAGTTCGACCTTAACTATACCTACTCAAAATCCATGGACCTGTCCTCTGATGCCGAACGCATCGATGAGTGGGTGGGCTTGGGCGGAGAGGTGATTAATTCCTGGGCGCCTAAGCAATTTCGAGCGGTATCGGATTTCGACTTGACGCATCAGCTCAATGCCAACTGGGTTGCGGAACTTCCGTTTGGAAGCGGCCGCTGGTTGGGGCACAACAGTCATGGTTTCCTGGAGGCCCTGATTGGTGGCTGGCAGCTTTCCGGCCTATATCGATGGACCAGCGGTTTTCCTATGAGTGTCAGCAATGGAGCAGCCTGGGCAACAAACTGGAACTTGGGTGGCAACGGCGTTCTGATCGGGCCGGTCGTGAGTGGAACCACTAAAACGACCGATGGCGTCAATATGTTCCCGGACCCGCAGGCAGCCTTTAACGCCTTCCGCCGACCCTATCCGGGTGAATCCGGCTCCCGTAATGTCTTCCGGGGTGATGGCTTCTTCGGTATTGACATGGGATTGAGCAAGCGCTGGAAAATGCCCTGGAGCGAGAAACACAGCCTGCAATTCCGCTGGGAGACTTTCAACATTACGAATTCAGTGCGCTTTGACGTCCAATCCAATACCCCTTTCCTCGACGAAGTGACGGCCTTCGGAAAGTACACCGGGCTACTGACTCAACCGCGGATCATGCAATTCGCATTGCGATACGAATTCTGATTTGGTTGTGCCGCAGATCCCGAGCATCGGGATCTGCGGCCCGCCCCGTCACTTTTGATTGCTCCCCCTGCTCAGTCGTCATTATCCCTCGCCACCGTCACAGCCCACTCTGGATACGGCGCAGCACTCCCTTTCATTGCGTGCCAGAGAATGCGATTCAACAGGTCTTCCGGGCAGGCATCAGCTCTCTTGAAATTGAGTTTTGCCGACAGTTGGGCAAGTTTGCGTAGAAGAGGGTCAGAAATGTCTTCGGGCGGCGGATTCATTTCGTCGAGCGGAACATTATTCAGCACAGACTCAAATGGGGTAAAGTCGGCTTGCCCGGTAAAACAGTCAAACATCGGCGTGGCAGCCGCATCGAACTGGTTCATGGGGGGCAAGCCCAGTATCTGCTCGATCGTTCGGAGGATGCTAATGGTGTTGTATTGGGTGCTGACGACTTCCCCACGCTTTGTGTACGGACTGACGCAGTAAGCCGTCGTGCGGTAGCCGCTCACGTGGTCCCAACCGTCTTGAGGATCGTCTTCGATGCCGAAAATGACCGTTTCGGGCCAGAAGCGGCTGTGGCTGATAGCCTCGACGATCCGGCCGAACGCGAGGTCATTGTCGGCCATATAGGCAGCGGGGGTCGGAGAGCCTCCGTAGCTCCCGTGGGTATGATCGTTGGGCAGACAAATGATGACGAGGTTGGGAAAGGCTCCCTTCTTCTCGAATTCACGGAGTTCGTTGATAAAAAAGCGAGCCCGAAAAAGATCCGGCACTTCCAGACTCCAGCCAACGGTATTCATTGCCAGGTAAGGCCGAAGGGATTCCACCCCCGGTTTACAGGCGAAGATGATCTCCCCCTGGGGGTCCGAGAACTCTTTCCAGCATGCCGTCCAATCCGGATCCCCTTTGCGTCGCGAATCGACCCAATGCACCTCCGGTAGGGCGAACTCGCCGTAATTGCGAAGCGTCTTGCCGTGCCGCAGCACGTTGTCCCAGATGAAACCACTGGGGGCGTAAGCGAGAGCGTCAACTTCATCGTCGCCCATGCCGTCAGGATAACTCCGCGGCCAGCCGGCAAAGGACTTCTCCAAGTAGTCGGTACCAATGGCCGTGGTCGACCACTGATGGCCGTCAGCGCTCAGGATGCCGCTACAGTAAGTGTTGTCAAGAAGAACAAACTCCCGAACCATCTTGTGCTGGTTGGGCGTGACATGTTCGCCGAAAATGCACAGTGCGGGATCGCCGTTCCCTTTGCCGATAGCGCCGAGGATCTGGTCGTAGGTACGGTTTTCTTTGATCACATAGACGACATGCTTGAAGACACTCGGTTCACCGATTCGTGCGGGGACCGGTTTCGGAGCTTGACCGGCGCGCGCCAGGAGCGTGGCCAATGAAATTTGCTCGCGGCGGTAGTTCTCGTAGACGGTGGCCGAGAGACGTGGCAACTCCGACTCCTTCGGAACTGGCACCAGAGACAGCGAGCCGCAATATTGGTGAGAATTGTAGCCCTCACCACCACTGTCCGGGTCTCTTCCCTTTTGGGATCTGATACCCTTGATGTTGGCGACACAGAGTTGTTTCAACTTCGGATGGTACGCGACGGCGCCAGGAAACCAGCCGACAGGGATCAGGCCCAGCAACTGGGACTTGCGACTGCCGGGGTCAAACTGAACGACTGCAATGGCGTTCTGGGTACCGTTGGCAACGTAGAGGAACCGGCCTTTGCGGTCGAATGCCAGGGCGTTCGGCGAGGCACCGAAGAGATCAGCGGGGTTTTGCTTGACCCAGATCGTCTCCACGACCTTGTCCATGCGCGTTTCAATGACGCTCAAGTTGTCACTGGCTGCATTCGCGCAGACAACGAAACGGCGGTCGGGGGACATGGCGAGGGCTGAAGCATGCAATTGGACAACGACTTCGGCCCGCGTGGCTCCCGTGCTCAGATCGATGACGGTCACTGACCCTTCTCGCGCGACTCCGGTCACCGGATCTATTCTCACTTCGGTGCCGCGACCCGCCGGGCCTACCGTGTCGCCGGGCTTCGGCCGACTTCCACCCCAATTGCTGACATAGGCCTTCGAACCAACCAGGATGACGTCATAGGGCGCAACACCGACGTCAAAGAGTCGTAGCATTCTGCCGCTGGAAGCATCAAACTCGCCAAGGCGGTTCGAGAGATTGAGTGCGACGTAGAGCTTCTTGTCGTCGGAGGAAAGAGCCAGACCAGCGGGAATTTCCTCCTGACGGCGCGGGGTGGCAGCTGGAGGCAGGGAAAAGGAGGAAAGGGCACTGACAGTGCCGTCGGAAGCCACACTGAAGACTTCCACGCTGCCGTTCACATTGCTCAAGTAGATCCGCTCACCGCCGTGGGAGAAGATGAGGCCGGTGTAACTCAACTGGCCCTCCTTGGCGGGTTCCAGGATGTTTTGCGAGGGCGGCGGCGGAGTGGAGGCCTGGTCGGAGGGCAACCGAACTCGTTGACGGATGGCCCCAGTAGCGGGGTCAATGACCACTAGTTCGTTGGTCAGACCCGAGGTTATTAGGAGTCGTCCGTCGGGACTTATGGACAGCGCTTGCGGGCGCAATCCCGGGAGTTCCAGCTGCCGACCCACCGGGGTGACGATCTGACTGACAGGCAGAACCGTACGATCACTCCGGGAAACTCCGACGGCTTCGACCGGCCCCCTTTGTGTTGCCGACCAGGCGACAGTGCAGGCTGCAAAAGCCCCTATGAGAATCACCCGGGCAATGCGATTGGCCGCTGCAAAAGGACTCCAGTCAATTGCCAATAGCTTCCCCTTCGTCATCCTCCGACCTCAGTTTACGCGCCTCCGCTTCTGCGAGCCACCCGCGCTTCAGTTTTTCAGCCGGGATGCTGGAGAGATAGGGCTTTATGTCGAGGATCGGCGTGCCGTCCAGCATGTCGACGCCACCGACGTGTAAGCTCGGCCCGTCGCGTCGCAGTAACTGCACTACGGTAAGGCCGACCGGGTTCGGCCGTCGCGGTGAGCGGGTCGCAAACACTCCGTGGGGACGGTTGTCAGTCGGTGGGTTTGCAAGCAGGTCGAAGCCTTCGACTTGATTGAAGACCCAGATTACAAACAGATGCGAAAAGCCTTCAATGTCAGTGAGTCCTGACTCGAACTCCGGCAGGATTTCCAGAACACCATCGACGTCATGTCGCGCGTCAAGGCCCTTGGGGATCTGGGCGGTGTCTGTGTAAGGGCTTCGCACCTTTCCGATCGGTCGCATGATGAACATAGGCCACTTCCCATTCAATGGTGTCCACATTAGCGGGTTCCTGATGCACCAAACTCCCACTGCGTCAACGTGGCTAGCAGGAATGCCCGCTAGATTCCTTCACCCTTCACATTGCTATCCTAGCCCACCTTGCTCGTTGGGATCGACGAGTCACCTATTTCTTGTCCACCGAATCCGCAGAAAGCGAGACCGTTACGGGCTCTATGTTCCAACCATCCACTCTCAATGTGGCTCGCTCTCCGAGGGCCCCCTGCTTGAGGTACCGCGCTGTAATCTCTTTTGACTCACCAGGTATCAACGCCAGATAGTTGTCTTCCCATAACACGGGAAGTATTTCTTCTTCCGAATCGTCCTGACGTATGCCGAGATGGACCTGGAACGCAAGATTCGAGCTGGGATTGTGAAGCGTGACGTGAACCCGGTCAGAATTCGCGTTCTTCTCCACCTTCGCTTTTGCCTGCATCCGAACTTGCGGCAGACGATTGAGCTCCGTAAGGTTTTCGAATGCGACAATGGGGGTAAAGGCAGTATCCGGAGTCTTATCCCAACCGAGCGTAGAAAGCTTGGCTGGGAGCCAGTAGAAATTGGAACTGACCTCTCTTCCGGACTTATTGCGGAGCGAGAGCTTCAGGAAGTACACAGCCGCAGCAGGTTCAGGAGGGAAGGGTGGAAGGGTCAGCATTTGCTTGGAGCTGTCGGGTTCGACGTCCGCCTTCACTTCCTTTGAGAACATCTCCTTGAGATTGAAGTCGGTCACATGCGCTGTAAGCGCCAACCCGGAGAATGGTTCCTGTCGGCTGTTGACGACTACTACGCTGCGGTCATCGTAAGAATACTGAACGTGTAATGGCTCGCAAGCCTTCTTCGTGCCGAAGTAGCCGCCTGCCGGATAGAGGTAATAGTCGTACAAGTGCCAATAGAGCGAGGGCCAGGCATTGTTCAACATCCACTGGATAACGCCCGTGGAAATATACTTGTTCCGCCCATACGCCTCGAACATGGCTCGCTGGCCGTCGTACGCCATAGCTTGAGACTTCCTGAGGTAATCCTCCAATCCCGAGGCCGGGCCGTAGGTGGCGTCCATCGCCTGATTGTAACGGTTCAAGTTCTTGAAGCGCTCTCCAGCATTGTGATAGTTCCAGACCTCATCGATCGGCCATAGATGGTCCTTGGGGAGCATTTTCCGCAGGCTCTGCATAGGCGGGATGGCAGGGCCAGGACTGGTTTCTGTATTGTAGCCATAAGCGCCACCATACTTCTTATTGTCGACAAGCCAATAAGAAGGCGGTTCGTAATCATAAGGCCCGGGCATCTTTACGCCGGACGGACCGGTCACGGTTGTGGGCTCATTCGCAGCCGAAGAAACAACTGGGTTCGGCCACTCCGTCTCTTTGAGGACCTGCAAATAGGCTCGCTCCACATCGGCGGGCGGCGGGCCATCGCTGCCGTTGAGCCAAACCAGCATGCTTGGATGTTGGCGCAACCTGAGTGCCTGACTTCGTAATGACTCCCGAGCAACCTCCAGAGTATCAGGCTTCCACCTCTTCCACCGCTCCCAGACGTCGCAGCAGCACCAACCGGCCATGATGAGAATTCCTTTCTCGTCAGCCTGATCAAAGAAGTCATCGTTCCCTAACTGCGCTTCCAGCCGGATGGTGTTGAGGTTCATGTCCTGGATGTACCGGAAATGGGCTTCGAGTCTCTCCGAGGAAGGAAGACGCAGCAGCATATCGTGAGCCCACGCGGCGCCGCGTATCAGGATTTTCCTGCCGTTAATACGGAACAGGCGATACCCTCTTTGGGTTAGTTCAGAAGTTACTTCGCGGATGCCGAAGCGCACTTGTTGTGCGTCCGACAGCTTGCCATCCAAGGAGAATCGAACGGTAAGATCGTGGAGATTCGGCGTTCCTATTTCTCGAGGCCACCACACCTTTGGCTGCTTGACCCTCAATTCAGGAAACTGTTGGGGATCAAAATTTATAGAGTGGGTCTCGTTGGGCTGCAAGGTCAGATTCTGTTTGAGGTGCATGCTGTCGACCAGGGCTTCCAGCACACCTGTGACTGGTTTGTCCGTCGCGTTATGCAACTGAGCCATTACTGTCAGATCCGCCTGCTGTAAAGAGGCGTCAGGAAAACGTGTGACCACCTGCGGATAACGGATGCTCACCGGCCCGCTGGTGTTGAGATAAACGCCTCTCCACAGTCCCATGTTCTTATCCGGAGGTGTGGGGTTCCAATCCACCCAATTGACGGCAAGGTCATTTGGCGTGGGGGCAAAGACTTCGAGGGCCAGGACATTGTCCCGTCCTGGAACCACCATCTGAGTAACGTTGAGTTCGAAGGTTCGATACGCACCCGCAATGTCCCTGGAATCGGCGATTTTGCCCCCGTTCAACCAGACGTTGGCACGATAGTTGATCCCCTGGAAATGCATCCAGATATTCCTGCCCTCGTATCCCCGAGGCGCCTCGAACTTGGTTCGGTACCACCACGAACAGGCATACGGGCTGTCTTTGTCCATCGGCAAATGGTTGAAGACAGCACCTATCGGATAGGTCATTCCCGGGAATTTTCGCAGGTTCATCCCGAAGAAAGGATCCGGCAACTCACCTGCCGCGACTTGTGCGGCCACGACCGTCGAAGGGACCGTTGTCTGATACCAGCCCTTAGGTTGGAAGGTTTTCGAAGATATAACTTCGCCACCTTCTGTGACTTTGCGCGAGGATTGGAGAGTCCAGGCGCCGTCGAGCTGCAGCGGTGCGGGTGTGTCTGCAGCAGTTGATGCGGCACGAGGTTCGGCCAGAATCATCCCCGCAATGAGAGAACATACTAATACTGAAAAAACCTCTGGATGAATTCGAATGAGGGTCTTCATGGACTGTTCCTCGCTGTAGAGTCTGTTTCCGCCCTTCGTGCTACCACCTCTTACTGGGTGGCGCAGACATCGCGTTTTCTGCGATCTGTCGGGGCACTTGGCAAACTGCACCCTGTGTCCACCACTCGTAGTAATCGCGTTGTCAATCAGGAGTCCCACTGCTAGACGAGACTGGCCACCAGGTCGCCCACTTCCCGAGTGCCGTAGCCCATTTTCCCGGCTGACATACTCTTTAGTTTTTCGGCAACCACTTTTTGTACGGATTTTTCGATTGCGAGCGCGGCGGCATCCTCTCCGAGAATCTCCAGCATCATTTGCCCGGCCATGATAGCGGCCAGTGGATTGATCACATTTTGACCGGTATACTTGGGGGCAGACCCGCCGATCGGCTCAAACATAGAGACGCTTTGCGGATTGATGTTTCCGCCAGCGGCAATCCCCATCCCGCCCTGAATCATGGCCCCCAGGTCTGTGATAATGTCGCCAAACATGTTGTCGGTCACGATGACATCGAACCATTCCGGGTTCTTAACCATCCACATGCAGGTGGCATCGACGTGGGCATAGTCAGTCTTGATGTCGGGATACTCATTGGCTACTTCGTAAAAGGCCCTCTCCCACAGGTCGAATGCATAGGTCAGAACGTTGGTCTTACCACACAACGTCAGCTTCTTTCCTTTCCCTCTTTTACGGCAATACTCGAAGGCAAATCGCAGACAACGCTCCACTCCTTTTCGAGTATTAATCGACTCCTGAACCGCCACCTCGTCGGCTGTTCCTTTCTTGAGAGTCCCTCCGGCACCTGTATACAGTCCTTCACTGTTCTCGCGGACAACCACGAAGTCGATCTCTTCGGGGCCCTTGTCTCTCAGTGGAGTCTCCACTCCTTGATACAGTTTCACAGGGCGCAAATTAATATACTGGTCCAGGGCAAAGCGGAGATTCAGAAGAATTCCTTTCTCCAGTATCCCCGGTTTCACATCCGGGTGTCCAATCGCTCCCAAGTAAATGGCATGGAATCGTTTTAATTCCTCGATGGCTCCCCCAGGAAGCGTCTCCCCCGTTCGCTTGTAGCGCTCTCCCCCGAAGTCAAAGTAGTGGAATTCCAGACTAAACCCAAACCTCCGGGCCGTTGCCTGGAGAACTTTCACTCCTTCAGCGACTACTTCGGGTCCGGTTCCATCTCCTGGGATTACTGCGATCTGGTAAGACTTCGACATGAACCTCCGCCTCCTCTTGAAAATAGATTTTCCTTGCAGCTTCTATGAAAATCGAGTTTTGGTAGCCACGCCGACCGCTTTTTTCCGGGAGGCGTGGGCTTTTGGTAATTAGGAAGAAGCCCACGGTTCGCGGCGACTGCTGTCGCAAATACGCTCACCGTGGCTACCCCTCTCATTTTCATCGACCGAGTTGACCTGAATAAGTCATGGGTCACTTTCATGAAAATACGATTCTTGGTGGAGGGTCGCGCTCCGTCGCGACCGCGGCCCCGACAAAGCGGGGCCCTCCAGCAATTTTCATCTGCTGTCGTAAACTTGGAAAAGGTCATGCGGCACTCTTATGAAAATTGCAGGTCAAAGAGTCAATAGGCAGTAAGGGCTCGATCCGAACGAAAGCTCAGCCGCCGTGGCCGGGGATTTATCTGCAAAATGCGCGTATGGCTCAGCCTGGCAAGAGGGCATCCAAGTACAGCTCAGGCATTAGTCACCGATGTCGGACTTGGAGATGAACGGTGGCGCAGTTCGACACTCTCCCGGGCATAGATGGCCTTGTTCACTGCGTTCAGATAGGCACGTGCCGTGGCGTCAATAGTGTCCAAGCTGGCAGCCTTCGCACTGAATGTTTTCCCGTCGAATTCCACATGAACAAAGACCTCCGCCACGGCATCCTTTCCTTCCCCGACGGCCTGCACCGCATAATCGATCAGTTTTCCAGGCATGCCGGTAATCCGGTCGATGGCTCGGTAAATCGCATCGACGGGCCCGGACCCGGTGGCGGCCTCGGTCAACACATCATCGTCCCGGGTCAGCTTGACCGTTGCCGAGCCGATAGCCTGATTCCCGCCAATCGCATGGACATAGAGCAAATGGTAGTGCTCCGGTATGGTTTTCATACCGTCATGAACGATGACCAGCAGGTCTTCATCGTAGATACTTTTTTTCTTGTCGGCAAGCTTGGTAAACAGCATGTAGGCCCGGTCTAATTCCTCCTTGGTCAGGCTGAATCCCAAGTCCTCATATCGTTTTGACAACGCATGGCGCCCGGAGTGCTTGCCCAAGACGATGTGATTGGTCGGAATACCCACTGACTGAGGAGTCATGATTTCATAGGTCAAAGCCTGTTTGAGGACTCCATCCTGATGGATGCCTGCTTCATGCGCAAAGGCATTCTTCCCAACGACAGCCTTATTGGCCTGGACCATTAACCCTGTCAAGTTGGAGAGGAGATGACTTGACCGGTAGATCTCTTCAGCGTTTATGTTGGTAGTGAATCCCAGTTTCTCGCGACGGACCCGCAAAGCCATGACGGTCTCTTCCAGGGAGGCATTCCCTGCCCGTTCGCCGATTCCATTAATGGTACATTCCACCTGGCGGGCCCCGTTAGTAACGGCTGCCAGAGAATTGGCGACTGCCAGACCCAAATCATTGTGACAGTGCGAGCTGAGCCGGGCTCTGGCGATGTTTGGAACCCGTTCGCCCAGGACCTTGAAGATGTTCCCGAATTCTTCAGGAATGCAATAACCCACGGTGTCGGGAATGTTAATCGTGGTCGCTCCTTCATTGATCGCGGCTTCCACAACCTGACACAGATAGTCCAGGTCGCTGCGGCCAGCATCCTCTGCCGAGAATTCAACGTCGTCGCAGAGAGACCTCGCCAAACGAACCGCCTTGGCGGCCTGCTCCAGGACCTCTTCCCGGGTGCGTTTCAGCTTGTATTTGAGATGAATGTCAGAGGTTGCGATAAAAGTATGGATCCGCGGGTGGCTGGCATACTGTAAGGCTTCCCAGGCCCGACGAATGTCTAACTCCGTAGCTCGCGCCAGGCCGGCAATCGTCACCGTCTTAATCTCCCTGGCAACTTCTCGCACGGCTTCAAAATCTCCATCCGAGGCGATGGGGAATCCGGCCTCCATCACATCCACTCGCAAGGCTTCCAGTTGCCGGGCCATTTTGAGCTTTTCATCCAGATTCATGCTCGCTCCGGGAGACTGTTCGCCATCCCGAAGGGTCGTATCGAAAATGTAGATTCGGTTATCCATGCGCTGCTCCTTCACGGATGCAATTTTCTCAATTCATGAACCAGAATATTTAAGAAGAACGAGACATCCGTAACAATTCCAACTGCCTGCTTACTGCCCCGGTTGTTGAGTTTCATCGGTGTAGCCTCGTCGATATCCACACAAACAGTCTTCACACTGCTTTTCAGGAGATTCCCAACGGCAATACTGTGAAGCGTCGAAGCCAGCATGACAACCACAGCAACGTCCTCGAGCGCCTCAATATACGCCTTTTGAGCCTGAACGCAGTCCGTAATGACGTCCACCAGGGGGCCGTCGTCGCGGATGGAGCCTGCCAGCACATACTTGATTTTCCGACGCTCGCATTCATACATGATGCCCGACTTTAAGACGCCGGATTCGCAGGCCCCGCGGATCCCTCCGGCTTTGTTAATTTCGTTAATTGCCCACAGATGATTGCGGTGACCGCCTTCCACGGCTTTCCCAGTGCTTTGATTCACTCCCAGGGACGTGTTCAATAGGGCCTTTTCGATGTCATGCACTGCAAACGCGTTGCCGGTCAAAACCAAATCCACATAACCCATCAGGAGAATTTCCTTCAGGTACTGGTCGGCTCCCGAATGGATGACCGCAGGTCCCAGCACCAAGGCGATCTTGCTTCCAGCCTTTTTAACCTGGACGATCGCTTTGGCGATTTCGGCAATCAAGAGGCCTTTGTTCACTTCAGCGGTCAGGTCGTTGGACATGAAGTCGAAGACTGAATACTCACGACTTCGTTCCAGAGGCTTGACCCGAATTCCTTTTCTCCCGGTGGCAATCCGGTCTCCCTTTTTGACTTCACTGATCTTCTTGGTGAAGGCGTGCCCGTTGTTCCAGACAATCACGGAATCCATCTTTTGATTTTGAACCGGGAACCACTTGCCCTCGATCTTAACAAAGGTGTCGAAGTTGGTGGTGGAGTAAAAGTCATCGGGAAGGATACAATCCCGGGGAGCCTGGAAGAAGTGACAGTCCTCCCAGTCAACGATGGCACCGAAATCCTCCAGTGCGGCCAGGATCTCCTGCAACTGCTCTTGAGAAGACGCCTTGACCATCATGCGCACTTTCGAGGTTTCCTGGTTGTTCCGACCGATCCGGAAGTCGAGGACTTCGAACTGCCCTTCGTGGGCAACAATCTTATCGAAGGCGTACTTCAGGATCCCCGAATCGATCAGGTGTCCTTCGATCTCAACAGGTTCCTGGAATTTTGGCAGGGTCATGATTGCCGCGAAGGCCTGGAGGCCCAGAGACAAGCAATTCTGCCGATACTGGGCCAGTTAATCGGGGAATTCTGGAGGGCTGAGCTCCGCGAAGCCGCTGTGGTAGCAATATCCGGCCTCGCAGAGCTCGGCCCTCCACTTGTAACCAATCTATTACTTCTGCCGGTAGGCAGGAGCGAACAGTATTCAGCGGTCTTGTCCATTTTTAGGCGTTGGATGAACTCTAGCTTGCAACTCTCAATAGGCCAAAAAACCTGAGCTCGAAAAATCGACGATGGCACAGTTGAATCTCCTGTTGCCGCTGTGGCCCTGCTACTTCGCGATTTTGACTTCACTTTCGCGATCCTTATAGCCATACTCTTTTTTCAGTTTGTAGGTGATGCTGTCCACCAGTGCCAGCCAACTGGCTTCAATCAGGTTCTCGGACACACCCACCGTCCCCCAGGTTTCGTGGCCATCGCTGGTTTCAATGAGCACCCGAACCTTGGCGTCTGTTCCCCCCTTGGCGTTGAGCACACGAACCTTATAGTCAGTAAGCCGGATGTCTTTGATACACGGGAAAAAAGTGGTCAACGATTTCCTTAAGGCGCGATCCAATGCACTAACCGGCCCGACACCTTCAGCCGCAGTATGCTCTTCCCTGCCGTCTACTCTCAGCTTGATGACGGCTTCGGACATGGTCTCGTTGGTTCCTTTTTTTTCTGTGATCAAGCGGAAGCCATCCAGCTCGAAGAAATCTTTGTAATGATGGACCAGCTTATTGAAGAGCATTTCAAAGGAGGCTTCAGCCCCTTCAAACTGATATCCATAATGTTCCATCTCCTTCAGCTTATTGACCACCAATTTTGCGTCGGGAGAGGATTTGTCGATCTCGAGTCCCAGCTCGTCCGCCTTGTAGAGCACGTTACTTTTCCCGGAGAGTTCTGAAACCAGGACCCTGCGCTCGTTTCCCACGACCGTCGGGTCAATATGTTCATAAGCGGATGGTTCCTTCATGACGGCGCTGACATGGATGCCCCCTTTGTGGGCAAAGGCACTCTTCCCGACAAAGGGCAGGTCTTCCCGATGATGGAGGTTGGCCATTTCACTGACGTAGTGGGAGACTTCGGTGAGATGCTTCAACTTGTCCCGGCCGATGGATTGCATCCCCAGCTTAAGTTCGATATTCGGAATGATGGAGCACAAATTCGCGTTGCCGCAACGTTCGCCATAGCCATTAATCGTCCCCTGGACGTGGGTGGCGCCGTGTTGGATGGCAATGATTGAGTTGGCTACGGCCATCTCACAATCATTGTGGGTATGGATTCCCAAGGGAGCCTTGACCTGCCCGGCTGCCGCCAGGAAACGAATGCGCAAGTCCTCAGTCAGCGTGCCCCCGTTGGTATCGCAAAGCACAATCGTCCCGGCACCGGCTTCCTCGGCGACTTTCAAAGTTGCCAGAGCATATTCCGGATCAGCCTTGAACCCATCAAAGAAATGTTCGGCGTCATATACGACTTCCTTTCCCTTCGACCTCAAGAAGGCCACAGACTCTCGGATCAGGTTCAGGTTTTCCTGGAGGGAGATGCCCAGTGCCACTTTCACATGGAGGTCCCAGGTCTTCCCGAAAATTGTAACTACCGGAGTATTCGCATCGATCAGGGCTTGAAGGTTGTGGTCGCTTTCAACTCTGTTCTTGGGATGACACGTACTCCCAAAGGCCGCCACTTTTGTGTGCTTCAGCGGAAGTTCCTGCGCCTTCCGGAAGAAGGCGATGTCTTTAATGTTCGATCCGGGCCAGCCGCCTTCAACGTAATCCACGCCCAGTTCATCAAGCTTCCTGACGATATGAAGCTTGTCGTCCGCAGAAAAGGAGATATTCTCTCCCTGCGAGCCATCGCGCAATGTCGTGTCGTAAATTAAAATTCTTTTCATGAGAGGAGTCTGTCTGGCAATCTTCAATATTGTGTGAGGTCTAAGGTCTTGGATGGAGAATCGAGGATCGAAAACCAAACGCGGTCGTTGAACATCCATCCCCGATCTTCCATTCGCGGCCTCATTTCTTTTTCATCCAGCTCATCAATTGCCGAAGTCTCTGCCCGACTTCTTCAATGGGATGAGCCGCTTCCTGGCGCCGATAGGCATTCATAGAGGGGCGTCCCGACATGTTTTCCAGGATGAACTCCCTGGCAAAGGTGCCGTTGCGAACGTTTTCCAGGATTTCCTGCATTGCTGCCCGTACCGAGGCATTCACGATCCTTGGTCCCCGTGTATAGTCTCCGTATTCGGCTGTGTCGCTGACGGAATGGCGCATCCAGGCCAGCCCGCCCTGATAGATCAGGTCCACGATCAGCTTCAATTCATGACAGCACTCAAAATAGGCAACCTCCGGCTGGTAACCGGCGTCGACTAGAGTCTCAAAACCTGCCTTGATCAGAGCTGAGGCCCCTCCACAAAGAACCGCCTGCTCCCCAAACAAATCGGTCTCGGTTTCCTCTTTAAACGTGGTTTCAATCACGCCAGCCCGGGCGGCCCCAATTCCTTTAGCGTAGGCAAGTGCCAGGTCTTTGGCGTGTCCGGACGTATCCTGATGGATCGCGATAAGGGCAGGAACTCCGGTCCCTTCAACAAACACCTGGCGCACCATATGCCCCGGACCCTTAGGTGCGACCATGGAGACATCGACATCGGAAGGTGGGACAATCTGGCTGAAATGAATGTTAAAGCCATGCCCGAACATCAAGGTCTTGCCTGGCCTCAAGTGCCCCTTGATCGAGGCCTCATACAAAGACCGTTGAGTCTGATCCGGCACAAGAATCATGATCACCTGGGCCTGGGCTGCTGCTTCCTCCACAGGCGACACCGCCAAACCTTCCTTGCTGGCCTTCTCCCAGGACTTGCTTCCTTTGTAAAGACCCACTACAACATCCATTCCGCTATCCCGCAGATTAAGCGCGTGGGCATGTCCCTGGCTGCCATAGCCAATAACGGCGATCTTCTTGCCCTTGAGATGAACCAGATCTGCATCTTCTTCGTGATAAACGCGTGCCATTCCGCCTTCCTCATTGTGTGGATTTGACTAGACTGCCTTTTTCAATCTCACCCTCGGCGCCTTTGGGTTTCCTTGAAGACCTCCCGCCTCGCAACATGGCGATGCGGCCGGTCAGCGCCACTTCCAAAACCCCGTAGTGCTTGAAAAACTCGATGAAGGCATTGATTTTTCCTTCATCCCCCGTCGCCTCGAGAATGCACGTATCGGGAGTTGCATCGACGACCTTAGCCCGGAATATCTCCGCTTCCCGCAGCATCTGAGGACGATCCTGCGGCGTGGATTTGATCTTGACCAACGCCATCTCCCGGTCCACAAAGTCCCCGTTATTGACGGTGGTCACTTTAATCACGTCAATCAATTTATTCAACTGTTTTGTGACCTGTTCCATGGCGTTGGCATTGGCATCCACCACAATGGTCATGCGCGACATGGTCGGGTCAATCGTGGGGGTGACATTCAGGCTGTCGATATTGAACCCCCTGCCGCTCAGCAAACCGGCGATCCGGCAGAGAACTCCGAATTTGTTTTCAACCAATAATGAAACGGTCGTTTTCATAAATGCTCCATAAAAAGAGGGACTCGGGAGTAGAGGCTAGGGGCTAGGGAAAAAGCACGGGAAGACCACTCCACAATCTCAGCCGCAAGCCTCTAGTCCCTAGCCTCAAGCTTTAGCTGTTAATCGCTGCACTGGCACTCAGCGCGGGAATTTCTTCCTTCTTCTCGAACCCAAGAATCATGTTCTTGTTGGCGCAACCCGGGCCGACCATTGGGAAGACGTTTTCGTCATAGGCCACCACCATGTCGGCGACGACGGGGCCATCATAGCTCAGGGCTTCATTCAAGACATCCAGCATTTCTGACGGTTCTTTCGCCCTAAGCCCTTTGACTCCGTAAGCCTCTGCCAATCGAACGTAATCGGGGCAGATGGACAGGTCAATGGCCGAATACCGTTTGTTGTAAAAAACCTCCTGCCACTGACGAACCATCCCCAGGTTGGAGTTGTTGATAATGAAAACCTTCACCGGCAGGTTATATTGGACAGCCGTTGATAGTTCCTGAACGTTCATCTGGAAGCCGCCAT
>JBGOTQ010000088.1:0-21882 GCA_041476565.1 Terriglobia bacterium | reverse complement strand
CAGGGGTGGTGCGAGTTGCCGCAATACCGATACTGGCTTGGCCTATCCAGGATTATTCGAACCACCCCACCGCGGCCTGTGGCTGCGGCTGCCCCTCCTTATCCAAGGAGGGGAGCCTTTTTGCCGAGTTTTGCGACAGAAGCTGGCTAACTTCTGTTATCCCTCCGGGACATGGCGTCACCAACGCCCATCCTGTCCGCCACTATTAATTGCCTGCTTCCTTCAACATCAATTGAACGGACTGTCTAAAGAGTGTAATCTGCTTCTGGATCCTCAATTCCCAGAAGGAGGCTTACTCCGCGAGTTTCATCGAGAAGCATCTCTTACCGGGTGAACAAGTCCTTTACGTATCAGGGAAGCACTGGAAGATTTTTTTCCCCGCTGCTTTGCTTTTGACCTCTGGCATCGTATTCCTGATTCTTTATCTCATGCACCAGGAATTAAGGCTTCTAATGTACTGCGGCATTGCCTTGGCAATACTCGCTGCCCTTCTCTTGATTCCTCCTCTAATTGAGTATCTCGGCACGGAGTTCGGTGTCACCAACAGGCGGATCCTCATTAAAGTGGGCCTGATTCGAAGGCATTCAGTCGAGATACTGTTGAACAAAGTGGAAGGAGTTCAAGTCGACCAGAGTCTCATGGGTCGCATCTTCAATTACGGATCCATTGTGGTCACGGGGATGGGCGGGACCAGAGAATCCTTCCGCGACGTCGCCGCGCCCCTGGAATTTCGCAAACGAGTTCAGGAAAGCATGGACACTTCCGGTCATTCCTGATCGGCCCCTCGATACCCGCTGGGTGGCGCAGAGTTACACCAACCGGAGTTACTGGTGGACTGGCAATTGTTACAGCAAGGAAAAAGACCTCTGCCAATCAAACCACTGGAATAGGGATTATTTTATGAGTCATCCAATTTATCGAGTTAAGTCTTTCGAGATTGTGGCTCCATATATCTTGCTGGTGCGGTTCGATGACAACACCGAACAGAGCATCAATTTTCAACCTGTCCTTGCGGGAGAACTCTACGCGCCCCTCCAAGATTTATCCCTATTCAATCAGGTACAGATTGACCCTGAAGTGCAGACACTGGTTTGGCCCAACGGGGCAGACTTCGACCCCGCTACACTTCATGACTGGTGGGAGCACTTGGATTATTTGACGGCTCGCGCGCGGCGATGGCAACTCACCTCGGCCTAAAGGTACTTCGTGGCATCCCCAAAGATGTCTAACAAAGGCGGACCTCATCCCTGGATAGGTCGGCGCTTTTCAAAAGTAGGTTCGAGCTTTACATTCTGAAACTGTCGCTATTGGGCTGAAGTGACACGCCGCCTAACCCTCCCTGTTTCTTGTCGTGCGAATTGCGCCCCAGTCGAAGAAACTGCCTGCTGCCTTCTTCAGTGCACCCAAGCGAGTAGGATAGTAGTAGTCAGATTCGAACCAGCCCTTGTCTCTGTAGTACGTGTAGTCACGACTGCTATCGTCGAGCATCAGCCCAATGCTCGTTCGGCCCCATCTGAAGGCCATGAGCTTGAACAACGTTGGCACTGGATTAGCCGGCTTCACCAGTCTTTCGTAGAACCGCCTGCTCTGCCCCGCAAGAGCGCTGTCTATCTTCCTTTCTTCCTTCTCCGTCATCGGCTCAAGAGCCTTGATGCAACTACCTTTCACGGTGTTGAAGCCCAGGCCATTGCCGACGAAATCAAGGTACTCCACTATTTTGTCGCCGCCGTAAATGCCTTGGGCGACGATGCTGGTGAAGGTCTTCCCGAAAAAGCGCGGCCGATGGAAGATGAAGCCGAGTCTGTCGAGGAAGATCTTCATGATGGCGGAGACCTGGAATGAGTAGTTCGGAGATGCGAAGACGACTCCATCAGACGCCGTCATCTTCTCGATGAGCACGTCCCGGTCGTCCTTCTGGGGACAAAACTCCTCACCCTTCTCGAAGCACACCTTGCAGCCTTTACAAGTCCCGAGCCGATGGTCGCTCAGTGCAACGATCTCATACTCGACGTCACCAAGCGACTGCAGGGTGACCAGGAACTGGCGGGCAGCGTTATATGTGCTCTTCTTGCGGGCACTTCCAACGAACGCCGTGACTTTCTTCATGTGCTGACCTACATAACCTCGCTCCGTGTGCCTAACATTGAGCAAAGCCCCGAAATGGGGTAGTATTTTACCTCAGATGAAGACCATACTCTTCAATCTTCCGGAATGTCAAGCGGTCAAACATGGTGAGCTTACGCCACATGAGTGATTATGCCTCAGCGGTTTCCGAGAAGCCGAAACTGTTCGACTAGGTCAGAACCGCTGGGTAGCGCTGACATGCGTCGTGGGCATGTCTGCGAGTGACTACATTGTCATGGAAGCTGGTTC
This sequence comes from Terriglobia bacterium, assembly GCA_041476565.1. GTDB lineage: Bacteria > Acidobacteriota > Terriglobia > Versatilivoradales > Versatilivoraceae > DATKMG01. Next base: position 19,509 of record JBGOTQ010000088.1, on the reverse strand, counting down.
ATTGACAAGATTATGTTGTGTCGGAAAAGATAGGAATTCCAGCTTAACCAGCACCAAGCAGCAGGCCTGTTCACCAGCCACCTCTTAACGGGGTTGGCATGCATCCAACCCAGTTTCTCTGGGCCATTCGCCTGGCTCCAAACACTGAAGTCATAGGACCCACCCTAACACCATCTCTAACACAGAAGTTTAAAGAGTAAGAAACGATCTACCCAAAGCTGGAACAGAAGGGATTTGGGGCGTCAGGAATCAAGATTCTCTCAGCTCTCGGCGGATTCATCAATCGCAGACATGCTCACGACGCATGTCTGCGCCAGCCGCCGGAGAATTCAAATATTTAAACAAGTGGTACCAGCTTGGCAACTTCAACCAGAGTCCAGATACGCTCCAGAGGGGCTGAGTTGCGATTTCCTCTGAGTGTCAATGGGTTCTATTCGTTCGATGACTTTACCCCATTCTCCCAAGTCTTCTTGGGAGACCCCGGCATTTGACTCGTGCCCAACCAGTCCCCCCAACTAGTCCAGCCCTTCTTCTTGTAGAAATGACGAGGCGCTGCTGGGATGTTTTCCGGAAGCCTCCCTTTCTCAGGTAATCTGCCCCTACAATAATCATTCCACTCCTTTTGACTTTTGAGGCCGAGGCTACGAACAAACGCCGTTGCTTCGCTGAATTCCATGTACTTGCGAAGCCAATTGGACACCGTTCCCGTGCCCAACCAGTCCCCCAAGTTAATCCAGCCCTTTCTCCTGTAGATTCGTTGGACGGCCACTGGGATGTCATCAGGCAAGGTTCCCTTTTCCTGTAATTCCCCTTTACAGAATTGCATCCACTCCTTATTGTTCTTGAGTCCGAGGCTACGAACAAACGCCCTTGCCTCTTCGAAATCCCTGTACCTTCGAAGGTCAGTGGCCACGGTTCCCGTGCCCAACCAATCCCCATAGCTGATCCAACCAATGCCATTGTAGACACTATGTGGATCCGAAGGTATATCTTCAGGTGGCAGACCTTTATCAGTTAACTCTCCTTTGTGATACTTCCTCCAATCATCAACTTTCTCCATTCCTAAGCCATGAACGAACCTGCGTGCTTCCTCAAATGGCCTCCACGAGAGTTTGGCTAACCTTGACCAGCATTTGCATTCAATGGAGCTGATGAAACTCTCAGCGTCGATGGTTAAGCCTTGAGGGATATCAATTTCAAAAGGAACATTTCCGTCAGTCCATCGGCGACCTTGAGAGACGGTTCGGAAATACTCGATAATCCGTCCATCGTTGGCCGCCAACGCCCGTAAGACCGTCAGGATTGCGCCATAGGGTTCGTCTCGAACGATTTCGCTATCATTATCCTTGCTCTCAATTACCACAGGCACTATCACGTAACTCATTTCCTTGCCTTCTGAGCGACGCAACGCTCGCCCTACCGCCTGAACGATGTCAACCGCGCTTCTTCTTGGATCTGCAAAGAGGATGCAATCAATTCCCTTAACGTCAACCCCTTCGGTAAGGCACTTTGCGTTGGTTATTAGGCTTCGCTTCGCAGATTCAAACGCCTCCAGAATACGACTACGTTCGAAGGTAGGCATTCCGCCAAAAACGTGGTAGTTCGCTAAATCGCCAAAACTTGGGAATGCCTTGGTAAATTTGTCCTGATTGGCCCTAAAAGCTTTTGCTCTAGCTATGCTTCTGTGGAACGAAACGGCGTGTCTGATTGGACGGTTCTGCATCTCCTTCCGCAGCGCGACAAGGGACGCAAGCATCTCCGCCTCAACTTCTTCATCCCACTCCCCCTTATCAGGTCGAACCAATAGGTTTTGGTCGATCATCTCTCTGATCTCTCTCTTCGTGATGTGGCGAGTCAGAATCTTGTAGTCGCAAAGTATGGGGGGATCGGCCTCCAGAGCCTTCTTGAAACTCAGCTCCTCAAAAGTGTGACCATAAAGATCGGGATTCTCCATGCTGGCGATTTCATCACTCGATCCGATATAACGTCGTTCAGTGGCTGTCATGAACAAGCGTCTTCTGATCGAAACATTTTCTTCGTAAAGAAGATGGCTGAATAAGCTCCCCTTCCTTCCCACCGTCTTATGGGCTTCATCAAGCACTGCAATGTCGAAAACTACCTTTGCCCTTCTGGCCGCCTCGGCGACCGCTCGTCCACTTTGATAAGTAGAAAAGACCACAGTTGTCTGGTCTTTGCGGCCCCTGAGCCAATTTGCCACTTCTTCAGGGTCCGTATGAACACGGATGCCCAGGTCCTGAGTCCTGATGGAAATGTCATCTCTCTCAATATCACCAACGGACTGGTCGCTACAGACTGCAATCCAATCGATGCTTCGCTCGTTAGCGACACTCTCTCTGGACCAGACTTCAAAAGTCTGGCGGATCAATGCAAGGCTTGGTACGGCAATAAGTATGGCTCGGGCATCAAGCCGCTCGGCGATCCAGTAAGCCGCTAGACTCTTGCCAGTCCCACAGGGCATGATCATTTTTCCATGAGAGTTCCCGTCCTCAACAAAGTGCTTGAAGGCATTCTCGATGGCCAACTTCTGGTGAGGAAATGGTTTCAGGGCATCGGGGGGAGTCGCCTTACCTGCCAGAAGGTCATGCAGACGTTGGAAGAACTCACTGTCCAAAGACCTCCAGACATCACCAGCACAAAATCCAATCCTATCGCCGTAAAGAGTCAACTTGTGACTGAAACGATCTGCATTCGTACAAATCAATCCGAAGGCGATGTGTCGGCAGATATTGAAAGCCAAGTCTGTGAATGTGGTGAGATCGCTGCGGGTCAGGGATGTAGTCTTGTCATCCCGATATTTGCATTGGATTGCCCAGAATTCACCTTCCTTGGTCTCTGCAATGAGGTCGATGCCCTCATCTAAATTTGGAAGGTTAAGGTGAGTTCTCACCTTCAAAGGAACTTCCGAAAGGTGCCAGACTGACTTCAGTTGCGTCGCATAAGTCGGATGCAACTGAAGATGGAATTTCGTCAGGGCCTCAAAGTAATTGCCCTTCTGCTTCTCGGACAATGGAGAGAGGCTAGACCTGAATGAGTCCCAACTCTTGCATTCCCGCAAAAGATCCGACATGGTTCGTGGGGGTCCTTCCTTTGTGTTGTTCTTCGTGTCAATGACCCGGTGATGGGAAGCTTTACCGGCTTTTAGCAACTTCTCTGGTGATATGCCATTGCCATGCTGGATTTATGGACATCTCATCTCCAGAATGAATATTGTGAACTAATTTGACGAGATCAGTATTGATGAATTCGAGTCGAGCGTTCGATACCGCTTGGCTAGCTTGGTTCTCTTCCATGCCGTAGTTTCCTCGTAGGCATGTTATGAGTCTCTCAGCTATTCTTTTGCCTTTCTTTGAGTTGCGTCATGACCTATAGGGCTAACGCCGGTCATGAGGAGTTCAGTTAAATGACCCCCAGCAAAGCTGGGGGCTTAGTTTTGTTAGCCCCTCAAAGGGGCAGAATTCATGGGCCCCCTGAAGGGGGCTGACGCTGTTAATTGAATTTCAGTCGTTCCTGACGTTCTTCCTCTTCTTCTTGTTCTCGAATGTATTTCCTGACCGCTTCCTCATCTAATCCCACCGTGGTAACAAAGTAGCCTCTCGCCCAGAAATTCTCCCCAGTGAAATTCTTCTTGCGCCCCATCAAATCCCGCGCTATGGCAATCGCACTCTTCCCTTTCAGGTATCCCACTACATTGGCGACTGCAAATTTCGGGGGAATCTGGATGCACATGTGAACATGATCCCCTTTAAGATGCCCTTCGAAGATTTGGCACTCCTTCTGCGCCGCAAACGCATGGAACGTCTTCCCAATTTCCTTCCTCAACCCCCCGTAAAGCACCTTCTTGCGGCGCTTCGGAATAAACACCACGTGGTACTTGCAATCCCACTTGGTGTGATTTAAGGTAAGGTAGTCTTTCATTTAAAAACCTCCCAGATTTGAATTGGCCCTTCAACTGGGAGGTCTTTTTATCTGGACTGCCTTACACGGTCAAACCTTTGCGAGTCACCCCGGCAAAGCCGGGGGTTTACCGAGATTAATTAATATCCAGTCACTACCAACATCGGACGGTGCTGTTCTTCGTCGTAGCTTACCGTCACATGATCCAGTGGTTCGGTCACGTAGCGGTCGGAGCCAAGGATTCGCAGACGCACGGTTTGAGCGTCAGCCGCTTCAACGCGGCATTCGGAACCCTCTCGATAGCCTGTGTCGGGAATATGCTTTACAACACCTAGTTTATGCTGAAGGGAGAGGACACTGATCACCTGCCCTCTCAACTTAAGGACTGCAGCGCTCTTGCTATTACGGGAATGAACAAGTTCATCAAAAGCCTCCTCAGAGGCAGCTACGCTCTCAGAGCCGCGGCGGACATAAGCGGGGCCGGCGAAGTGTGGCTTGTTGCTGCTCGCAGGAATCACGACCGCTACAACCGGGCCACCTTCTGGTTTCAGCACTTCTGAGGAGAACTTGATCGGCGGATAGCAGTCCTGCTCACATATCTCGCGGACCGTCTTCTGAAACTTGTCGGTGTTAGGGACTGCGTCGAACCTCCCGTCATTCCGGATACCCACGAACAAAATGGCGGTCCTTCCTTCGGGTACCGAATTTGCGAAGGCAACGACCGTTTTTCGAATGTCATCCCGATTCGGGTTCGCGGGCTTTCGCTCGACGAAGTTATCCTCGGCGTCGCCAAGGCGACTCAATAACTCATTATCGGCCATCGCACACAGCATCCACTAGCGTCTAACATTGAGTATACCCCCGATATGGGGTCGTATTCTGCCTTAGGGTAAACACCATACTCTCCAATTTTCTCAGATGTCAACCGGTTCGCGAGGCAGATTGGGGTCAGGGATCGGCTCAGGGATTGATTTCGGCATTCAACTAATAATTGTGTTGCCGAAACTTGTCACTCTTTTCGCAGAACGAAACCGTGAAAAAGTAGCAGGCTTGCGGATCCTTGTGAGTGAGCATTCTAAAAGAGTGTCAGAATGCGGTTACCGGACTTATATCCCGATAGCGGAAACCTTCGATAAAAACCGAGATGCTCCTACTCGAAGACTTCAACCGCACATCCCACCCTTTGTCTGACCATGCTGGCGAGGTTCTGAAGAGTCTCTGTACTGGCCTTTCGCATTAACGAGACGGGCGGAACCCTGTCCAGGGTGTAGAGGTGTAATCGTCCGGGCCCAATTTTAGCGAGCCGCTCGATCCAGGGTTCTACAGTTGCAGCCCCTATATTGGAGAAACGTCCATCGCTGAAAAACGACTGGATGACCAGGTTGGGCAACTCCCGCCAAACCGGGATGAGCTTATTGAGGTCGTAATCGGTCAGTGGCCGGTCAAGCCATTCCCCGCCAGCATCAAACTTCACCGACTTCAGATCCATGCCAGACACGGTCCGAAATATAGAGGGCCGGATAAGCTGGCAACCGTTAGTCAGAATCCCGACCCGCGTCTCAGGCAGATACTGATCGCGAGCTTGAATGACGACCTCGACAGCTTTGGGGAACTCAGGGTGAAGCGTTGGTTCTCCATTTCCGGAAAAGACGATGGTGTCCGGTTGATGATCCTGGCTCGAGAGCTGGCTGAATCGAAACTCAACGCTTGCTTTGATTTCATCGAGGCTCGGAAAGGGAACCCCTACAAAGCACTGTTCTACCAGAGATCGTGAAGTCCAGCCGCACTGGCAATATAAGCAGTCAAAATCACAGACCTTTTGTCCACTTGGTAACAAATTGACCCCCAGAGAATAGCCAAACCGCCGTGACGGTATTGGGCCATAGACAATTTCACAATCCAGGTTCCAGCGCCGCTTTAGTTCATCGGTTACCAAATGGTCCACGTGGGTTGAGTTTCTTTCCATCTTCTTATCCGTTCCCCAGCCGCATTATAACCCGGATTGCGGATAGCTGTAAGAGCCATCGGCCGCAATCGGGCGCAATCAAAAGCGTCGGGCAATATGAGCATTGACGGCGCTACGTCCCGAAGCTGAAGGCCTGAGAAACCTTCAGACAGAGATTGGCCAGGCACGGGGATAGCGGTCCCCCGTGCACTGCGCGCGCCGGCCCTGGAGTCATAAGACCTCCGGCAAAGCCGGAGGCTTGAATTTGCGAACCGCTCAAAGCGGTCCCTCTGAATTGACCTGCTGGAGCTCCGGAGGAGCGTCCTGTTTGTAGCAAGGTCCCTTCTTTTTTCCTTCAGCTCCGCTAGGAGCGTCCTGTCCCTGTCAGGGTCCTCCTCTACAGGTCACTCCTCCGGAGTTGCATCAACAAAAAAACACACTTTCTCTACAAACAGACCGCTCCTGACGGAGCTGTCTTGCCCGGCGGGGCAACCTCCATGACAAATCCTGCAAAAGTCGAACTTCTGGGGTCCCCGGGCAGGCCGGGGGTTTACCTAAATGCAATTAGGACTATCGTAGGCGGGTACCCTGGAAGGGTGCCAGAAGAATCTCGCACCCTTCCAGGGTGCTAACCCGTTGGGAATCCATTCCCAGGGGTATCGCGGCGAACGTGGTCGCCGCTCAACCCCTGGCTAATCTCTCTCGTCCTTCCAGGACGTCTTTCGCCCTTCCTGTACGCCACTTTTGATTGCACCCGCCGCATTTCAACTCCCCGAATAACCTCAAGCCGGCACTTCAATTCGATAGCAAGGGCTGTTAAGAAAGTCACCGAATTCCCTCAGAATCCGCGTAGGTTCATGGTGAGAATCACCCACTTGGGGGGAATAGCCCAAGCTTTGCCGGTTGCAGGAACAGGGATTCGAAACCGAAATGGATGGGCGATAGGTAAATCGTCTGTCAACGAGTGCGGAGCCTTATCGCTTGGCATTCCTCGTCATCGAACGTCTCAAAAACCAGAAGTAAAACCTGACTTCCCCTCATCCCGGGAGGTTGGAATCCCAAGTGCTTTTGAACAATGGATTCGCCAAGGGGTCGTTGTTAAATTCAACGAAATACCACGGGATCTGACTGGCCAGAATGTTACGGTTGGCCGGCTTCTTTCTTCTCAAAGCCAGTCAGTATTTCCTGGAGGAGCTATAAATTTTAATAAGGGTTGATGATTCCCTGGAGCAGTTGGGTGTTACTTGACTTTTTCGGTATTCTTACTACGCAGCGGATGTAGCCGAATCCAGGGCGAGTGCTGCATGTTTGGGTAATCTTAAGCTTAGTGGGTCCTCCAACAGCCCGGCACGCTGTCCAGCCGCTGAAGAGTGCTCCATCAACTGCCAGCTTCCTTAGATCCCCCGTCATCGAGTAGGCGATTCTCGGCAGTCAGATGAGGCCTTGTCAAACTCTACGCCAAATAATGGTTGGACAAGGCTTACGGGTTCCTAATTTCAAACACGGGGAAGGTTAGACATGAACACAAAGGTTGCTGCTCTGCCGCATCCCAGTGGTGACAAGCGCTTCAAAATGCTGGACGCAGCAATGAAGCGTCACCAGTTTCAACCGGATTCACTACTCGAAGTCCTCCACACTGCGCAGGAGCTGTTCGGATTTCTTGGGGATGATCTGTTGATTTATGTTGGGCGCTCTTTAAAAGTGCCGTTGAGTCGGGTTTATGGAGTCGCCACTTTCTACAACTTTTTTTCATTGAAGCCAAAGGGGGAGCATACCTGCGTAATCTGCCTTGGAACTGCCTGTTACGTCAAGGGCACTGCAGATATTCTTGAGTCAATCGAGAAGACACATGGAATCAGGCCCGGTGAAACTACCGCTGACGGCAAGTTGTCACTGATGACTGCGCGATGCCTAGGTGCTTGTGGTCTGGCTCCAGCAGTGGTCTTTGACGGGGAGGTCACCGGGAAGTTGGGCTCCCAAGCGGTTCTCGAACGCATGAAAGAATGGAGAACGAGCGTATGAGCGAGGATGTACTTAAAGCCATTATTGACAAGGAATCTGAAGCCAGTGAGGCGGTAAGGTACCGCATCGGAGTCTGCACAGCTGCGGGATGCCTGTCATCGGGCGCAGCAGCAGTGAAGGAATCGTTCCATAAAGCCATCAAAGAAGCCGGCCTGTCTGATTCGGTCAGGGTCTTTGGCACCGGCTGTCTGGGGCTTTGTGATGCAGGACCCCTGGTGCAGGTTGAAACTCGGGAGGATGGTCATGTCTGCACCTGTCTCTACAACAAACTGACAGCCGAATCGGCTTCAGGGGTTGTCAGCCAGCACCTGCTGAAGGGAGAGCCAGTAGAATCGCTGCTCTGTTCGGAGGAGAATCCTTTCTTCCAGCAGCAACAGAAGGTTGTCCTGGAGAACTCCGGAAAGATCGATCCTGAGAGGATCGAAGATTACATCGCCGTGGGTGGTTACGGCGCCTTGCAAAAGGTCGTCACCGAGATGACCCCCCAAGGAGTAATTCGAGAGATCAATATCAGTGGCTTGAGAGGCCGGGGTGGGGGCGGTTACCCGACCGGATTGAAATGGAGCACGGTGGCCAAATCCAAGGGCTCGCGCAAGTACATTATCTGCAACGCCGACGAGGGAGACCCAGGAGCCTTTATGGATCGCAGCGTCCTGGAGGGTGACCCACACAGGGTCCTGGAAGGGATGGCCATCGCGGCTTTTGCAGTCGGAGCAGAGTTCGGTTACATCTACGTGCGGGGTGAGTACCCTCTGGCCATCAGCCGATTAAAGACTGCTATTCGACAAGCGGAGCGACAGCAGTTGCTGGGGAACCGGATTTTTGATTCAGAATTCAACTTCCGCATCGATTTGCGGATCGGGGCCGGAGCTTTTGTTTGCGGTGAAGAGACGGCTCTCATTGCCTCTATCGAAGGCAAACGTGGGAGCCCGCGGCCGCGTCCTCCCTACCCTGCGGTCAAAGGTCTGTGGGGTTATCCCACTCTCTTGAATAACGTAGAAACCTACGCCAGCGTTCCACCCGTCATCCTGAAAGGCGGGAACTGGTATGCTTCCATCGGGACACAAAAGAGCAAAGGAACCAAGGTTTTTGCCTTAGCCGGGAAAATCAAGAATACCGGCTTGATTGAGGTGCCCATGGGACTGCCTCTTCGGAGAATCATCTTCGAGATCGGTGGAGGGATCCCAGAGGGAAAGAAATTCAAAGCTGCGCAAACCGGGGGACCTTCGGGAGGCTGTATTCCGGCAGAGCATCTCGACCTTCCTGTCGATTATGAATCGCTCGCCAAGGTGGGTTCAATCATGGGTTCAGGGGGCCTAATCATCATGGATGAGACCTCCTGCATGGTCGATGTGGCCAGGTTCTTTATGGAGTTTTGTATGGATGAGTCCTGCGGCAAGTGCATCCCCTGCCGGGCAGGAACCGTACAGATGCACGGTCTCCTAAAGAAAATCACCGAAGGTGTGGCTACCACAAATGACCTCGCCCAGCTCGAGCAACTGTGCGAACTCTTGAAGTACACCAGCCTTTGCGGTCTGGGACAAACTGCGCCGAACCCGGTCATCAGTACGCTTAAGTACTTCCGTGACGAGTACCTGGCCCATATCGTTGAAAAGCGCTGCCCGGCAAACGTTTGCAGGATTAGGCCCACACCAGCGGCAAGTTCAGAGGAGGTGCGCGCATGACCGTCAAAACACTGAGCATTAATGGCCAGATGGTAACCGCCAGTGAAGACCAGACCATTCTGGATATCGCCCTGGAAAACAACATTGTCATTCCCACATTGTGCCATCTGGAGGGTCTGTCCCAGGTTGGCGCCTGCCGCCTCTGCCTGGTTGAGATTACGGGTTCTCCCAAACTTCAGCCAGCCTGCGTCACGTTGGCGGATGAAGGGATGGAAGTCCGAACCGATACGGAACGGCTGAAGGAATATCGCCGGATGATCATTGAACTGCTATTCGCTGAACGCAACCACGTCTGTTCCATTTGTGTAGTCAACGGCCACTGCGATCTTCAGGATCTGGCCTACTCGGTGGGAATGGACCACGTTCGTTTTGCCTACCAGAATCCCCTGGAGGAGATCGATGCCTCGCATGCTCGTTTTGTACTCGATAATAATCGCTGCGTGCTCTGCACCCGTTGTGTTCGAGTCTGTGACGAAATCGAGGGAGCCCATACCTGGGATGTCATGGGACGAGGGGCAAACGCCAGGGTGATCACTGACCTGAACCGCCCGTGGGGGGAATCCGACACTTGTACGGGGTGCGGCAAGTGCATCCATGTCTGCCCTACCGGGGCTCTGTCTGAAAAGGGGAAATCTACCGCCGAAATGGTCAAGAAACGGGATTTCCTCACCTACATCAAAATGGGACGGGAGAAGAAGCTATGGTTCAAATAGACGCGCCTACCGGTTCCTCTCAAGACAGGAAGGTCCGCTTGGCCACCGTGTGGCTTGGGGGTTGTTCCGGGTGCCATATGTCATTCCTGGATCTCGACGAACGCTTAATTGAGCTCGCTGACAAGGTCAACATCGTCTACAGCCCGATCGTGGATACCAAGACCTTTCCCGAAAACGTCGACGCCACGCTGGTCGAGGGGGCCGTTTGTAATAGCGAACATCTCCATCTAGCCAAACAAATCCGCGACCGCAGTCGGATTGTGGTTTCCTTCGGAGATTGTGCCGTCAATGGAAACATCACCGCAATGCGTAATCCTCTGGGCAAGGTGGAACCCGTCTTGCAGCGGGCATATATAGAGAACACAACCTGTCAACCGCAGATTCCCAATGACTATACGGTCATCCCGAAACTGCTGGAGCGAGTTCAGCCGCTGCACGAAGTCATTAAAGTCGACGCTTTCCTACCCGGTTGTCCGCCGTCAGCAGACTTGATTTATTTCGTCGTCACCGAGCTGCTGGCTGGCCGGATTCCGGACCTTTCCGATAAACTCAAGTTTGGATAGGAGCTTTAAGATATGAGCAAGACCATCACCATAAATCCTGTCACCCGGATCGAGGGGCATTCGAAAATCACACTGCAACTGGACGACTCGGGTGAAGTCAGCCGCGCCCGTTTTCACGTCACCGAGTTCAGGGGATTTGAGAAGTTTTGCGAAGGGCGATCATTTCGGGAGATGCCGGCAATCACGGCGCGTATCTGTGGGATATGCCCGGTCAGTCATTTGCTGACTTCCGCTAAGACTGGAGATGCCTTGCTGGCCGTTCAGATTCCAGACGCCGCCGTGAAGTTGCGGCGGTTGATGAACCTGGGACAGATCGTTCAGTCTCATGCGCTGAGCTTCTTCCATCTGTCTTCTCCCGACCTGCTGTTAGGTCATGATGTTGATCCCGCCAAACGCAATATAATGGGTCTTATCGAAGCCCATCCTGAAATTGCCCGACAGGGAATCCGGTTGCGGAAGTTCGGTCAGGAAGTCATTGAGGTGCTTGGCGGCAAAAAAATTCATCCGTCCTGGGCAGTTCCCGGCGGGGTCAATTCCCCTTTGACTCCCGAAGGAAGAGACTGCATCCGGGCCTGGTTGCCGGAAGTCACCGAAACTGCTTCCAAGACCCTGGCCTGGTTCAAGCGCTGTCTGGATTCTCACCAGGATGAGGCTCGCGTGTTTGGGAGTTTCCCTTCCCTCTTTCTAGGGCTTGTCACGGAGAATGGGGGTCTGGAGCACTACGATGGGAGGATCCGCATTGTGGATGCAACCGGCACGATCATCGCCGACCAGCTTGATCCTTCGAAGTATTATGAGTATCTAGGGGAAGCAGTTGAGCCGTGGTCTTACCTAAAGTTCCCCTACTATAAGCCCATGGGATATCCGGAAGGGATGTACCGGGTGGGACCGTTGGCCCGACTCAACATCGCCTCCCATTGCGGGACCCCCATGGCTGATGGCGAGTTGGCGGAATTTCGACAATTGGGTCGAGGAACCGTTTTAAGCTCATTTCACTATCACTATGCCCGCCTCATAGAAATTCTGTTCGCCATCGAACGAATCAGCGAGCTGGTCGAGGATCCGGAGATTATCTCCACTCAAGTTCGGTCCCTGGCGCGACGGAATCGGTGGGAAGCAGTTGGGGTCTGCGAAGCTCCCCGCGGAACCCTGTTCCACCACTACAAAGTCCGGGAAGGGGGCCTTCTCACCTGGGTCAACCTGCTCATAGCTACAGGCCAGAATAACCTGGCAATGAACCAGACGATTTTGCAGATTGCGAAACACTACGTTAACGGAAACCAACTTCAGGAAGGGATGCTGAATCGCGTTGAGGCTGGAATCCGGGCGTATGATCCTTGTTTGAGTTGTTCCACGCATGCGGCAGGAATGATGCCTCTGCATATCGAACTCCTCGGCCCAACAGGCGAGGTATTGGACGAAATAGGGAGAGGTTAACATCACTATGCAATTGTTCCCTCATCCCGTTCAATCCGACCTAGTTTTCTATTCTCTACCGGAGACGGGGCAAATCGGGCTGGGTTCTGGACGAATTCTGCCCGTAATACGGCCGGTGTCCCGAGCCGACTGAAAGGTAAAAGCATTGAACGATGCATGAGCTTTCGATAACACAGAGCCTCCTCGACTTATCAATGCGCCACGCCGAGCAGGCTCGAGCCCAGCGGGTAACTGGGCTGAACCTGGTAATTGGCGCCCTTTCCAGTTTCGTGGATGACTCGATCCAGTTCTATTGGGAAATCATCAGCCGTGGGACCCTCTGCGAAGGCGCCCAGCTGAAATTTCATCGGATACCGGCTGAGCTGGTGTGTCTCAATTGTGGCAAGTCCTACAGGCTGGATACCGAATTGATGCCCTGTCCTGAGTGCCACAGTGCTGAAGTCAAAATTACCTCGGGAGACGATTTTCGACTGGACTCGATAGATATTGAATCCTAAACTATCAGGAGGTGTGAAAAATTCCGCAATTCCGAAAAAACGCTGTGTGAGGGCACACGGCCTACATGATCCCAAAGGGCTTCTACACGCGATGGAGGCCCGGTGCCCACACCGGGCGCATTTTTTCACACCTTCTCAGTATAAAGCTGCTTTAATGACCGAGACCAATGTTCCAATTGTAGAGAATATTCTCAGTGCCAATGATCGTCTGGCCGAGCAAAATCACTCGCTTTTTGACGAAGCCGGGATCCTTGCCATTAACATCATGGCCTCGCCCGGTGCTGGCAAAACGAGTATCATCCTGCAAACCATTCAGGCCCTTTCCCCTCAGCTGCGAATCGGAGTTGTGGAAGGCGATACGGCGGCAGTGACGATCGATGCAGACAAAGTGAAACAGGCGGGAGTCCCGGCCGTCCAGATAAACACGGGAGGTTCCTGTCACCTGGATGCCTCCATGCTGGGACAAGCTCTCGGCCAGCTTCCGCTTGAACAACTGGATTTGCTGATCGTTGAGAACGTAGGAAATCTCGTTTGCCCGGCAGCATTCAAGTTGGGAACCCATGCCAATGTGCTGATTTGCAGTGTTCCGGAAGGAGATGATAAGCCTTACAAGTATCCCCGCATCTATCGGGGTATTGACGTCTTGATCCTCAATAAGACGGACCTTCTCCCCTACTTGGAATTCAACATGGACTTCTTCTCCAAGGGAGTTGAAATCCTTAACCCGCAAGTTTCAATCTTACCCATTTCCTGTCGGACCGGTGCTGGCATCCATCTCTGGTTGGAATGGATTGTCAGAAAAGTCCAAGTTCAGCAATCCAGGCTTGCTGCCCATGGCAGTAACTCTTAACCCTCAGGACGGAAAAAGAATTCACATAACTGGAGTGGTTCAGGGTGTTGGATTCAGACCCTTTGTTTATGGTTTGGCCACGCGGCATGAACTCAAGGGTTGGGTGTGCAATAGTTCCTCTGGCGTAGAAGTGGAGGTTTACGGCCCTCAAGAGGAGTTGGAGATGTTCTGCAAGGAGCTAATCTCGCTGGCGCCCGCTCTTTCACGCATTGAATCCGTATCGATTCGAGAAGTCTCGGCTCACAACTATATCGATTTCACGATCCGCCATTCAATTGGGCTTCCTGAAGAATTTCTCCCTGTCTCCGCCGATGTCGCCACGTGCGCGGAGTGCACCCAGGAGCTTTTTGATCCTCACGACCGGCGGTTTCGTTATCCATTCATCAATTGTACCCAGTGCGGACCCCGATTTACGATTGTTACCAATATTCCTTACGACCGCCCGTTTACCACCATGGCTTCTTTTCAGATGTGTCGGGAGTGTGCTTTAGAGTATACCGACCCGGTGAGTCGTCGTTTTCATGCTCAACCGAATGCCTGCCCTAAGTGCGGACCGAGCGTGTGGATGGCACCGGGTGTGGGGGTTTATAACGGAAACGGTCACCCGTCCCCCGGCAGCCTCTTACCCCGGGAAAATAAGGAGAACCTTGATGGAGCCTCTGCGGGGGTGATTTCAGGCATTGGAGCTGGGAGCTATACTGGAGAAGCGGCTATCGCGAGAACTCGCCATCTTCTCAGGCAGGGGAAAATCCTGGCTATTAAGGGTATCGGAGGGGTTCATCTGGCTTGTGACCCGACCAGTTCGGTCGCCGTGGAAGAACTCCGAAAGCGCAAAGGCCGCATCGACAAGCCATTTGCGCTGATGGCGCTCAACCTCGAGGCCATTCGGCAATACTGCGAAGTCAACGCCATTGAGGAAAGACTTCTTGTTTCGCCTCACCGCCCCATCGTCCTCTTGCGGAAGAATTCCAGGGTTGCATCTCCGGGCGGCCCCGGCCAGCTGTCTCAAGGAGTTGCGCCAGGGCAAAACACCCTGGGGGTCATGCTGCCTTATACGCCTCTGCATGAACTCTTGCTCGAACCCGAAGAGGGTTTCCCCCGGTTGCTGGTCATGACCAGTGGTAATGTCAGAGAGGAACCAATCGCCACATCCAATGAAGAGGCGGTATCACGTCTGTCTTCGCTTGCGGACGCATTTCTGTTGCATAATCGGGATATACACATTCGCTGTGACGATTCCGTTGTCCGGGTCTTTGAGGATCAGGAACTGCCTATCCGTCGTTCTCGCGGCTATTCTCCTTACCCAGTCAAGCTCCCCTTTCCTATCCAACCCACTCTAGCCACGGGAGGAGAACTGAAAAACACGTTTTGCGTGGCTCGTGAAGACTATGCTTTTCTCAGCCAGCATATCGGAGACATGGAGAATTACGAAACCCTGAAGTCATTCGAGAACAGTGTCAGCCATTTCGAAAACCTTTTTCGGATCCACCCGAAGCGGCTGGCTTACGATCTTCATCCCAATTACCTGGCTACTCGCTATGCATTACAGCGTTCTCAAAAAGAAGGAATCATTGCGGTGGGAGTCCAGCATCATCACGCTCACATTGCAGCGTGCATGGCCGAAAACCGGCTCCTCGGGGACCAACCAGTCTTGGGGGTAGCCTTTGATGGGACCGGATTCGGAACTGATGAGGCCATTTGGGGCGGCGAATTTCTCATCTGCACATACGGCGGTTTCGAGCGGTTTGCGCACTTGGCTTATGTCCCGCTGCCAGGAGGAGATGCCGCAGTGCGCCAACCGTGTCGGATGGCTTTGAGTTATCTCCAGCGAGCGGAAATTCAATGGTCACCCAAATTGCCTTGTGTGGCCACCGTTAGCGATGTGGAACGTTCGATTATTGCCCATCAAATCCGGACTGGGCTGAATAGCCCACCGACCTCCAGCGTGGGCCGCCTATTCGACGCCGTAGCCTCTCTTTTGGACATCAGGCAAGCCGTAAACTACGAGGGGCAGGCTGCCATCGAGTTAGAATCGGTCTGTGAGCCCCAAGAATTCAGTGGGTACTCTCTGACGCCGTGTTCCGGAACTTCCCTTGAAGTCAGTTCCCTTTTCCCGGAGATTTTGAAGGATATGGAGAAAGGCGTGCCTGTTCCGATCATCGCTGCCAAGTTCCACAACTCATTGGCGGCCTTGATCCTGAGGGTTGCCCGTCGCTTTCGCAGAGAGCGGCAGATTCGGGAGGTACTACTGAGCGGCGGGGTTTTTCAAAATGTCACCCTGTTGAAGCGAACGTTGGATCTGCTTCGTGAAGCAGATTTTGTAGTGTATACTCATCGATTAGTTCCTCCAAATGATGGTGGCATCTCGCTGGGACAAGCAATGGTGGCTTCCCGATCAGGGTTGTTTGCAGGGGAGGAGCGGCAAGTAATCTGATGGCCTAGTCAATCGGTCGTTAACCCTGGCCTTTGGACCTTAGAATTTAGGCCTTCGACTTTGGACTTTAGATTTTGGACCTTGGACTCATGATGGGGGTGGATGATGTGTCTCGGTGTTCCGGCAAGAATAATTGACACTTATGAATGCAATGGCCTTGCCATGGGAAAAGTTGACTTTGGAGGTATTACCCAGGAAGTGTGCCTGGCGTATGTCCCCGAGGCCAAGGTGGGCCAGTATGCGGTCATTCATGTCGGGTTTGCCCTCAATCTACTTGATGAAGAGGAAGCCTTAGCTACTCTGGAGCTGTTGAAGCAGATCGGGGAATTCGAGTCGGACGGCAGGACTGAAGGTGGAAGATGAAAGAACCTCTTCATAAAAAGGCGAGTCTTGGTAGCCACGCCGACCGCTCTTTTCCAGGAGGCGTGGGCTTTTGGTTGGTAGGAAGAAGCCCACGGTTCGCGGCGACTGCTGTCGCCAATACGCTCACCGTGGCTACCACGGCCATTTTCATCGACCGTGGCGACCTGATTAAGGTCATGGGGCACTCTTATGAAAAAGCGGTTTTGATGGAGGGTCGCGCTTTGTCGCGACCGTGGCCCCGACGGAGCGGGGCCCTCCAGCATTTTCATCGACCGTGGCGACCTAAATAGGTCATGGCACACTCTCATGAAATATATAGATGAGTTTCGAGATGCAGAACTGGTCCATCGCGCCCTGGGGGAACTCCGACGCAAGCTGACTCGACCATGGTCCATTATGGAAATCTGCGGAGGACAGACTCATTCCTTCATGCGCCATGGGTTGGATGAACTCATCCCTCCCGAGATTCGCTTGGTGCATGGTCCGGGATGTCCCGTTTGCGTGACTCCTTTGGAACTTATCGACAAGGCGATTAACATTGCCTCCTTGCCGAACGTAATCTTCACTTCTTATGGTGACATGCTCAGGGTACCCGGCTCGAATGCCGACTTATTTCGAGCCCGCGCCGAGGGTGGGGATGTTCGCGTCGTCTATTCGCCTCTGGATGCTTTGAAGATCGCCCGGGAGCACCCCGAAAAACAAGTGGTTTTCTTTGCGATTGGATTTGAAACCACGGCCCCGGCCAATGCCATGAGTGTCTGGCAAGCCAGGCAACTAGGGCTTAGTAATTATTCCATTCTGGTCTCCCATGTTCGTGTCCCGGCAGCCATGCGAGCCATCCTTTCCTCGCCCGGCAACCAAGTCCAAGCGTTTTTGGCTGCTGGACACGTTTGTACCGTCATGGGGTATTGGGAGTATCCGCCCATTGCTGAGGAGTACAAGGTCCCAATGGTGGTTACCGGGTTTGAGCCAACTGATCTGGTTGAGGGACTTGTCATGGCCGTGCGGCAACTGGAATCCGGAACCCACGAGGTTCAAAACGCGTATCCCCGGGCTGTCACTTTTGAGGGAAATCGCGCAGCCCAGGAAATTATCAAAAAGGTATTCATTGAATGTGACCGGAAATGGCGTGGTATTGGGACGATCCCAAGAAGCGGCTGGAGACTGCGTCCGGAGTTCGAGGAATTTAATGCAGAACTTCGGTTCAACGTGGCAGACCTGGAAACCAGGGAATCTCCACTGTGTATTAGCGGTCTTGTATTGCAGGGACGAAAAAAGCCCAACGATTGTGAGGCTTTTGGCCGCCAGTGCACTCCAGAGCGCCCGCTTGGAGCCACGATGGTCTCTGCCGAAGGAGCCTGCTCTGCCTATTACCGGTATGGAAGGGGGGACCGGGGATCGTATGGACAGAAAGCCCGATGAGCCATCCGCCACCTTCCAGGATCTTTCCTGTCCATCCCCCATCTACCAGCGGGATCGGGTTATCCTGGGCCACGGCAGTGGCGGGAAGCTCTCGCATGACCTGGTGTCGCAGTTATTTTTCCCGGCCTTTTCCAATCCTGCCCTGGCGGCAGCCAATGATGCCGCCATTGTAATGGCGGGTGATTCAACGCGACTGGCCCTGAGTACTGACTCCCATGTGGTATGGCCATTGGTTTTCCCCGGGGGGGACATCGGGCGCCTGGCTGTCTGTGGCACGGTGAACGACCTTTCCATGATGGGTGCAACTCCAATTTGCTTGACGGCGGGCTTCATCCTCGAGGAAGGTCTTGAGTTTGACGTGCTGAAGCGGATCATTTCTTCCATGAAGAAAGCAGCCGAGGAGGCCAGTATTGAGATTGTCGCAGGAGATACCAAGGTCGTTCAAAAAGGCAAGGCGGACGGCCTTTATATCAATACAACCGGAGTCGGCATATTAGCCTCGGGCCTCAACATTGGTGGAGCCATGGCTCAAGCGGGAGATCAGGTCATTCTGTCGGGACCCATTGGTGACCACGGTATTGCTGTGCTCAGTGCTCGCGGAGAAATCGGCTTTGAAACCGAACTTAAAAGCGACGTGGCCCCGCTGAATAATTTGGTGGCAGCCATGATCAAAGCTAGCCCTAAGATTCACGTCTTGCGCGACCCAACCCGAGGCGGAGTTGCAACCTCTCTCAATGAAATCGCCCAACAGTCGCAAGTCGGAATTATCCTCGACGAATCGAAGATCCCGGTTCGTCCTGCTGTCAGAGCGGCCTGCGAGATGCTCGGCTTTGATCCGCTCTATATCGCCAACGAGGGAAAACTGCTGGCTATCGTCGAGTCACGAGATTCAGAAAGCGTACTCCGCGCCATGCGAACGGCGCCTTACGGAGAGGAAGCCACCCTTATCGGCGAAGTGAAGGCCGAACCACGAGGCCGGGTCCTGTTGAGAACGGCCATGGGAAGTCATCGGATCGTTGATGTTCTGATGGGAGAGCTTCTCCCCCGCATTTGCTGAGCCTCTGTCAGACCCTGGCCCTCCACAAAGGGGACTAATAATTCTACTTTTCTAACAGTCAACTCATTCCCGCGATCTGCACCCCAAATTCTCCGTCCCAACAAGGCAACGGCCGGTACGCCGGCAATGCATCAATCTCTTCGTGGTCATCGTAGACTTCATGGATTGGGCCTTAAAGGTCCGGATTGACGCGTCATGCGATTGCGGATAATATCTGCGCCCGTATTAAGAAACACGAGAGGAGCCAATGAGCGAGTTCTGGAACGATTCTCCTGGCAGTTTTCATCCCTCCAGCGCAGCTGACTACCTCCCTATCCCGCAGTTGAGGGAACTCCAGTTGCACAGGCTCAAAGCCACCGTCCAGCGAGCCTATGATCACGTGCCCTTGTTTCGCGAACGGCTGGACGAACGGGGGTTTTCCCCTGCGGAAATCGAGTCCCTGGGAGGCATTGTCAATCTGCCTTTCAATGAAAAGAATGACCTGCGCATCACTTATCCATTTGGTTTGTTTGCCAGTAATATGCAGGAGATCGTCCGCCTGCATGCTTCCAGCGGGACCACTGGCAAGCCCATCGTGGTCGCCTACACTGCGGAAGACCTGCAGGT
>JBGOTQ010000087.1:0-21888 GCA_041476565.1 Terriglobia bacterium | reverse complement strand
CCTTGACTGAAAAGGCGCGCAAGGCAGGCCTGGCCAAGGCGAGGAGATCAATCTGACGAGACAGTATCACGAGGCGAATCTGCGCCTGCGAGCGCGGGCTGCAAGAGTTTGGGTCGTAGTAGCCGATAATTGCGGGGACCGAAATGACCTATCCTGCTCGGCTCCTTGCGGGGTTATTGATCCGGCGGGGAAATGGGTTTATAGGACGCCACCCAATGGTGAGCAACTGTTCGCCTATACAATAGAAGTCGACCCTTGAAGGTCACTGACAGCAAACCCGCTTGCACTCTTGATGAGCTGGAATTACTAGTACGGCTCGAAAACGATCAACCGGCCAGCATGATGCGACTCGCCTGATCAAAGCCGTCAGTTCTCAGTCGGCAATAATAAGGTCCTGAGGCAGTTCGCTGCGTGCTCCAAGAAGCCAGGTGCACGCCTCTCTTCATCCGCCCTTGAGCCAGCACGTCAATCCGTTGACCAATCGAATCGTACACTTCCACTGAAGCATGCCCATCCGTGGGGAGGTTGTATTCAATCACAAGCGACGAAGGACTGTCGCCCGGTTTGTTCTGGCCAAGCATCTTCAACCCTGGTGCGTCCCCGCCCGACAAGCACGCCGAGACTTTCTCTCCAGGATAATCGAAGGGCTCATTGCAGAGATGGTACTGGGCCTCATTGGTCCTTGCAAGATAAAGGGTCGTTAGCGGCGTCCGTGTCAGCTTGTCGAGTGGCGTGAGTTTGGGCCCGTTATCTTCCCATGCATAAACCGGAATATTCCGGGGATTCAGGGCCGTCGAAAGCCCGCGTTCTCGGGAAATGTGGAAGAGGCCGAAGTTGCCGGGCTCGTGCCCACCCAGCCAATGGCCAACAATGTCGACACGGAAGGCGTCCTTCCCGAAAATCAGGGCGTTCGTCATGAAAATGTCCGGCCCGCCGGCGATCCCGGGGCCTCCGCTGAAGCCATCACCGTTCTGGGCATAAACGCCTTCGATGATGTTCAGTCCCACCACCGACTTTATCAACGAATAATTGTCGAGCGTCCGCTGCACCCACCGCTCCATATAGGGGCCTTTTTCTGTATCCCAACGAGGAATCCCCGCCCGTTCATGCTTAGCATGGAGGTCATCAATATGTTGCTGCCAATCCTTTTGAAAATCTCCGGCAATTGTTCTTACGGGCGGATAACAGAATTGGATGTAGGGCTGGATGTTAGTTCCCTGCAAATTCTTTACGCAAAGAGTTAGTCCCATGGTGTGGGCTTTGAACTTCGAGAGGTTGATCAGGTAGTTTTCAGGGTAATTGAAAGGACCCAGATACTTGGTGCGTTTGAACATCACGCCATCCGGACATTCCTTTAAGGTCGGAACCCTCGCATGATCGTCGGCATAATGAACTCCAGTCCGACGGGCCATCTCCGGGTATCCGGTCGCTCGCTGATCAGATCCGAGCCCTTCGCGGACGTAAATATTCCCCGCAGGGATTTCCATTTGCTTCAGACCATCAATGACACCCTCCACCACGTAAGGATCCGTGACGATAGCATAGTTGAGCCCACTGGCCCGTGTTGCTGTCAGGTTCGGCTTGATCGCAAACTTGTGGGTCAAGGGTATGCCGGGAGTATCTCGTAACGTAAAGATCCGTTCCGCCAATGCAAAAGCTGCGCGTCTCTTTCCGTCTGAATCGTTTCTTGACGTGACATGAGTGTTCCGAATGAATACGGCCTCGGGGTGCGCTTCAATGAAGGGATGCAAACCAAAGTAGGCTGGAGCGCCCCCCCCACGCGCCAACACCGTCATCGCGGGTGCGGTCAACGACGCTGCCCCATAGCCTGCAATCATCCTCAGAAAGGCTCTTCTTTCCACGCTCTACCTCCTCCAAGGGGTCCTCGCGGGGATTCAAACGCTCAGACCCTCCCCTAGACGATCACCCATATATGGTTTTCGGGCGGACCTTGCTAATACACCAGCAAAAAGCGGCCCTTTCATACCCGCAATCGCTTATTCTATTACCTCGCGTGCAATGGCTCAAAGGGGTTTTTGACAATTGTTCGATTCGTTGTTCAAATTCACACTTCAGCGTGGCAGCAGCCTGAACGTTCAACTCTAGGTTGCAGAATCATGTAATTTCATGAAGAATCCCTCTCAATAACCGTGCAAGTGGATCGGAACTGAGCCGCCATAACTAAGGGAAGGCAATCGCTGTGGTATTTTCAGTCTGAGGCGCAGGAGGATGTTCAACATGAGGGGAGTTACCAACTGGGCTAAATTACTTTGTTTGATTCTTTGCGCAGGGTCGATCAGTGATACAGCTTTCGCACAACAATATCGTGCCGGCGCAGGCAAGCGTGAAATCACTCCTACGGATCCGATATACCTATCGGGGTACGCGTCCAGGACGAAGCCATCCGAAGGAGTGGAGCAACCTATCTACGCAAGAGCCCTCGTTCTGGAGGATTCGAAAGGGCAAACCAGCGTGCTGGTCTCGATTGAGCTGGTGGGTGTGACCAGAGATTTCTCTGAGACCGTAGCCTCCAGGCTCAAGGCCAAATGGGGCATAGACCGATCAAGTTTCCTGCTGGTCGCCAGTCACACTCACAATGGTCCGGCTGTGCAAGGGAATCTTCCCGGGCTGTTGTCCCTCTCGGAGAGCGACGCCGCTGTGATTAAGCACCATACCGAGAAGATGGGGGACCAGGTTTTCTCCGCAGTGGAAGACGCCATGAGTAGGCTGGAGCCAGTCCGGCTTTTCCTCGGGCATGGTCAGGCGGGTTTCGCAGTCAACCGTCGAATCTTCACATCAAACGGCGTGGATTTCGGCGCGAATCCAGATGGCCCTGTGGATCGCGAGGTTCCAGTATTGCGGGCAGAATCCCTTAATGGGGAAGTCCGTGCCATTGTCTTTGGTTATGCCTGTCATGCCACTACGATGGGCGGGGACTTCTACCGGGTCGGCGGTGACTGGCCGGGGGCAGCCATGAAGAACCTGGAGGCGGTATATTCGGGGGCCACAGCATTTTTCTTGACAGGGTGCGGAGGAGACGCCAACCCGCAGCCCAGAGGCAAGCTGGCTGATGTTGCCGAACATGGCCTGGAAATAGCCGGCGCGGTGGCCGGTGTGCTCAGCCGGCCGATGACAGAAATCTCTGGACCCTTAAAGACAGCTTTCGATCAAGCACAGTTGGAACTGGATCCTCCACCCGGCCGCGAAGTCTTTGCGGAACGACTCAAAAATCAGGATGTCTATGTGCGGCGTCACGCCCAACGGAATCTCGATCGACTGACTCGTGACGAGGCTCTTCCGCGTGGCTACAACGCGCCCGTTCAAGTCTGGCGTTTCGGCAAGGAGTTAACCCTGGTGGCCTTAAGTGGTGAAGTGGTGGTGGATTATGCATTTCGATTGAAACGTGAGTTGAGTGGGGAGAAGCCCTGGGTGGTTGCCTACGCCAATGATGTGTATGCCTACATACCCTCCAGCCGGATTCTGCTCGAGGGAGGATATGAAGCGGAGACCTCGATGCTTTACTACGACTTCCCTTCCCGCTGGTCCATGACCACCGAGGAAACTCTTATCCGGAAGGTAAAGGAGCTAGTTGCTCAATTGAGCGATCGATAGGGGCGGACCAGTGGAGGGAGATTTTCCTTCATTCCCCGAATAAGTAGGCACCTCATCTCTTGTCGACCCCTCCCCCTGCCCCCTCCCCCACGACCCGGGGGCGGCCTGGGGGAGGGGGAATTATTCTGCGGCCCTGTAACCCCGGGTGTCGCGTCGGCCTTCTGCCGTCGCTCAACCCGGGGCTACCATCTTGTGTCCCTTCGGGACACTCTTCACCGAGCGCGGGTACCTTTTCTTGCGGCTGGATTTTTGCTGAGGCTCTTAGCTTGCTCTCCGTGCCTTCCGAGCTAGATAGTGCTGATCGAGGGAATGACGAAGAAGTAGTTTGATGACTGCTTGCCGGCTGACGTTCAACGTCTGGGCGGCATCGTCTAACTCCCTCAGCATGTCCTGGGAAAAATCCACATTCACCCACTGAATAGGCGTCATCATCTTCCCCTTGTTAGTGAAGTGCCTGGAGATATCTTTGCCTTGTTCGGCGAGCTCTGCAATTGAATCTGCAGACACTGGTTTCATCTTACGAGTTGTTTTCATAGAGTTCCGCTTCTTCCGTGGTTGCTTTCCAAAGGGTAATCAAATGGTCTTCACACCTGCGAAAAGTCAATTCTCACCGCGCCCTTCCGGAATGCCTTGGTCTGGACAGCCAGATAGATGATCCCCACGGTGAGCCAGACTCCACCGACCAAATGGGTCTTTAAGGGCAACGCCCACCAGATCAATGCGCATATCAGGAAACCAATGAGGGGAGAAATCAGCTCTGTGGCAACCCGCATCAGGGTTTTCTCCTCTCTGAGGGAAAAGAACTCTCTCATCGTTGCCAGGTTGACTCCCATGAATGCCAGGAAGGCGCCAAAATTGATTAAGCGGGCCGTCTCCTCATAGTTCAGGGAAAGCGCGCCGGCCAGAACCAGCACGCCGATGAGGAGCAGATTTCCTACTGGTTCGGCATGCTTGCGGTCCAACCGGCCAAAGAACCGTCGCGGCAGAACGCCGTCCCTGCCCATTCCGTATAGCAATCGTGCTGCGCCAGCCTGGCCTGTAATTCCCGACCCCACGCTGGCCAGAACCAGGACACATGCCAGAGCCGCATCTAGTCCTGCTCCTCCCACCCTCCGTGCCACTGCCAGGATGGCGGTATCCAGAGACGCCATGTCCGCTGAACTTCCCAAACCCGTTTGTCCGAATGTTTGCCAGTCAGGCCAGGACAACTGGGCCAGGTAGACCTGAGACCCACTCCAGACGCCGGTGATCAGGCAAGTCAGCACAACCGCCAGGAGCATGTTCCGGCGGGGGTTTTCCACTTCCTCCGAGAGCGTCGTCAACCCATCGAATCCGCCATAGGTCAATGCCGCCAGTGCCGTGCCTGACCATAGGGCGTCAAAGGAGAAGGTCTTGGGATCATAAAGGGGCTGAAGCCGAAAGAGCCCAACAGCCCCACCTTTCATAAAGATGAAATGGATCGCGGCAGCCATGAAGCCGAAGACGACACCACTCATCACAATCAGCAAAACCCAGTTGGTGCCCGCTGTGACCTTGATTCCATAGAGATTCAGAACTGTGAAGCCCACGGCATAGAAGAGAATCCATGCAGTATAAGGGACAGACGGAAAAAGGTGGTGGGTGGCTACGCTGGTGTAGATGGCGCAAATCAAAGGAACGAGTAGATAATCCAGGAACATAGCCCAGCCTGCCAGAAAACCGAGGTGCGGATGTAGAGCTTTCCCAACATACGTATAAGCCGAACCCGCCAAGGGATAGCGGCTTGCCATGCGCCCGTAACTGGCGGCTGTGCATACCATGGCTACCATTGCCAGAAGAATGGTCGTGACCGCGTGCCCTCTGGATATGTGATTGGCGTGTCCAAACAACGGTAACGCGGCCACGGGTTGAATCAAGATGATCCCGTAAATCACCAGATCGTGAAGCTTCAATACACGGCGTAGCTTAATTTCAGATGAGGCCGTGTTCTTTCCCGGGACGAAGTCGGGAGAAAGGTCAGAATTCATAGGGCCTTCGGATTGAGGATTACGTAGACCTATACAACTGACTTAACCATCCAACACAGAAGACAAGAAACATGCTCATAAGCTGGAGAAAAGAAATTAACCGCGGAAACGCCGAGACGCAGAGGCTGCATCAGGAAAACAGACAGCCAATGCACCATTGTCCCTTAGCTAATCGCAAACCCTGTAATTGGTCAACTACCGGGCAGCAAGCTGTAGGACTGCTGTGCCAGCCGTCTATTGCTGGTGTTTCAAAGAAACGCCCTACAGCAAAACCTGGAATCACGTTTGAAGACTGATCCATTTCCAAAGCTAATAGAACGACCTGTCCAGGAGCTTCTATCTCTTCTCCTCTCATCTCAGCGTCTCTGCGCCTCTGCGGTAAGTTTTTTGCTTATCTGCTTCATAGGATCTATCGGCATACTCAAAATCTCAACTCTACATGCGCAGCCCTTCGATTCTCACCGGATCATGCGATTGTCATTAATTCCTGCCGGTGTTCATAAATCTTTTCCACGGCTGCGACAATGTCGTCCATGTCATCCCGGCTGCCCAGCAGTTGCCGGTGTTCCAGCCAGACGGCCTCCTGGCAAGCTTTTTCCGCGTTCGGACAGAGGCCTGCAAACGAAGCATAGTCAATCGTCGAATGGTAGTGCCCGCACGTGATCGGGCATCCGCGGGGATAGAAGTCCTGGTTTAGGAACATCGGGTTACGGTATAGCGGGTGAACGTACCCCTCGGAGCACAGAATTCCTTCCCTGGAGAGGGCCGCCAAAAACTGGTTCCGCCCCAACCCGAATTCCTCTTCGTGAAAACGGAATATGTAGATGTGGTAAGAATGCGTGGTGGCATCGGGCGTGACCCTCAGCGGATGAATCCCGGGTATCGAAGACAGGCGGCTGGTGAGGTATTGAGCGTTCTTCAGGCGAATTCGGGTCTGGGCTTCAACTCGCTTCAATTGATGCAAGAGAATGGCCGCTTGAAATTCGGTCAGGCGGTAATTCCAGCCCAGCCGGTGGTGCTCGTACCAGGGCCGCCCCACATCTCGTCCTCCCCAGACATAAGACCTGCACCGGACCGCCAGATCTCTGTTGCTGGTCAGAATCGATCCCCCTTCACCCGAAGTCATGTTCTTGGAGGCCTGAAAACTGAAGGTCCCGGCGTCCCCCAAGCTGCCCAGCCCCCGTCCCCGCCAGGCAGCCCCATGAGCGTGGGCCGCGTCTTCAATAACCCGTAGCTGCTGCTCGGTTGAGATGGCGAGGATCGATTCCATATCGGCAGCTTGTCCCGCAAAGTGAACGGGAATGATGGCTTTGGTTCTAGGCGTGATCGCTTGTCGAATCCTCGCCGGAGAAATGTTGAACGTGTCTGACTCAATGTCTACAAAAACTGGGACGGCGTTAACGGATAGAACAGCGCTGGCGGTGGCCACAAAAGTATACGGGGGCACTAGAACCTCATCTCCTGGTCCTACACCCAAAGCCTTAAGGGCAATTTCCAGAGCGGCGGTCCCAGTGGCACAGGCAATGCCATACTGTGCCTGCTGCATCGCAGCAAAAGCCTTTTCAAATTCCGCGACCTTCGAGCTTGGCTGCACACTAGCAGTTCCCGCTGTCTCGGAACCCTCCTCGAGCGACAAGTGCCACCATTTGCCGCTGCGTAAGACCTCGAGAAGCGCCGTCTCTTCCCCTACGTCAAAAACCGGCCAGTTGGGCCACGGTTTTGTTCGAATTGGTGGGCCGCCCAGAAGTGCTAACTTGCTCATCAAATTCCTCCGAAGTGCGGATTTCTCTTGTTGGGAAGGACAGGTCTTCCAAGGAACAGATCACTTCATCTGCCAGAAATGAGTTCGATTCAGCGTGCAAACCTGTGCGCCGGCTCAATTCCGGGGGGACTGAAATAAACCAAAGAATTACCACAGGAATCAGCCAATAGCAATGGTTGTATCCGCAGGGGGCGCAGTCAAAGGTGAAAGGGTGGTCACTGACTCAAAACACCAGCAGCTGTTAAGCGAGACGGGGGCCTCCCGCCTCCAAGCGTTTGGAGGTGTCGTGCCCCCACGGCGCAGGGAGAACGAGCCCTGACAAAAGTGAGACCGTACAAATCCTCGGCGTTCGGTTTGGGATGGTCTTTAGAAGCAGTCAAAACGAGACCCGCGCTGTTCGGCAACACGCGACACCTTTCGCGCGCACTTCACCCCTCCCCCATCCAACCAGTAGACAAACTCCACTCTTTTTGTCCTAATATCCGCATGACACTACGAAGCTTGATTTTCTCTTTGGCCTTTTGCCTGGCCGCATCCTCAAGCCAGGCGTCTGAATTGAAGCCCTTTGAAGTGATCTGGCGCGCCGATTCCGGAATGGCCGCCGACATGTCTTGGTACAGCTTTTCACACCAGGAGCCCACTAACAGGAGGCTTTGATGACAGTTCAAGCCACGGATTTTCGTCAGAGGGTACTGTTGGGAAGAACCGGGCTTCAAGTCAGTCGGATCGGTTTAGGTTCGTCCTACGGGGTCGGAGCTGACGCAGTCCAGCAGGCCTATGAAGAGAGGGGCGTCAACTACCTGTATTGGGGATCGCTGCGCAGGAAGAGCTTCGGCGAGGGGATCCGCCGGCTTGCGCAGCGAAAACGCGAGGACCTGGTGATCGTTATCCAGAGTTACGCCCGCATTGAAGGTTGGCTGACGCGCAGTTTCGAGCGCGGACTCAGTCGGTTGAGGCTGGACTATGCCGACATTCTCCTGCTCGGGCTTCATAATAAGCCGCCGTCATCCCGCATCATGGATGCGGCGCTGCGGCTGCGCGAGCGGGGGCGGGTCCGGTTTTTTGCCGTCTCCTGTCACCACCGTCCTGCATTCCAACACTACATCAACGAAGCCGTCTTAGACGTCTTGATGCTCCGTTACAACGCAGCTCACCGGGGAGCCGAGAGGGAAATCTTTCCATATTTGGAAATACCCAACCGGCCAGGAACGGTGGCCTACACTGCCACTCGTTGGGGGAGACTGATCAATCCCAAGAAGATCCCCCCAGGCGAACCCACACCGCGAGCCAGCGACTGTTACCGATTCGTCCTGAGTCAGCCCCAGGTGGAGGTTTGCCTGGCCGGCCCAGCCAATGCGGAGCAGATGCGCGAGGCCCTGGCGGCCCTGGATCGAGGACCGATGAGTGAGGACGAGCTGGCATGGATGAGGAAGATCGGCGACCACATCCATGGATCACTATGACATCCAGGGGGCCGAGATGAGCTACAAGATCTGCATCCTGCTTGCACTCGTGGGGTTGATGACCTCATATGCCCACCCTGCCTTTGGCCAAATAGGACAAACTGAGATCGTTCAATGGCAGTATGGCAAAAGGGCAGCCGTGTCTCTGACCTTCGATGACGGGAGTATCAACCAATTTCGCGTGGCTGTACCCATCATGAACAGTCTGGGCTTACCAGCCACGTTCTTCATCATTACGGGCAACATTGCGGGGTCGCAATACCATGGTGTGTTCCTGGGCCGTTCAACCAAAGCAATTATCCAGGAGTCAGCTGGCACTTCGACCAACAAAGACAATTTTTTTGAACGTGCCTCTGCGATTGGCTACCTTGGCTATCAAGGAACTCTCCAGTACCACAGCCGTGCCGGCGAACTTTACGAGGACGGCAGGGTTGACGATGCCTACCGGCTTCTCGACGAGGCATATGCGAAGGTGCGCCAGGGCCTCCTCAAGCCAAAAGAAAGGGATCCCGCTGAGAATGACCGGAGCGTCATTTCATGGGGTGAGTTGCGCGAGTTGGCGAAACAAGGGTACGAGATCTCCAGCCACACCGTCACCCATGCCCGCCTGGCGGTTCTTGATGAGAAGAACCTGGTGTACGAGTTGGAAAAGAGCCATGAAGAGATTCTCAACCAGATTGGATCCAAGCACACGTTCACGATCGAGTGTCCCTACGGAACTGAAGACAAACGTGTCATGAAGTATGCGCTGGCACGCTATCCAGCCGCACGTAACCGCATGCCGGAACCGTTCCTCGAGGAGCTTGACCGCTGGAACAATATGGACCCCGGCACCTCCAGCAAGGAATACGTACAGTGGCAACGGGGAGCGCTGACCCGCACGCCGATAGCCTTGATGAAGTCATGGATCGACATCATTGCAGCCCATCACAACATCTGGCTGGTGCTGGTCTTCCACGGGGTCGACGGTATTGGCTGGGAGCCCAAGACTGGGCCAGAGCTGAAGGAATACTTCAATTACATTAAATCGAAGGAAGACCAGTTGTGGGTGGCTACGTTTCAAGACGTAACAAAGTATATGCGGGAGCGCAATTACAGCACGGTGCACTCGTCCCAGAGGGGGGACAGGCTCGAAGTGGTGTTGGGTCATGACCTCAAGCAGGAATTCTATGACCTTCCTCTCACCTTGAGGACGATTGTGCCGCCTGAATGGCCGTCCGCAGAGATCCGGCAGGGAAAAGGGACGCAGCGTGTTCAGGTCGTGCGGGATCAAGGGAAGGGGTACGTAACGTATCAAGCCGTACCCAATGCAGGCACTGTAACCCTCGAAAAGACCGGCTCGTAAAGTCTCGGGGTAGGCAGAATGGACGGGATCAACCGATCCATCTTGAGGCTCCTTTCTTGACTTCCCGGTGTACCGGGCGCGGGCCCAGGTGGCTCTGGTAAGCTTTCCTATTATGATGATGGCCTGAAAGGCCATGGGAAACTAGCCCAGGGCCAAGCGAGCGTTTGTTGCAAGCGCCGCCCTGGGTCGACAATTTCTATTGATCTGGGTTTCCTCCTCGTGTTGGCGTGGGGAAATGAAACGCCTGAGAGGCGTTTCTCCACGCCAACACGAGGAGAATCGTTACTGATTCATTGACCCAGGGCGTCGCAGGGGTCATGACCCCTGCTTTGCCCTGGGCTACTCTCCTTCGCCCACTTCGTGGGCTGGATGCGATTTTCATTGGCGGCAACGCCCCAAATTGGCACACGCGTAACCCTGGTGTAAGGAGATCCCTCCCATCTGAATGCTTCCACCCCTTCTAAGGAACAAGCGCTTTCCGGATCGGCTCTATCCACCTGGCCTTATCGATGTCATAGAGGATGAAGTCGGAATCGAACTGCCAGTAGGTCCAGGCCCAGCCCAGTGACTCCGCGGTGCGCGCGACGTATGCTGTGTATCGAGCCCGTGAGTCCATGGGTCCTTTTTCGTAGGCACCGAATTCGCCGAGCAGAATGGGACGGCGGTGCTGGAGCGACCATTTCTGCACGCCGGCGAAGTCATTGTCTATCCTTTTCTTCTCTTCCTCACTGCCCCACTTCACTCCCGAAAGGTGGACCGTCTCCTTCTCCCATGGCGCCCCCTGATGGGTGAATTCCATCGGCTCATAGTAATGTACAGTCACGATGATGTTACGGTCCTCCTCCGGGAGCACTAGTTCCTCGAGGTGGTCGATGCCGTTCCAGAAAGGCGGACCGACGACTACCGTACGTACCGGATTAGTTGCGCGGATTATTGCCAGTGCTTCACCCAGAAACTCATTCCAGAGCTGCGGAGTCAGCTTTCCATTGGGCTCGTTAAGGATTTCGAATAAGACGGTGTTGGGGGCCTGCTGGAAACGCGTAGCGATTTGCTTCCAGTATGCCAGGAAGCGCGGTTTGAATCCCATTGGGTCTTTGGCGATGTCTGTGTAGTTGTGGAGGTCCAGGATAACCATGAGGTTGTTCGCCAGGGCATTTTTGACCGCCCAATCCAAAGTATTGAGCCAGCCATTCCCCAGCTTATAACCGTTATCGGCCTTCATGCGCTGAAGGGCATGCAAGTTGATGCGCACGGTCTGGAAACCACCGTCATGGATCAGCTTGAAATGCCTTTCCTTGAAGCGTGCCTTCTCAAAGCTTTTCCACAGGGGGTCATACCCCAGGATATTCACCCCCCGGCCCAAGCGTTTGACCTGGTCAAAGGGATTGACCGCTTCAGCCGCCCCCACTGAGCGCGCGCACCACACCATCAACATCATCAACAGAAAGGCCAACATTCCCCGCTGCCCTTGATTCTTCAAAATCAGCACTTAAACCTCCTCTCTTGTTCCAAAGTCAACGCGATCACTAAAACCCAAACGGAAGTTTACACGACACCGGATTTGAACCTAGATTCACCCCTGGCTCTTACGGTGCGCTTCGAAATCGTAAACAGCGTCTTTTATGGACACGCCGCGGACGTCGATCCGGCTGAGGTCCCCGGTGCCGATTCCTGCGGCTTCGCCCATCAGCATGGTGTTGTCAGCATACTGTTGCGATTCTTCGGGTGGGATCATCTGCTCGGAAGGGTGACTGTGCGGGTCTTTGTTGACTCGGAAGGGAGGCTCATGCCGCCCTGCCCGAGGATTGTATCCCATCGTCGCCATCGCAACCGCGTCGGTACACACGCAATTCCGACCTACAACCAACAAGCTGGGCTTGCCGGGCCTGGCACCCGGAATCCCCGTACTCTCGCCGCCAATGATGGTTTCGATGCCGTCGATGATCGCGAGATCGATAGGCCGTGCCCCACAAATATCCGTAAGTAGACGCGGCATTCGCCAGCCCTCGTACCGGTTGGACTTGAAGTCGATCTCCTGCGGCATACCGGCTGGTGGTCGCACTTGGCCATAGTGAAACACCCGTTCTCTGGTCCACCTCGAGGCCCCGTGGGGCACTGGATCAAGGCCTCCATATCCCAGCTCAGGCGTAATCCCGAAGAGGTTTTTCATGGATAGCGTGACACCCAGTTCCTCGTGGTTCTTCATTTTGGCCACACTCACAAAAAAATCGCAGTCTTCATAGGAATGGTTCAGACCGAAGGCCGGGTAAATGTACGGACGCTGAGTTTTGACCTGAAGAATCGAATACTGCCTTCCTTGGCCGAGCCCGTTGGTGTCCTCAAGTTCCACCCGTGGCGCGGCATTCTTGATCGCGTTCACGTCCCATCCATCCTGCAGCATCGCATCTTCGAGCGGCGCGTCTTGCTTTCTCCGGGTAGTGCTTTCCAGCAAGCGGATGCGTTTGGCACCCAGTTTGCCAAAAACGGCGACGAGTGCCCCGACAACGTTTGGATGCACCCAGCTGGTCTGGCCAGCGCTGATGCCGACTCGACGGCCCCTGCCAGACGCTCCGGTCATGTTCAATTTCATGGCGACCGTCTTACCCCGAACTAGATGCCCGATGCCCCCGAGTTCATCGAACATATGCTCGAACTGGGCGACGAGGTCCAGATCATAACTGGCAACTTTTGCAACAAATACCGGGGCCGTGGGTGCCGAGGGAGTCGAGGCAGCTATCCCAGTGCGGTCTATGACCCACGCGCCGACCGCGAGCCCGGACAGTGAAAGCAGATTCCTGCGTGATAATGAGGTATGAGCATTTTTCATAACGGTCCTCCTGAGGTTCTTGAATGATCCTAGGCTGACTCTTGCTTCATCTTATTCCAGAAGCAGCGCTCCCCACACCGCAAGCTTCGGTATGGCTACTTCGGTCCGGCCATTAGCTATCGCCCGCGCTTCCAGATTAAGAGGCGCATTCTCCGGGGTGAACAGGCACGCCGTCTTGAAACTACCATTGAACCGGACGGTTATCTTGCTATTGAAGGGGCTCATGGCATAGTTGACCAACTGGATCAACGCCCGCTTGCCTGAGTCGCTGGTGCTTGCGTAGGTAAGCACCGACGGCACGTTGAACGCGGAGAGACCCATGACTTCGGGCTCCAGCAAATCCAGCATATCTTTTGCCACGACCTCCGGGTCAGGGGGATTATCTTTGTAGACAACGACACGGCCTTTTCCAAGAGGAACTTCGGCATAGTCGTTGTCCCTAGGAGGGTCTCCCCATGACGGACCGGCCATGACGAGCCCGCCCTTTTGCGCGAAGACTTGCAGCATTTCGCGCTCTGGTTCGCTGGGGGGAGCCAGATCTACCGCCAGTATTGCCTGGAAGCTCGCGAGGGACACTAGGCTGAGCTGAGAGCGTTCGATCACACGGTAAGGCACCTGGCGGCGTGCCACGAGGTTCAAGTACTCATTCGAATGCTCAGGATTCTGGCTGGCGGTATCCAGAATAATGCCCAGGTTTCCGTAAGGTGCGAAGCCGCGCCATTCGGCGTGATCCTCCGCGAATTTGAGGTAGCCTCCGACGCTTCGCCAAGTGGCCAGTGCGTCCGGGTCCTTCCGAAACAGCTTGGTGCGAAGATCGTCATTGAGTGCGACTATCCAACGACCCCCTGCCACTGCCGAGTCCGCTACGCATCTGGCGTAATCCGCCTGTGAGCTCGAGTGGGGTTGCTGGTCGATCCAGATCGGCCGCCAGGCTGTCCCCAGCCGGAACGACCGTACCAGCCAGATATTGGAATCGATCCAGGGTTCAGACGACGGTCCCGCACGGATGCCCCTGTCCGCCAGGTCACTGGCATTGGGCATTACCCCCTCAACCGCCAGCAACGACGCCTTTGCCGTTCGCGCGGAGGCTGCCTCTCGAGCAATGGGGATCACGACGGCTGGACTATTTCTGGAGCGCAGAGCCGCTCCCAATTTCTCGGCAAACCCGCCTCCAGCGGGAAATCCGCCGTCCAGCACCAGGCCATCCAGCTTTGCCTCATCCGCAGCCGTGGCAACCACCTGAGGATCTGCTCCCGGGTAAACGATACCCATTACCGCGATGCCGCGCTCTCGGGCCTTCCGGGCGTAGTCTTTGACAAGTCGACGGTGCTCGGTTTCCACTGTGGGATTAGCCCCAGCACTGAAGGTGACCAACAGGCAGTTGATCGGAGTGCCCTCGATCAGGTCCAACGTCGCGGGGTCGTACCATCGAGCGATTGCTTCCCGGATCGAGGCATTCTCAGACACCGCCTTGTCTTTTTCACGGCGCACCACCTCGAGCGGCCCTCCGTCCCAGCGTGCAGGGACCCAACCATCCGGGCTCCCGTTGCACAAGCCATTCGAAAGTGAGCCCAAACAAGAGAGCAGCGCCAGGGCAGGGGCAATTTGCACTTTTACCCGACAATTGAGACCAGCATATGGCTGCTGCCCGAATCTCGCCATAGAGCGTGACAATAACAGATTCGACTTCCGCCTGCAACGAATCCGCTCAACGCCCAGCGCAGTTCCGCGTTCGCAGATCTGAACAACGATGGCTTCATGGATATCGTAGCGACCTCGCTGAACCAGAAACCCAGGATTCTGTTCAACTCAGCCGATAACGGCAACCACTGGATCTTGATTCAACTCACGGGACACAAAAGCAATCGCGACGCGATTGGCACGAAGATCAAGGTCACGAAATCACCACGACTTCGTGGTCCAGGATCGATTGAACTTCGAAGATTGCCCATCCGTTATCCACGGTCAGGGACGGAGTAGTCGTTGACACTAAGAACTGGGCCCGGTGTCCCCGCACACCATCAGGCAGTTGGATTTTGACCTGAAGCGGGCCAATGGAGATTAATTCGTCGATGGGGGCCCGCCAGGTGCCGGCGCTGGTCAGGTTGACCAGATGGAGAATAACACGGCCCGGTTGTTGGTAGATGTGGCAGTCGATCAAGCCAGGCCCTTCGACCTTGAGAGGGATCTTATCGTGAGCGGCCCAGCGGACAAGATTCGCCAGCAGATTCCCGTGATCGGGAAGATTGTCGCGAGCAAACCGGCGGTCGATGTCGGCAGGCATGTAGGCGATACGTCCCCCTTTTGAGTGGCTGCTTAAGACGAGGCCAGGGATGTCAGTCTTCGACTCCCGCATCCATGCCGTCTCTGGCGGATATACCGGGAGGGGGGGGATGAATGTCATCGTGACGATGGTCCCGGGGTCGGTTTGAATCGGCTCGAGCATTCCTCCAAATGGCAGGATATCGGTTTCTTCGAAACCGCCAAGAACCCGGTGGCGCTGCCCTAAAAGAGCCGGTTCGTCTCCGGCCTTCGGTCCGTAGACATGAGCGCGCAGTTCGGGCGCAAGGCGAAGGTACGTATGAAATGATCCGGCCGCCCATTGTCGTTCCGGGGAATCGCCGGTTCCCAGGCGGCTCCCCCTAATGTGGGACAGGAACAGGTCTGCCAGAGCGAAGTCCTTGCGGGGCTCGCCCCATTCATCGTAAAGGCTGGTGACCCCCGTAGCGATCAGAGACCCGCCTCGTTCGACGAAGCTCCTCACACTTGAACACTGTTCTCCCGACATGCCAGCCACATTCGGAAGAATCAAGAGCGCCAGCGCCGTGCCATCCCGGTCGAGGTAGTCAAGATGGACCGGCAGGTATGGAATCCTGGCGCGAATCAGCGCCTGCATCACTCCGTCATAGGGCAAATCGACTAATTCTTCGGCGGCATCGCGTCCATAGAAGTCTGTATTGCGCTGGGACCAGCCGACGGCGACCGTGACCACAGGCCGGCGATTGACCAGGATCTCTTCGTTTGCCTTGTGCCAGCGCAGCAGCGATTCCGCAGTGCGATACATACGGCGATCCTCGTGGTAGGCGCCAACGTGGTGCCACCAGGGTTGAATGCCGCCCGCAATGCCCTCGATCATCCACATGCGCGCTTCAGCCGTCGGCTTGCTGGCCAGACGGAATGAATGGCGACCCGCCTGGTACATGGCCATGCTTTCGGGCATCAGCTTCTCCCAGCCCAATAGCCCATGAACCCTCTTGCCCGTGTCGCCGTTCTGTTGGAAACCAGTGGCATCATTTCGGGCCTGGTGATCCAGCAGGAGAATCTGCGCCCGTTTGCCAATCTCCCTGAGGTCGCGAAATGAACGGCTTTCTTCGCTGATCGAGCCGCTATTCATCCCTATCCACAGGCAGTCTGGCCCGCCGGCAGCCTGTGTGGTCCGGTTGTTCAGGTCCCAAATCTCCAGGCGGCGCTCGTAGTTCCACTGAATCCAGTGGCGGAAAACGGGATCGTTCCATTCAGCTTTTCGCGGAACAGGTTTGTCGAAACGGGCATGAAATTTCTTCTCACAGTTCCCGCAAAAACAAATGTCGTCGCGGTCGAGACCCGCCCAACTGTTGTCGGTAAACCCCTCCGGATGAGATCGCCCGATGATCTCTCGCAGGATGTCAAGCAAGTACTCGTCGTAATAAGGACTGTTGATGCAAGCGATATATTTGTCAGCGGCTCGATAGGGTTGTCCATTCGCATTCTGCGCAAACCAGTCGGGGTGCGCCCGGTAAAAAGCCTCGTCGGCTCGGTTCGAGTCCATTCGTGCCAATACGGCCAGTCCATCCTGATGAGCAGCATCGGCCAACTCGCCGAACAGATCGCGATCACCGAGAAACTGGGCCCGATGGTGCAAGGGAAACCGGCTGGGATAATAGGCGACTATGCCGCCAGCATTGATGATGACGCCCTGCACCTGCGTCTTTTTCCAGTATTCTCGCCACCAGGCGATGTCATAGCGAACCGGGTCCTTCTCCGTGATGTTGGTCTGCCCCCAGCGGTAGGCACGGCGATACCAGGGGGCGGAAGACTGGTTTGTCCTACCCGGAACAATGGAATTCGGGATTCCAGCGGTAGCAATTGCAAGCGTGGATTTTATGAAGGTGCGACGGGTTTCTTTCATCTGCGGATCATGCTTGTGGTTCCAAGGGAAAATGAGGCGTGCTCTTGTCTCGCGTCTTCATGCCGCCAATTCGTGGAAGAAAAGCCGCGGTCGGTTTCGTAGCAACACATTGCTCGGAATTCCCAAATGAGACCATTCATCGACGGTCTCAGCGGTCCCGTCGTCTTAGCTTCGCACATAGACTCTATAACTGTATTCAACTTCAAGCTTGTCCCGGGCTTTGATGGGCAGTTCCCATTTTAGTACCGAGTGTGGATTCACTCTCCTCAGCCCTTTGGCGATTCGTTCCACATTGGCTTCAGGACCGGTACTGACGACCTCACCGGAAAGGTCTTTGGTAATGTGAAGCGTGATATCCCTGTTCTTGAAGTTACCTACCTTCAGCTTGCCTTTTACTACGATGAGATCGTAACTTGAGCCATAAAAACTAGCCGCATTGCGCCTTCGCTCGACCTCAAGCTCGGCCTGCTCCGCTTTCACATCCACAGCTTGTGTGATTCTCACAGTCGTTTTCCCGCCGACGCTTGTGTAATACAGCAAGTCCTGACCGAGAATTTGCCCTTCCTCGAGGATCATGGCTGGAGCAGTGGTCCAGGGGATCTGGCCAATGTTCGTCAGTCTTATGCTGTGCCAAACCTCGCCGGCCTTTTCGGGTTCCCGGTCGTCCCTGTTCGCGTAGTGTTCCTGATCATCGAGAACGTCGCTGATTTTCCATTCGTATAAGTGCTCAAATGGCAGTTCCAGCGTAAACAGCGGATAATAGCCTCGCTCTCCTTTTCTGAGGGTGACTCCCTTACGTTGGTAAAAGAACAACTCTTCGCCGGCCTGACCCTCTAGAGGGAGGTTGCCATAAGCGGGAAGCATCTCCTCTGAACTGCCATAAGGTGCATTGACCACCACAGCCTGCTGTGACAGGGCGGAACGACGTGTCCTCCCTTGCTGGGCTTGTGGCGGGTTAAGGAGACTTTCCAGGAATGAAGCCATGTCGCCTCGCAAGGCTACGGGATCCGCCACGTCTGCAAACTGCAGGTTCGGGAAGCCCGTGATGAAGTTCACCGTGGCCTCGTCGAGGTCCTCGACCTCATTAATAATCTCAGCCTTAGAGGTCAGTCGTGCCTTTTTCTCGTGGGTGATGTCTATTGCATAACTTGGCACCCACATCATCCCTTTGGCGAGGTAAACAACCGCCAGGTGCCCCTTCCCCCTCGGGCTAGACACACGCAACCGCAGCGTTACCGGTTGCGTTTTCCGTCCGATCTGTGTCTTCAAGGGAGTACCTAGACTCCTCACTTGCTGGATGGCATTCTTGTTCAATGCCATGATCCCTTCGGCGGTTTCAATCAGAACTAGCGAAGCTGTTTCCCCAGGCTGAACGGGATAGGCTAAAAGTCGCGGGGCAGGAGGACTAGGATCCGACTCCCGGTTCGCGACGACTGAAAGGATTTTCCCCTGCAGCGTTTCTTTGTCTCCAACGCGGAGTATCACCTGCTGGCCGACGTTCGCTTCGAGCAACTCGGCGATACTGATTGCTTCTACCTTCTGCACTACTTCCTGACGGAACGACACCAGATCCTTTACCTCGGTACCCTCGCTGGTTGCATAAACCCAAAACGTGCCGTGCACTGGCACGGGCAACCCCCCAATCAGCGCAGTCGCGTCATCCCTGGCTACATCGCCCTCGCGCGACACAAGCCCAAGTCCATTCTTAAATAATGAAATTGAGACTATTCTTGTCTTCAGGTGTTCAACGGAAACCTCGTTATCGCCAAACAATGGCCGTCCGATCGTCAACAGAAGAGCCATTCCAGCGATAGCCAAGTTACTTCTCATGAAGATCTCCTCTCCCTCAAACGAATCTGTACAGACCCGGGACAGGTACCGGCGGTACTTTCATTGCAAGCTTGTAATCGAAAGCCTTGGGCTGAAGGTTCTGCTTGGAAGCCATGATCATGTCCCAGGTGATCTCCAACCCTGAGTAAGCTGACTCACGCCCCATAATGCAGGTCATGGTACTTTCCGCCACGGTCATCCCGTCGTTTGTGTAAGGGCTGTCGCCGCGAATACTGTTCACCAGCCGGACGTGTTCCTGAACATACGGGTCCATGCCTTTAGATCCCATGTCCGCACCGTCACTGCGGCCTTTGGCGCCGACCACCGTGTTCCATACTTTTTTGTAACAGGCTTTAGGATACTGCCGGCAAATACTGTTCATGCGAACACCATTCGGATAGACGAAGTCGGCACTCAAGTGGTCGTAAATATTTCCGTAAAGTTCTTCCAGCGGACGCCACGCCGTACCGCCGGAGGCAATGACGCTGGCGGGATGGGTACCCATCAGCCAGTTGCAGAAGTCGATCATATGGACATGTTGCTCGACAAGTTGGTCGCCGCAAATCCACACAAAGGAGTACCAGTTGCGATGCTGCCATTCCATGTCACCCCACTTCGGGTCGCGTTTGTCAACATGCATGACGGGGCCGCTGAGATAATAGGCGCCCAGACCTACAACCTCACCGATGGCCCCGTCATGGATCTTCTGGACAGTCTCGATGACCTC
Organism: Terriglobia bacterium; assembly: GCA_041476565.1. Lineage (GTDB taxonomy): Bacteria > Acidobacteriota > Terriglobia > Versatilivoradales > Versatilivoraceae > DATKMG01. Next base: position 2,148 of record JBGOTQ010000087.1, on the reverse strand, counting down.
TTTTTGCGAGCGCCGCTGTGTGCCGGCGACGACAGAAAGCTTCAACTGTTCAGCTTTTCGGACCACCTCCATAAATCGAAGCGTTCCTACCTCGTCGGTGGCAATGGGCTTTTCGGTAAAGACGTGCTTTCGAGCATTGATGGCGGCCTCGAACTGTTCGGGCCGGTGACCCGGTGGGGTGCATAACAACACGACATCAATGTCCGACGCGATCACTTTTTTGAAGGCATCGAAGCCGATGAAACGGTGTTCCGCATCGACCTTGACCCGCGCCTGCACTGACTTGACAAGATCAGCCAGGGGCTTGCCGGTGAAGTCGGCCACGCGTTTCGGGCTCTCGTCCATCAAGTACTTGGGATCTTGCATATCGGTCAGGGAACTCTTGAGTTTGTCCTCAAAGATGTCTCCCATGGCTACTAACTCGACATTAGGGTCGGCCAGGAGCAGGTTCACGACCGCCTCGGTGCCGCGTCCGCCGCAGCCGACGAGACCGGCTTTGAGACGCTCCTTGCCGGCGCCCCGGACCAGTTCGGGTTTGACGATGGTCCACGCAGAGGTCGTGGCTCCAATTGCAGCGGCCTTACCGAGGAACGATCGACGGGATAAAAGATTGGGCTCTTTCAGCATAATGTCACCTCTCACTCTTTCGTTAGTCAAAGCTTAAGAATTAATAAGATGATAGTGCCACATGACCTTATTCAAGGTCACCACCGCAGATGAAAACGGCGGTCTTGGGGGGAGTGTGGGAGCCGATTGTGGGACCGCTGTCCCCCGAGCGGCGATCAGTTTGACCCGTGGGGTCGCCGCGACGGAGCGCGGCGTCCACCCTCAAAACTCGCATTTTCATAACAGAATTCTCAAGAGCAATCCAACTCAGGCAATCGACAGCCATTTGATGAAATTATCTCCTGCCATTTCCCTAACTCACCATGAAGGACATGAAGCCTCTAAAGGGGTCAACGGGAAACAAATTGGGCTTTTGAGAATGCTGTTCTCCTGGGGGTCGAACTCTCTTGGGTCTCCTCCCAGGCCTCGCAGTGTGACAGCGGTCTCTCCTCGACCCTTCATTATTTTCATCGGGGGTGGCCCGCCAAACCGCCCCATGAACAACATCTATAAACTCCTCTGTGATCTCTGTGTCCTCTGTGGTTCAATCCTTCGTTCCTTTGGTTCTGATCCATCCATGTCAGGTCTTAGCCAACTCACTCGCCTGGCGACTGATCTTTCGAATCGCCTCTGCAATCTGGTCCATGTCTTCGTGGGTTCCCAGAAGCATATTTTGAGTAAACCACACCGCTTCCTTGCAAAGCCGGTCATTTTCCGGGCATGAGTTGCGCTTGAAATACTGGTCGATCCGTTCTTTAGAATAGACCTGATGGTAACCGCGAGAATTAAGCGTTTCCTTGAGGAAAGGTTCCTGATTTAGCGGCGAATATCCTCCCGAACAGGGGATCCCTTCCGCTTCCAAGGCTGACAGGAAGCGTTTGCGGGCCATCCCCGCAAACTGGCTCTTGTCGTAGCGGAACATATAAAGGTGATAAGCGTTTCGAGAACAGCCCGCATAGCTCCGAGCCGGCTGAATTCCCGGAACTTGTTTCAATTGCTCAGTCAGATAAGCAGCGTTCTGCTCGCGGAGCCGAGATTGCTTTTCCAACCTTGTCATCTGCTGGAGCAATAGGGCTCCCTGGAACTCGGTCATGCGGACATTAGTCCCCTTTACCCGATAGGAGAATGCCGGTGTTGGTTTCCTCTCTGCACCATTGGTGTGGAAAACATAACAGCGGTCGACCAGGTCGGTGTTGTCGCTAATAATGGCTCCGCCCTCACCGGAAGAAAGGTTCTTGCTGACCTGGAAACTGAAGCATCCGGCATCTCCCCAACTGCCTAGTTTCCTGCCCCGCCATTCGGCCAGATGGGACTGGCAAGCATCCTCAATGACCGGGAGTTTGTGTTTCTTAGCGATGGCCAGAATGGTATCCAGATCAGCCGCACCGCCTCCCAGGTGAACGGGAATGATGCACCGCGTTCTTTCGGTGATGGCACTTTCCAGTTTCTTAGCGTCGATCTGGAAAGTCTCCCGATCGGTGTCCACAAAAATGGGCAGGGCAAACTGGAGCAGCACAACATTGATGGTGGCCACAAAGGTGT
>JBGOTQ010000086.1:0-21924 GCA_041476565.1 Terriglobia bacterium | reverse complement strand
GATTCCGATCCGGGAATCGATTCGAACCCCGGTCGGGGTTCCGGAAATCCGGTGTCCCTGCCGGGACACCGTTCAGAGGGGATCATCCTGGACCAGTGACGGCGCACCTCGCCTCCGGCTCGGTGCTTGTCACTGGCTACTCTCCTTTGTCCCTTCGGGACCTGTCGCACTTTGAATCGCACCCGGAATTCCAGTTGAGGTTTGCCGTGATTTACTACATACTGGCAACTCTCTTCATCGCCCCTCAAGGAGCTGCCTATGGCCTCGGACCAACCCAACCGTTGCGAATTCGAGGAGGACAAGCTGGTTCTGCGCTTCCGGACTACGATCCAGGCAGATGTGAATGCTATTTCTCCCGTGGTCCAACACGTCATGGACACGGCTGCCCGCATGGGTTGTACCGAGGGAAAAGAACTGGAGGTGGAGATCGCATTGCGCGAGGCGCTGGCTAATGCCATCGTGCATGGTTGTAAGAAAGATGTCGGCAAGCAAATCGAACTCTGTGTGGCGTGTGATGAAGACCGCGGCATGCTGATTGTGGTGCGAGACCCGGGGGAAGGCTTTGATCCCACGAAACTCCCAAACCCCACATTGGGTCAGAATATTTTTCAGTCCCATGGGCGAGGGATATATCTCATCAGCCAACTCATGGACGAAGTCCGTCTTGAGCGAGGCGGCACCGAGATTCATATGCTGAAGAAGTAGGCCCTTCGAGCCTGATTCTTCGTTTAGACGGGAGTTCCCATCCGTGCCATGAAAGTGCCCCATGACCTATTTCGGTCACCACGGTCGATAAAAATGGGAGGGGTAGCCACGGTGAGCGTATTAGCGACAGCAGTCGCCGCGAACCGTGGGCTTCTTCCTAACAACCAAAAGCCCACGCCTCCCGGAAAAAAGCGGTCGGCGTGGCTACCAAAACTCGCATTTTCATAAAAGTCATGACGCGCTAGTTCATAACCTGTGCGACACCTTATTTCATAGAGAACGTTTCCGTTGAAGGCGAATGGAAGTACGGCGGCGGGTATGGCTCCCACTCCTGCGTGCCGGCCAATAATCCTCCTGTGACCAATGTCACTGCGAGTTGATCTCTCCCGGTTTGAAATATCAATATGATGAACTTTGACCAGTCTCCCTTCCTGGTGATCTGGGAAGTGACCGGGGCATGTGATCTGGTCTGCGTGCATTGCCGGGCCTGTGCAGTTCCCATCCGCCATGCCTTGGAGTTGACGACCCGCGAAGGCTTCGCCTTGCTGGATGAGATCCATTGCATGGACAATCCGCTGATGGTCTTCACAGGGGGAGACCCTCTCAAGCGCCCGGACCTCTTCCAGTTACTGGCCGAGAGTGTCCGATTAGGGTTGCGAACCACCGTCACCCCCGGTGCAACGTCGCTATTGACTGAGGTAACATTCCGCAGGTTCCACCAGCTCGGAGTCTCCCGGATGGCCATCAGCCTGGATGGGCAGGATGCCCTTTCGCATGACAGTTTCCGTCGGGTTGCCGGTTCGTTTGATCGATCTCTGCTGGCCTTGGAGGAAGCTCGTCGAATTGGCCTGGAGACACAGGTCAACACCACATCAAGACCACCGAAGCACAGCACTATCGTCGCTATGTCGCCCAGAAAAGAAAAGCTGAAGGAGCGACTCAAGGGTCTTCGGAAAGGTCGGGAATCATCCAGCGCCAAGCCGGCATTAATGATGGCAAGGGTTTTGTCTTTATTTCTCACCTCGGTGAGATTTACCCCAGCGGCTTTCTCCCCATCTCGGCGGGAAACGTGCGTTGCGAATGGCTAATCGAGGTTTACCGAAATTCTCCATTATTTCTGAATCTGAGAGACTCAAGCCGGCTGGGGGGGGGGAAATGCGGTGCCTGTGAGTTCCGCAATCTCTGTGGTGGCTCCCGGTCTCGCGCCTATGCACTCACCGGAGATTCCCTCGCTGAAGACCCCCGCTGCATCTACGTGCCGCCCGCAGTTGCCGCTGCGTTGAACAGCAGGTGAGGAAGGGGGTGCAGACCTCAACCGATTAGAATTCTATGTCACTGTCGGCTCGCGCCTTTTCCTTCCCCGTTCTTAACCAATCATCATTGCGAGAAGAATAATAGGATCGCAAAGACATTGAGAGCCACCTTTATCTTCGACCTGGATGGTACCTCGCTCGATAACACCCATTTTCAAGCCCTTTGAATTATTTCGTCCTTGATATAGACTCGAGGTCACTATTGAGACAACCTTCGCGACCTTCTCTGGGTCCAGGTAACTGCAGTGATCCGGTTAATCAAACAAACAGCAAAGCGGATACCTCAAATCCGGCGGCTATTCCAGGAAAGAGACGAACTAAAAGAGCATCTACGCCGGCTTAACCGCGAGATGGAGGGATTGACGGGGCATTTGCGGCAAATTACCCGAGAGCGGGACGAATTCTTCGAGCACTTGGATCGCCTCAATCGAGAGAACGCACAGTTGTCAATTCACTTGCAGCGGATTACCCAGGAGAGGGACGAGTTGAACACCCACCTTGATCGGGTTTCCCGGGAAAGGGATCGCCTGGAGAGCAGCTTAGGTCACGTCCCCCCCGGTCATTTTTATTCTCCAATCCCTAACTTGGAAGAGGTCAGAAAAGATGAGAATTGGATCTTCCATGATCCCCAGACCATTCCCGGAGTTGACCTTAATATCGATGAGCAATGTAAGTTGATTGACCAACTCAAGGATTATTACCCGGAAATGCCCTTCCCCGCCGAAAGAGAAGAGGGCTGGAGGTTCTTTCACAATAACCCGGCCTTCGGCGGTGCCGATGCTGTCTTCTTGTATGGGATGATGAGGCACCTCAAGCCTCGCCGGATCATCGAAGTGGGATCAGGTTATTCCTCGTGTGTTATGCTCGATACCAATGACCTTTTCTTTGCTGGCTCCATCGCCTGCACCTTCATCGAGCCGAACCCCGAATTGCTGCTGTCGTTGCTAACCAAAGAAGACCGGCATAGGATTGACATCATTCCCAGGAGAGTCCAGGATGTCAGTCTGGACAGGTTTTCTGCTCTCCATGCGGGAGACATTCTCTTTGTCGATTCGTCTCATGTCAGCAAGGTGGGGAGTGACGTCAACACCATTTTCTTCCATATTCTCCCGGCACTCCAAAGCGGCGTTTACATTCATTTTCATGACATTCTCTTCCCCTTTGAGTATCCAATGGAGTGGGTCTATGAGGGCCGGGCCTGGAACGAGGTCTACCTGTTGCGAGCATTCCTGCAGTACAACCCCGCGTTCAAGATTGTGCTGTTTAATGCGGTGGTAGCTAATCTATTTGCTGATAAACTGCGGCAGCAAATGCCCCGCTGTTTCGAGCGCACTGGCGGGATCTGGATTGTAAAATGCTAGTCTGGTGATTCTCCTGGTCGTGCCGGCATAGCCACGATGTCGTCACAGTTCCTGAGGCTCTTGGATGCAAATGAGAAAGCCATCCTGGAAGTATCCGCTTTTGCTGTTTCTTTTCATGGCTGCGATTTTCTGGAAGCTATTCCTGACTCCGGAATACTCCATGATGACGTACCCCGACAACGCGAGCCAGTCTTATCCCTGGTTCCAATACATCGCCTATGCCCTGCACCATGGGAGTTTCCCCTTCTGGGATATTTTTTCGGATGGGGGTCGCTCATTCATTGGCGAAGGTCAAACCGGAGTTTTCTACCTTCCTAACCTCATCATGGGAATCGCCCCGCTGAACTCCAGGGGTTTCTTATCGGTCCTCTTGATCGAGGGATTCGTCGTGCTGCATTGCTTTCTGGCTTCTTACCTGATGTTCCGTCTTGCCCTCTACTTGAATCTTGCGCCCTTTTATGCCCTGGTTTCGGGGTTGACTTATGCTTACTGTGGCTCGATTGGAGCAAGGGCCTTTGCTCAGATCAACATTTTTTATGGTGCGGTGTGGGTTCCCGCTGTTTTCCTTTTTTTCTTGAAGGCGTTGCACAGCCCGAGTCTCCGCGGCCGAGTGATCCATGCCAACCTGGCCGGACTTTTCCTGGCACTTTCCTTTCTGGCAGGACATCACCAGCCGTTCTTTTACACAGGCTTAGCCATTGCTATGACCGCCTGGGCAATTTGGTTCATACAAGGTCGCCCTACCCAAGGTGTAGATTCCCCGTCGATTCCTCGGCGACAGATCCTGTGGGTGACCGTCTTGTTCTCTATCTTCACGTTCTGTTTCATCTCACTCCAATTTTTTCCTTCCCTGGAATACTCCCGATACGCATATCGGTGGTTTAGTGAGGGACCCGTATTGGCCAGCAAACGTATTCCTTACTCCTTGGTCGGCACAACCCATTCGCTAGGACCTGGTGGATTGATGGCCACCTTTTTCCCCTACCTTTATGCATCGGAGAATTCCCCTTACTTTGGAATTCTCCCGCTGCTGTTCGCGCTTGTTTCCTTGAAGGAGGTAAAAAAGTCCGTTGTGGTGAGGTGGGCCTGGATCTTGACGGCTCTTTTCTTTTTACTCTCATTGGGCCAGTGGTCTCCCCTGCACGGCCTGTTCTACATTCTGGTCCCAGGATTTGACAAAGGCAGAGAAGCCGCTAGAGCCTTATTGCTACCGCATCTGGCTATCAGTTTCCTGGCCGGTTATGGCGCTCAAATCTGCTTCAGACCACTTCGCAAACAGGAACGCTGGTGGGCGCGTCGCTGGTATCAGGTCCTGCTCGGACTCTCTACGATTCTCAGTCTCATCATTTTTGCCTGTTACGTGTATCTGCTCGTAGTTCTCCACAAGAATCCTAATTTCGACCTTATTTTCTTTGAGTTGCTGCTGATATTGAGCAGTTCCTTGTTTTTTGTCTGCCGCTATTACGCGGTACTTAGTCCCGCTTCCCTGAAAGTGGCTGTTGTGGTTATCCTCCTGTTTGACTTCAGCGCTTTCCTCTCGCCGCATATGCGGCTCAAAAGGAACTTTGACAAGAAAAACAACTTTGAGCCGTCGCAGTACTACTGCCAGGATGAAGTGATTAAGTTTCTTCAGGCTCGTCCGGCTCCGTTTCGAGTGGATGTTCGCGATGACCTTTATCCCGACAATGGCGGGCAGGTTTACAGGCTCGAGACCATTAACAGTTATAGTGCAACTCGACTCGCCAATTTTCAGGACTACCTCTACTCTGACAACAGCCCCGGAAACCGCTTCGCGAACCTATTGAATGTGAAGTACGTCATCTCCGGCCAGAAGCTGCCCATGGTCACCTTATTTGAAAACAAGGGAATACAGGTTTACGAAAATCCAAACTGCTTGCCTCGTGCCTGGCTAGTTCGGGAAGTTGCCCTCCAACCTCCGGATTCTGAGTTGATGGCCCAAATCCAGACGGGATCGTTCGGGCCCCTGCAAAGGGCTGTCATTGAGGGACAAATACAAGCCGGGCAGAAGACCGCGGTCCGTCCGGGTATTTCAGGCACTGAACCTTCCGGTGAAACCGTCCAGTACCGGCGCCTCAGCCCCAATCGGTTTGTGGTTGAAGTTCAGACTCCTTCACCCGCTTATCTGATCGTGAGTGAAATGTGGTTCCCTGGTTGGCTCGCTACAGTTCAAGGCCAGGCCCGGAAGGTCTATCGGACGGATGGCACTCTAATGGGGCTGTGGGTGGAAGCCGGTCACTCGAGGGTGGAGTTCTGCTATCGCCCCACCCAGTTGACTCTGGGTCTGGTCTTGACCTCACTGGGGTTGGTCTGCCTGCTTGTGGCGTGTTTTGCCGCCAGAGGACTCCCTCCCAGTATTCGAACTTCCCCTTCTTGATCCTCCATGCAGGGTACGACGAGCGACCGCGGCCCCGACAATACGGGGCCCTCCAGCATTTTCATCCGCGGTGGTGAACTTGACAAGGGTATGGGGCACTCTTATGCTCTAGGCAGCAGGGAAAGCACTGCCTGGCTGGGGCTGGGAATGACGTGGGCGGCAATCAGCTTGCCAAGACCTTCGACTTTAACTTTGCCTGCATCGATGGCTGCCTTGACCGCAGCCACATCGCCCTTGATGACCACAGTGATGTATCCACCACCGAGTTTTTCCCGACCCAGTACGTCGACATTGGCAGTCTTACACGCCGTGTCAATCGCCTCAATGACTGCAGTGTACCCTTGGGTTTCGATGAATCCAACGGCAAAACGATCTTCCTGAGTCAAGTTATTTTCCTTTTCCATCGGCCACCGGGCTGGCAGATGGACTACATCCTGTTCGATCAGAGGATTGAACTCCGGTTTGGCGTCGTAAGCCGGGTGCGAGCGTGAGTCTGGACGCGGAATTACATCGATGACACACTCCACCTGCATGGAATCGGCAAGGGCTTTGCCGGCGGCCAGTGCCGTCCGTACATTGGCCACCGGACCGGCAACCTTCATGCAAACCCCATAGAGGTCATTTAGCTCCACCTGAAGTAAGTGAACGCGGGCAGCCTTCTCCAGCCAGTCAAGTACCAGCATCGAAGGGGACCAACCGCGAACTTCGATGAGGCCCAGCGCTTCGCTCAAATCACCCCTCGTTCCCGAAGTCTTTCGAGAACCTCCTGAGCAATCTGCGCAACCTTGTCCTGCCCCATGTTTCCAGTTCGAACGGCGCATCCTCCGGCCGGGGCTTCCACCACTCCGAAGTCAGCCAGTATGCACTGCAGGACATGTTGAAGGGCCGCCCGCTCGGTTTTTTGCGTTTCGCTGAGAGGCTGGCGGCCCGGCCCGAAATCGAAACCTCGCAGCTCAACAGCCGCACGGAACCCTTCCGGGAACTCGGCCGAAAAAAGCATGGCATCAAAGAGCTCCAAAAGGCGGTATTGTAGCTTCATGGCCTCACCGATCCGGCCTTCCCGAGCCAGGTTGAAGGCCTTGCGGGTGAGCTCAGGTACGACGTTGCTGGTGGCGTTGGTTCCCCCGTCACAACCGACAAGTAACATCGGGACCAGGACAGCCTCCCATCCCGTCAGAAAAACGAAATCAGGCCGTGCAGGACGGATGGCTGCGATCATTCGCATCATGAAGGCCAGATCGCCCGAGGAGTCCTTGATCCCCACAATCCGCGGCAGTTCAGATAGCTTCCGAATGGTCGGTACATCAATCGGGCTGGCAAACATGGGGATGTTGTAAAGGGTGACATCAATAGGGGACTGAAGAGCGATTTCCCGGAAGTAGGCGTAGACGGATTCCGGACCGAGACGATAATAAAAGGGCGACACAATCGCGACAGCCCTGGCACCACACTGGGCATAGTGCTGGCAGGCCTCCAGAGTTTCTCTGACATTGGCTTCGGCAGCTCCAGCCAGCACGGGCACTCGCCCCCGAGCCTGATCGCATACGATTTCTACGATAAGCCTCCGCTCCTGTGGGTTAAACCGGGTAAATTCGCCGGTAGACCCGTTAGGGTACAACCCGTGAACCCCTCGTTCGATCAGCCAGTCAATGTAATGCCGCAGCGTCTCCTCCTGGATCCGTCCCTGTGCGTCCAGCGGAACCATGTGGGGAGTAAAGATGCCCTCGATTTTTGGGGTCGTTGCCATTTTGTTGGAACCGCGCTCCCGGGGCCGCAACTTCACCGGGCTAAACTTTACACCATGCGCGCCCCGCAATACAACTGGCATCATCCAGTCAAATCAACTCCCACGAATTACTGTCATCAGAGGTATAATGCCATTGGCAATTCGTGTGGAGAGGCCGCCATGGATCACCGGGAACGCGTTTGGACAGCCCTGAACCACCAAGTCCCTGACCGCTGCCCAATGCAGGTTAGTTTTACCCCGGAATTCGCCGCCCGACTGAAGAGCCACCTCGGCCAGTCAGAGGCAGTTCAGCACAATCCACATGGAGGAGGCAACACCTACACCCTGGAACGGGAGCTGGACCAGGATCTCCTGTTAACCTCAGTCGGATGGGCAAACTCCTTTTACGCAAATGAAGAATACTCGCACGGCGGCGACATTTATACAGACGAGTGGGGAGTCCAATGGAAGAATTCCCCGTATCAAACCCGATATGGCAGGGGTTATTACACGGAGATGATTGGGCATCCACTGGCTGAGGACGGGGCCATTGAGAATTACGTCCCCCCCGATGCCAATCGTCCTGGTCTTTACGAGGACGCCCAGTGGCTGATCCGGGAGCTTGGCAACGAATATTGGATTGTCGGGGTCACCGTGACAACCGTATTCGAGACAGCCTGGGCTTTGCGAGGATTGGAACAACTCCTGATGGACTTCGCCATTAACCCGAATCTGGCTGACCGTATTCTGGAAATCCCCTACCGGTACCACTTGACTGCAGCCAGGAAGCTGGTGGAGCTGGGCGTCGACATGATCTGGATTGGCGATGATGTGGGCGCCCAGAATGCGATGATGATCTCGCCTCAGACTTGGCGTTGCTTTATGAAGCCAAGAATGGCGGGCTTCATTGCGGCTCTGAGGTCGATGAAACCGGCCTTGAAGGTCGCCTATCACTCTGACGGGGTGATCTACCCCATCATTCCCGACCTGATCGAAATCGGCGTGGATGTGCTGAACCCTGTCCAACCGAAATGCATGGATCCAGTGCGATTAAAGAAGCTTTACGGAGATAGGCTTTGTTTCTGGGGCTCAATCGACGAACAAGAGACTCTGCCTTTTGGCTCGCCGACCGATGTGCGAGCTGAGGTACTCTTCCGACTCCGAACCCTGGGTAAAAAGGGTGGTTTGATTTTAGGGCCCACACATCATGTGCAGCTTGACACCCCGCTCGAGAATTTCTGGTCAATGATCCAGACTATAATCCAAACGCCTTACAGCTCCGTTTAATGATCAACAATTTATCCCGCAGGCAGTTCATCCAGAGAGTAGGAACAGCAAGCCTAGCAGCTTCGACCAGCGTTGGCCCATTCCAGCCCGGGGTTGAGTCAGTTCCAAGGGAGACCGGGCTATTCAGTAGCCCGCTTGATGGACCGTGGGAATTCAGATTGGATCCCCAGAATCAGGGAGAGAAGGAGGGTTGGCAGAGCGGCGGAGGCGGAACGGAGGGTTGGCAGGCTGTGAAGATCCCGCACACCTGGCAGACCGATTCGGCATCCATTTCTTATCAAGGGAATGCCTGGTACCGCAAGATTTTTGAAGCATCCAAGAACTGGGCCCAACGAGTCGTCCGCTTGGAATTTGAAGCGGTCTACCACAGCGCCTCTGTCTGGTTGAATGGCAAACTGGTTGGACAGCACCTCCGAAAGGGTTATACCGGATTCACCATAGACCTCACGCAGACTCTGATTGTTGACCAGGCTAACGCTCTTGTTGTCAAAGTTAATAACTCATTCGATGAGAGCATGCTGCCGCGAGGGAGTTCTTTTGACTGGACGATGGATGGCGGGATTTACCGACCGGTCAATATTCTGGTGACGCCCCAAGTTTATATCGAGAGGATTGACGTCGATGCGGAACCGGACCTAACCACACAAACCGCGGCATTGCATGTTACCGTCATTGCCCGGAATTCCACGAACAAGCCAGTCTCGGTTCGGGTTGCTTACCAGGTCGTGGAAGAAGAGTCAGAGGCCATAGTAACACGGAGTCAGTCTTCCGCCTATTCTCTGGCTGCGGGTTCAACGCAAGAGATCTTACTCTCCCGTGGACATCTCTCCAATCCTCGCCTCTGGCATTTCGACCACCCCCACATGTACCGGCTTGAAGCCGAGCTTCTTCAACTGGAAGCAAGCCTTCATTCCCTGACAACAACCTTCGGGGTGCGGAAAATCGAAGTCCACGCGGGCGCTTTCTACCTCAATGGAGAACAAATCTGGCTGATGGGTGTAGAACGCATGGCCGGAAGCCACCCGGACTATGGAATGGCAGAACCGGAATCCTGGATCGTTCATGATCATAACGACATGAAAGAGCTAAACTGCGTCTTGACTCGCGTTCATTGGCAGCAGGACCACCGTGTTTTGGATTATTGTGACCGCCACGGCATTCTGATCCAGGAGGAAGTCCCCTGCTGGGGAGCCGACACCTTCAAAGCGATGGGAGGCGAGCCGGATCTCGTAATCATGGAGAACGGGTTAGAACAACTCCGAGAGATGATTCAGCGGTACCGGAATCATCCCAGCATTTTTGCCTGGGGCTTGTGCAATGAAATTAATGGGCAGAACCCTCCAGCGTATCAGTTTGCCAAGCGTTTGTATGAAGAAGCCAGAAGACTCAATCCTAGTCGCCTGCGGTCTTATGCCTCCAACACTCTTCAAAGCAACCCCGACAAGGATGTGGCGGGTTTGATGGATTTTATCGAATGGAATGAATACTACGAAAGCTGGTACGGAGGCTCAACTGAGAGCGTGCGAAAGAATCTGGAGGCCATTCACCAGGCCTTCCCAGACAAAATGGTTGTGATCTCAGAATATGGTTACTGCGAATGTGCACCGGAAAGGGCGCCTGGAGATGAGCATCGAATCCGGATTCTACGCGCACATAATAGTGTCTTTCGAGAATTTGATTTTGTTGGCGGGGCAATATTCTTCTGCTACAACGATTACCGAACTCACGTTGGTGATAAGGGAATCGGCGCGCTCAAGCAGCGCGTCCATGGGGTAGTCGACCTCTATGGAAACCACAAGCCCTCCTTTGAAGTACTCCGCCATGAAGCCAGCCCGATAGAAAGCCTGAAAATTGAGTCGGGCGGAAATCAATTCAAGGTTCACATTGCCACGCGCAACAGATTGCCTGCTTTTAGCCTCGATGGCTATCGTCTCAGGTGGATCGTGCACGGGTACGAGGACCTGCCGATGGAGCAAAACGAATTGGGATGTCCAACTCTGTTTCCGGGAACACAAACGACTCTTGCCCTGCATTTCAAGGAAAAGAACCCTCGCTCGATCCGCGTGGACCTCTTGCAGCCGACCGGGCATTCAGCCGTTACGGCTGTCTGGAAGCCCCAGTGACAGATCTCTGACCTCTTGGCATGAGAGAGTACTTCCCAATCAAGAATAGACCCGGCACCATCCAGAATAGCAGCCGGACCTTGCGGATGATAGCCAGTGAGATCCCTACAGAACCTGGGTAGCCGATGGACCTCAGAAGTAGCGCCATCGCGCCCTCGTCTACCCCTATTCGTAAAGGAATAATTGAAAAACAAGAATTGATGACACGGCTGACTGACTCAACAAGAAATGCTGCTTGCCACCCCCCTTTCCCCTGAAGCCAATAAAGCATCCACCATGCCTCAAAAACCCCGATCCAGTGCGTAGAAAACTCCAACCCCAATAGGACGAAGAAAAGCCTTCGATGCTTCCCGTAAAATCCGTACACCGCTTCCTCAAAGTTGCGGATTTGTGGAGCCTGCCGCCCTAATGATCCCCACCTAAATTGTCTTTTCTCCAAATAATTGAGAAGCGGGCTGAGCACCTGCCATCCCCGGTGAAGCAAGAGGAATAAGCCTAATCCGCAGATCAGGAGCAGCGAGGCCACAATCAGATTGAAGTACAAGATTTGGGCCGGAAAGAAAGCGGCAAAGCACAGGAGCAGGGCCCCCATGGCGAGGAACACTACGACGGACAGCCCGAACAAGAGGTTCTCAATGAATATGGAAGAATAGGCACTGAGGCCAGGCAACCGAAATGAGGCCGCGATTGCCTTGGTTGACTCGCCCACAATCAAGCCGGCAATCATCAATTCGCCAAAAGTCTCACCAGCCAGGCGAATATTGAACAGCTCGAAAAGACTCAACCTCCTGAACTGTGGCTCTATCGAGAAAAACCACACCAACGTTCGGATGAAGTACCTGGCACCGCAAGTCAACACAAGCAAGGCGACGCCCCAGCCGATCTGCCTGACCTCGGCAAAAACCAAGACGGGTCCTATCTTGTGGATGAGGCCAATGAATAAACCCACGCCAAAGGATAAGGGGAGTAGAGCTAGAACACAGCGAAGTCTCTTCATGGTCCGAGAAGGTAAAGGCATAGACAATCAGGGATTGAGTCGAAAGACCGAACCGGGGATTTGAACATCCCCCCAGCGCAGAGGCCTCTCCTAATCACACAGTACTTTCAGGAGTCTTTCCTTTGCAATTGACCTGGCAAAAGCTTCAATGACCTGTCGTTGACTGAAGAAATCCCCAAGTTCCTGGATCGAACCCAAGTGAGGAACACCGCTGACAGTGCTGACGATTTCGGCATTGGTGCTTTCAGCCAGATTAGGGGAATCAGGAAAGCGATTAAGGAAGAACCCCAATGGTTCAATTTGCCGATTCCTGAGACACTCAATGGTGAGGAGGGTATGGTTGATGGTCCCCAGATCCGGGCGGGAGACGATAATTGCCGGCAGGTCCAGCAAGTGGATGAGGTCGGCCATTACCAGGTCGTCAGACAAGGGGGACATGACCCCTCCTGCCCCCTCGACGACAATGAATTCGTGTTTGACTGATAGAGCCTCAAAACACTGCTTAATTCGATCGAAATCAAGGCTGATCCCTTCAATCTTCGCGGCCAAGGCAGGCGTGACCGGGGTTACCAGGCAATACGGATTGATGATCTCCCAAGGATCTTCTGCCCCTGAAAATTTGACCAGCATTTCGACATCCTGGGAGATCAGCTTGCCAGAATCACACTCGATAGCGCCGCTGGCCACCGGTTTCATAACCCCAACATCAACCCCTTCCTCCTTCAAAAGGCCGACCAACCCAGCGGCCACCATGGTTTTCCCGACGCTGGTGTCGGTTCCCGTGACAAACACTCCTCGATATTTGATTTTGCGGAGTTTCATGGTTTTTTTTATTTGAAACAAAGCGTTCTACAAGTTGACTTACTTCATTGCGGGCGATGGCAAGCGACCACCGGGCAGAATGTCAACCGGACGGCAGTATTCCCCACTCCGATTCCGTTCGCTGCAGTATCTTGAGATCGCTCACTTGGGAGGATATTGCCCCACTATGACAATGGAGGCCTGTTCTATAGGCAGTCTGGTCTTTAGACAGGCTTTGATCCTCTCCATGGTCACGCTCTCAACCATCCCGGCATACCAATTCAGGTAATTCTCGCCCAGCTCAAATAGCTGCATTTCCATCAACTGCGAAGCAATCCCCTGATTGCTCTCGAGCTGAGTCGGCAAGAGGTTAATCAACCGCCCCTTGGCAAAAACCAATTCTTCGTCACTGACTCCCTCACTTTGGATTTTATGAATTTCTTCACGAACCTCTTCCAAGGCCCGATCAACGTGCTCGGCGACGGTCTTGATGTGAATGCACCAGGGACCTTCACTGATGCTGGCATCCATAGCAGCATACACTTGATCGGCAACCCCGTCGCGCTCGACTAACTTGAGGCCCAGCTTTCCCTGTGATTGGGCTTCCCCCAGGATCTGGTCGATCAGCAACATCGTGAAATAGTCCGCGTTCGTTCGGGAGATTCCAGGGAACCCCAAGGCAATATCGCAGTAAGGTCCCAGATTTCTAGTGATCACATATTGCCCCTTTCCCAGGCCGGAGGATGCCGGTGGAATGGAGAAGGCCTCACGAAGGCCTGGAACCGTCCATTTGCCAAATTGGTCTTCGACCATCTGTGTGACTGAATTGGGATTGGCCGCGCCAGCGATAGTGATCACGACAGAGTCAGGTCGATAGTATCGCTTGTGGAAGGCTATGAGATCTGATGCTTTGAGGGATTGCGCAGTTCTGATCGTTCCCTTGACACTACGGTTAAAAGGGTGCTGAGGCGAGTAAATCCTACTACGCAGAGTCTGTTCCGCAAGGATCTGTGTGTCTTCTGCCTCCTCCCGCAACTCTGCCAGGATTCCCGCCCGAACCTTTTCCACTTCAGCAGTCGGAAATGCGGGAACCTGGATCAGGTCAGACAACTGTTGAATCAACGTGGCAGCATCTCGGGCCAGCCCGCTCACCCTCAAAGATGTCGTCAGGTAATCTGTACCGATGGCTAAGTCGGCCCCCAAGTAGTCAAATCCCTCTGCAATTTGGAGGAGGTTCTTGTTCTTTGTGCCACGTTCCAACATGAGCCCAACAAAATAGGCAATGCCGGCAATCTCGTCACGATCGCGAAAGGACCCGGCTTTGATGCAAGCTTCAATGGTCATTGTGGGGCTCAGGCGGTTTTCTGCGACTGCCACAACCAAACCGTTGGGAAGAACCTTTCGGCTTGGCAGGATCGAGATCTGCGGATGCGGTATACCTTGAGCTTCCCCGGTCGAAGCCTTTTCGTTCGTTGAGACAATCGCATCTCGCACCGTCTCCCGATCCATGGACTGCAGCCCGTTACTGGTGGGGGAGTTAAAGCTAGGCCCATCATTGAACGCCGGCCTTAACATGGGGGCAGGCAGATCCGAACCAATCCGGGAGGACAATTTCTCGATCTCAATCTTCTCCGGTCGCTTCACGGAAAGGAACCATCCCACGGTGCGGGAGTTTTCAGCCAAGTATTTAATGGCCACACGACGCAGATCATCGTTAGTGATCCGGTTTACTTTCTCCTCGAGGTTCCCCAGTACTCTGTAGCTGGCGATGGCCTCAAAGAACCCCAACTGGTGCCCGAGCTTGCTTAAGGAATCCTGATCGAGGTAAGCACGGGAGATTAACTGGTTTCGGGCCTTGGCAAGTTCATAATCCTTCAGTCCCTGGCTTTTGATTCTGTCGAGTTCGTCGTAGACCGCTTCCTCTGCGGGCTGGAACTGAAATACGTCCGGGAGCTTCAGGGTGAGTTTGTAAAGATAAGGATCTTGGGTCGGGAAGAGCGTAGAGTTCACGCGGATAGCAAATTTCTTTTCGACCAGCGCTCTATAGAGACGAGACGATTTGCTGATCTCCCGCCCTGAAGGTGCAGACCAGAGATTCATACCCTGGACCCCATTCAAAGCGGCGTCCAGCACTAAAAGGGCATAAAAATCGTCGTTGAGAATATCCGGGGCGTGATAAGCGATTTCCAGGTAAAGTCCCTCGCCTTCACGAACAATTTTCACTCGACGCTCCCCCTCCTGAGCAGGTTCAGTACTGAGAATCCGCGGTGGATCCTGCTTACGGGGGATATTCCCGAAATATTTTTTGACCAGATCGAGAGTGGCCTGGACCTGAAAGTCACCAACCAGCACGAGAACGGCATTATTGGGGGCATAGAATTGATGGTAATAATCCTGGAGGTGCGCAGGAGTGACGGTCTCTAGATCTCTGGACCAGCCCATCGTCGGCCAGCGGTACGGATGAATTTTGAGGGCAGCTGCAGTCACATCGACATCCAGTGAATCCCGGAGATTGCGGGACTGGAGTTGCATTTCAAGGAGCAGACGCCCCCGCACCCGTTCGGCTGCGGCTGGCTCCATGAGACAGGAGGTCATCCTCCCGGCTTCCAATATCAGCATTGATTCCAGGGTCGTAGCGGCCACCGTTGCGAAGTAACCCGTCTGGTCCAGGAAGGTGTAACCGCTCGGCATACCGCCCGCTTCTTCGATGACACTTCGAAAACGGCCCACGGGGAAATTCTGGGTGCCCTGGAATGTCATGTGTTCAACCCAGTGTGAGATTCCCGTGGAGCCCAAGGGTTCATCCTTTGACCCGACGCGGTACCAGCACCCAACGGAAACTGCTCCAGTTCGGGGGGCCTCGAGCAGGAGCACCTTCAAACCATTGTCGAGCTTCACTTCGGTGACCGCCAAACGCTCCTGAGCCGGTAACCAGGAAGCTAGGAAACACCAATGCAGGATAACCCCAAAAACCAGTTTCCTCATGGGCAGGTCACAACTCCCCTCATGATCTTCCCTGCTTCCGTTGAACTGTTTTTTTCAAATCGCGGCGGTAGACTGCCACGGCACGGCTGTGCTGCTCCAAGGTGGTAGAGAACACATGGCCACCCTGATTGTTGCTCACGAAGTATAAATAATTGGAAGACGCGGGCTTCAAAGCAGCTTCGACCGACCAGAGACCGGGATTGGCGATGGGTCCGGGAGGAAGGCCGGGGTGAAGATAGGTGTTGTATGGTGAGGGTATATCCAAATCGTTTGGAAGAATCTCCTGATGGAAAGTTCCGTGCAACTTGGCTGCATAAATGACCGTGGGATCGCACTGTAGAGGAATGTGAAGCTTCAAGCGATTGTGAAAGACCGAAGATACCAGAGGCCGTTCATCCTCAACTCCCGTCTCCTTCTCAATCAGGGAAGCCAGTGTGATTACCTGGTTCAAGCTCATCGAACTCTGTTCGACTTCCGACCTAAGAAAGCTGGAATACATCTGGCGAAACCGATTCACCATTTGCTGAACCATCTCTCCGGCGCTCACACCGCGAGCGAATCGGTACGTGTCGGGAAAGAGAAACCCCTCCAGATTGCGCGCCTCCGGAACCAGGTCGGCAATCAAGCGCACATCGCTGGCGGCCTCCCGAAAGGACTCTGGCGATGCCAACTTTTTCTGAACGAGCAGGTCAGCAATTTCAAAAACCGAATAGCCTTCGGGGATGGTGACTTCGCGGTAATAGACTAATCCACGAATGAGTCGATCGGCCACCTGACGAATGCTCAGCGCCTTTTCGAACCGGTATTCTCCAGCCTGAAGCGGACGGGAAATTCTGCAGACTTTAACATAACCCAGAAACAGGGCCCAATGGCGAACGATACCTTCTTCTTCCAGTTGATGCGAGATTTCCAGCGAGGAGGTCCCTCGAGGGATCAGTAGAAATTTTTCCGCTTCACTGAAGTTCTTGTAAGGAATTCTCCAGAGGTATCCCAAAGTCCCGGCAATTCCTAAACTAAGAAGGAGCCCGCACCCGATGACCGATTTCAACCACTTAGGCAAGTCGACCCAGCCTCCTTATTCCGTATCACCTAGCCCTTTGGTGGGGGATTGGTTACGGTGGTCGAGGAAATTCTGAAGGAAGATGACTGCGGCCAGTTTATCAATGAGCGGCTTCCGTTTGCCTCGCTGCATGCCCCCCTCAATTAGTACCCGCTCTGCCGAAACAGAGGAGAGGCGCTCGTCCCAAAGCCTCACCTCGATAGGAGAGGCTTCTTTCAATCGCAAGACAAAATCCTGGATGATCTCGGCTTGCGCACCGGTCGAACCATCCAAATTCAGGGGATTCCCCACAACCACCATCTCGACTCCATGAGTTCGGATCAGGTCCACAATCCTCCTCAGATCCTTCTTCCAGCCTATGCGCTCGAGGGTCGTCAGTCCTTGAGCAATGAGACCTGTCTCGTCACTCATTGCAACGCCGATCCTCACCGAACCAACATCTAGACCAAGAAACCTCACGCGCTGAACCTTTCGTTCGGAATTGTCAGGATTGAAAGTATAGGTTCCATGCCAGGCGGTGTCAATGGGTAGCGGGAGGAGAGGATCAAAAGTGGAGGACGCGAGAGATTCTCGATTGGATGTCCCTCTGTGATTTCGGAGATTCGGTTTTGTGCCACAAGTTAGGTCATCCTAGGCTATACTTTTGGCCCGGCTAGGCCCAATAGCCCATCTACTTGATATAGGATGAGACCATGACCACCCCTATGCTTGATCCATCCAGCAACTCCCACCCAATCCATGACGAGGTGAAACTGATCACCCTGAATCCGGGACATTTCCATGCAGCTCTGGTCCAGAAAACCATGTGTCCGCAGATCTCGCCGACTGTTTTCGTGTTTGCACCTCCCGGCCCTGACCTCGTGGATCACCTCCAACGGATTACGGGATTTAACCAGCGTTCGGAGAACCCTACCCACTGGGAGGAAATTGTCTATACCGAGGACGACTATCTGGAAGTCATGTTGCGGGAAAGGCCCGGCAACGTCCTGGTGACTGCCGGCAACAATCGAAAAAAGACAGGCTACATCAAATCTGCTGTGGATGCAGGGATTCACGTCCTGGCGGACAAGCCCATGTGCATCGATCTTCCTGGCTGGCATTTGCTGTGCGCGGCTTTTGATTCCGCCAAGCGAAATGGAGTGTTGCTCTACGATATTATGACGGAACGCTACGAGATTACCACCATTCTGCAAAAGGAACTCGTCAATACGCCGCCCCTGTTTGGAGAACTACAGGCGGGCTCTGTGGATAACCCAGCCGTGACCAAAGAGAGTGTTCATTACCTGTTCAAGACAGTCGCCGGCACCGTGCTACGGCGCCCGCCCTGGTACTTCGATGCCGGCCAGCAGGGTGATGGGATTGTGGACGTATCGACTCACCTGGTCGACCTGGTGATGTGGGAATGCTTTCCCGAGCAAGCGATGAACTACACGCGAGATGTCCGGATACTGCGGGCCCGGCGTTGGGCCACCATGCTGGACCTACAACAGTTCGAGCAGGTAACCCGCCAGCCCCATTTTCCTGATTACCTGGTCCGCCAGCTCGATGCACAAGGTCTTCTCCCCTACTATTCCAATGGCGAATTGATCTATACCCTGCGTGGAGTGCACGCCCGGATCTCCGTTGTTTGGGATTTCAAATCCCCCACAGGCGGAGGCGATACCCACTACTCAGTGATCCGCGGCTCCCGCTCGAATGTCATCATTGAGCAGGGCCTGAAGCAAGGCTTCCGCCCCGCACTCTATGTTGAACCCGCACCGGGAGTGACCCGGGATTCCTGTGGAAGAACTCTACGGGTAGCCGTAGAGAACTTGGAAGCCAGATACCCCGGCTTGGCCATTGAACCCGAGGGGTCAATTTGGCATGTTACAATCCCGGATTCGTACTATGCCGGCCATGAAGCGCATTTTGGGCAGGTCGCGGAGAAGTTTCTTGGGTTCCTGGCCGATGGGAAGCTGCCTGACTGGGAAATACCGAATATGATTGCGAAATATTACACGACCACCCAAGCCCTCGAACTAGCCAAGGCCAACCACTCATGATCCTTCGGATGAAGAGCGCCACTAGTCAGTCTAATTCCCGGCGCCTGATGGGGGCTGGGGTGATGGTGTTACTGTACCTGACCGTCCAACTCATTCCGCGGCCCCCGGCTATTCAACCCGAAGGGTGGAGGCTTCTCGGCATCTTTGTAGCCACGATTGGTGGAATGATCCTCGGGCCACTTCCGGGTGGTGCACTGGTTCTAATAGCGATTACGCTGGTTTCGCTCTTCGGCGGCCTGACCATTCAACAGGCCCTGGCGGGATATGGTGACCCCACGGTGTGGCTGGTTTTGGCGGCGTTCTTCATTTCCCGCGGTTTGATCAAGACAGGACTGGCGCGCCGCATTGCCCTTTCTTTCGTCCGTCTTTTCGGTAAGAGTTCCTTGGGAATCTGCTATGCGCTCTCGCTCTCCGATATGGTGTTGGCCAGCATCATACCATCAAACGCAGCTCGCTCCGGGGGCGTCATCTTACCCATTGTGCGTTCTGTCGCAGAACTCTACGGTTCGCTCCCAGGCGCCACAGCATCCCTGTTGGGCTCCTTTCTGATGACCTCTGTCTATCAGAACATATGTGTCACAGCAGCTATGTTCTACACAGGCCAAGCCAGCAATCCTCTGGCGGCGCAAATTGCTTCCCAACAATTTGGATATCGGGTTACCTGGATAGGCTGGCTATCAGCGGGAATAGTGCCTGGTCTATGTTCGCTGGCCATTCTTCCACTTCTGATTTACCGCCTGAACCCTCCCGAAATCAAAAGAACGCCGGAGGCCGCTGCTTTCGCCAAACAGGAACTGCAAGGGATGGGCCGGATGCAGCGGGGAGAGAAGATCGTTTTAGCCGTTTTCCTGGTGGTTTGTGGCTTGTGGATTACGAGCTCACTCAATCATATTGACATCACTGTAACGGCTTTACTTGGCTCTTCAACCTTGCTGGCTACGGGCGTCTTAAACTGGGAAGATGTCAAGAATGAAAAGGTCGCCTGGGATATCTTCATCTGGTACGGGGGCCTTTTGCGGCTCGGAAAAGCACTGAACGATGCCGGCATTACCCATGAATTTGCCAGGACTGTGGGTTCGGTCTTCAGTGGAGCCGGATGGTTGACTCTGTTAGTGGTGGCCTTGTTGATTTACTTTTACGCCCATTATGCTTTCGCCAGCATCACCGCCCATATGCTGGCGATGTACACTCCCTTCGTGGGAGTGCTGGCGGCTAAAGGGGGTCCGATTGGCTTGGTGGTCTTTGCCTTTGCCTGCTTTGCGAATCTAGCCGCGGGTTTGACCCACTACGGCACGACACCGACACCAATGTTTTTCGCTCAGGGCTATGTCAGTTTGAAGCAGTGGTGGATAATCGGGTTACTAGCTTCATTCGTAAACTTGGCCGTCTGGTCAGTTATCGGGTTTGGGTGGTGGAGATTGATCGGGGTTTGGTGAGGGCTCGTGAAACATAACTGATTTCCCTAGAGAGAACTCATGCTCAAAAATCTTCACATTCTGTTACTGGCGCAGACCATCGTCCTCTTTATTTGTAGTTGCGGGAAAGGTACGGAACATGGCGGACCAGTTCCCAGCCAAACCGGAGGAGCGGGCTTTGTAAGCGCAACAGAATCTCAGTTCCTGGACCCCACCGGGAGGCCGCTGTTGCTGCACGGCATTAATGTGGTCAACAAATCCAAAGAACAAGCTTATACGGGAGGACTCGGCCCGGCTGATTTCGCGAGCATCCGGAGTTGGGGAATGAACTGTGTCCGGTTCGGCATTCTTTGGGACGGCCTGGAGCCCGAACCCGGAAAAATCGATGAAGCCTATCTCGATCGGATTGCTCAGTGCATCAAGTGGGCCAGGGCGCAAGGGCTGTATATCTTGCTGGACATGCACCAGGACCTGTACAGCGTGAAATTCAGTGACGGTGCACCGGTCTGGGCCACTCTCGATGAAGGGAAGCCCCACACGACCGGTGCAGTCTGGAGCGACGCCTATTACGCCAGCCAGGCTGTGCAGAGTGCTCTAGACCATTTCTGGGCGAATAGCCTCGCCCCAGACCATCTGGGTTTGCAGGAGCATTACGCTCGCGTATGGCAACAGGTGGCGCGGCGCTTTGCCGGTGAACCGGCGGTGGTTGGGTACGACCTGATGAACGAGCCGTCGCCGGGTGCGGACGGAGGCCGCTGCCAGCAGGCCATGCTTCGACGGATGGCGGAATTGATGGCCGCCCGCCCGGGTCAGAAGGCTCCTTCGGTGGAAATGCTGGCCAAAATGCAGGGCAGTCCTGACGGAAGGAAACAATTGACCCAGTGGCTGGGGGATCTGGAGCTTTACACCAAAATGCTGGAGGCTGCGGCTCCAATCATGCAGGATTTCGAGCGCGCCCGCCTGATGCCCATGTATGCCCGGGTGGCACAAGCCATCCGACAGGTGGATGCACGCCACATCCTATTCCTCGAGCCGGCCATGGATACCAACATGGGAATTGTGAGCGCAATGGAGCCTCTGAAGGATTCGCAAGGCGGCCGCTACCGGCAGCAAGCATATGCTCCCCACGGCTATGACATTGTCACAGATACGGATTCTCTCCAGTTGACCAGCAACGCTCGAGTCGAACTGATATTCCGTCGGCACGCCGAAAAATCACGGGCGTTGCGCATGCCGATGCTGGTGGGTGAATGGGGAGCTTTCTACCTGGACCAGAAAGCTGTGGAACCGGCTCGGTTTGTCATCAGCCAATTCGACCTGTACGGCTGCAGCGATACTTACTGGAGCTATGAGCCCAAACTGGGACAGTCCCCACTGCTGGATGCCCTGCGACGGTCGATGTCAAAGTGAACGGTCGCTGATGAAAATGCGCGTCGGACAGTCCCGGAAGTTTTCTCGACATGTTTAGGCGTTGTCCATCAGGGAGCAGTTTCAGCAGCGTGTCCAGCAATTCCTTGTCCATGCCCAGAATCTCAAAGCCTTCTGTCGCCGCCTCAGATTAGAGAAGGACATAATATTCCAGCCCAGGGTTGGACGTTCGCTCATAGCGGACGGATTACCCTGGGTTTATGGCAGTAAATATTTGCGTTCCCTGTAAGGGAACAATAATTTCGCACCGTCTGGATTGTGTTGTTCCCCTTCAGGGAACCAACCT
>JBGOTQ010000085.1:0-21938 GCA_041476565.1 Terriglobia bacterium | reverse complement strand
AGGGCAAAGCGAGCGACGGCGGTCGCGTAGCGATTTTTGGCGAGCGACGCCCTGCGTCATCGTATACCCCCGAATCTTACTCCTCGATCAGGCGCGGGCGGGCTCCCCGCGCCTGATCGAGGATTTGAGCTCTATTTCGGAATCTTATTCCCAGGGCGTCGCGGTCGGCAGTCGCCTGTCGGCTCCTGCTTCTCGCCCGCTATGCCCTGGGCTATTTTCTTATGGCCCTTCAGGCCATTTCCATGAAAGTCTTGAGTCGTTCCTTTAGCCGCAAACGCGACTTGCACAAAACCTTGTCCAGAATCTGTTTGCGAGATAGACTTCCGCTAGAAGGAAACACCAATGAATACATCTCTCAGAGCACCCATCAGTCGAGGCTTTGGAGCCGGGCCTGCCATAACCTGCCTGACCCAAGCACATGACCGGGTTTGGAAGACTATCGGAGTGTCGATCTTTTTCGTTTTTGGAGTGGTCCAGGCCTCTCGCCCCGAACAGAAGTCGCAGTTCCCGTGTAAAGAGGAGGAGATCGCTCACTACACGGCCTATCGTGTCCGCCAGCCGATCCAGGTAGACGGACGGCTCGACGAAGAGTGCTGGCGGGCAGTGCCACGTTCGCCTCGCTTCGTGGACATGATCAGTGGCAAGCCGACGCTCTACGACACACGCGCGGCATTGTTATGGGATGAGAGGTATCTCTACGTGGCTTACTGGATTGAAGAACCCAACGTGGCAGCTACCTTGAAAGAGCGGGATTCCCTGATTTACACCAACAACGATGCAGAGTTGTTTATAGCCGGCAAGGACAATTACTACGAATTTGAGATTAACGCGCTGAATACTATTTATGAGGTCTTCTTTATCTGGGAGGATGCCTATGAAAAGGGCGGCTATTCTGCAGCACCGGAATTCAGCCGCTCCAACCCAAAGGTTCGCCCGTTCAATGGTGTGGGATTCGCAAGTCATCCGCGAGGCCCTCGCCTGGGATCATGGGCCTGGGACTTCCCGGGTTTGAAGACGGCAGTCCACATCGATGGTACCCTTAACAACAGCCAGGACAAAGACAAAGGCTGGACGGTCGAGATGGCACTTCCGTGGCAGGGCATGAAGTGGTTGGCTAGAGGAGACGGCCGCGCGTTGCCGCCCAAGAATGGCGATGTATGGCGCATCGACTTTTCGAGATTCAACCAGTACAAGGCCCCATCGCCCGCGACAGATTCCGGGGGATGGGTCTGGAGCCGGCATGGAGTTTGGGACTCACACATTCCGGAGTGTTTCCCCTATATCCAGTTCTCGACTGGGGACGTCCTCGAGGTCAAGCAAACGACCCACTAGTCCGGATTTCTCACCACCAAGGCTTAACGTGGCCGCTGGGTACCACAAGAATCTGACCGCAGAGTCGCGGAGACGCAGAGAAAAATCCCTAAAAGAGAGGGCCGGAGACGAACGCAGATGGACGCAATCGGCGTTCTGTTTCACCAGCTCAGCACCGCCACCGCGTATGTCTTGACTTCAGGTACGGTGAAGGTGACACCGAAGCCGCCAGTAGTCATCTTAAGAATCTCCGGATTGGTCGAATCCGGTGTAATCAGCCTCACCTCTTTGGCTGTCTTGCCGGGTGGCACTTGACAGTTCACGTCGACGGATTTGATCGAAGGTGCGTTCCTGGCATTGTAGTTCACCAGGTGCAGCATCATCCGCTGCTTGTCAGGCTGGATAACGAGGTTGGCCACCAGAAATGCCGGTCCACTGATCTCTATAGGAAGATTATCTTTGGCAACCCAGCGAACAGCCTCGGTAATCTCCGGCGAATTCTTGGGTCGTTTCCAGAACCGGTTGCTAATACTGAAATAGGGTTCCGCTTCCGGTATTGGCCCGTCATACTGGAGAGAAGGGAAATAAACTACGCGACCCTTCCCATATTCCTTACGTGCCGGCAAACTTGGTGCCGAGGCTGTCCCCTCCACTCGTTCCTGGTATGCTTCAGCATGCGGTTGAGAGTCGACCAGCCCCTGTAAGCCCGGCCGAACGTGAACTCGGCGCCACTCGTCATAGAGACCCGCCTCGCCGGTGGCCAGCAAGCCACCACCGTTCTCGACAAACTGGCGGATTGCTGCCAATTGCTGGTCGGAGAGACATTCTGAGTCTGGCAAGATAATTACTTTGTATTTGGAAAGGTTGGCCAGATGTTCGTCAAAAATCAAATCAAAGGGGATTCGGTCTTGGATCAGAGCCTGCTCGACCAGGACGGCACTGAGCTGAGCCTGGGCATTGTGATAGGCGATCGATGGATAAGACCGCAAGACTGCCACCGTAGCCGCATCTTTGGCCCCAATATAAAATTCCCGGTTCTTCCGGTAAAAGGAAATGTACTGCAACATCGTGGCAGGCAAAGGATCTTCTCCAACGAAGCCAAGGGTCTGATTGAAGGCCAGGCCTTCCGCCATGGCCACTGGATTATGAGTGATGTAGGCGAGAAGAATATTGTCGAAGGCCCTGGCCAGCTTATAACTTCGAATCTTAGAGATTAATCGGCCATCGTCCAGGTAGCCAGGTTCGTTTTCTTCCTCTGTCCAGAAAACCTCCGTGGATTTCAGAAATCGGGCGTGGTCAAGGCCAGCCCCCCAGGCGCGGTTCTCCCCAGTGATGCCGTGAGGATTGACTTCAATCGCCACCTCCGGGTTCATGGACTTGGCATAAGCTGCCAACTGGTGTAAAGCGTCCACCATGACTTGGCAGCGAAAATCAATCCATTCCTGGATGGCAGGGTCAAAAATGATCTCCATCTTTTCCGGCGGATTCTGGAAATTCCATGAGGGAGGGTTCACGTAATCCACATTCTCGAACCCGAAACGCTCTTTCCTCTTGTCCGGCGAATACTTGGCTTTCAGGAACTCACGGAATTTGCGGACGCAGGTCTGGCAGTGGCAGGAGTCAGGTTCGGGATTAAGATCGAAATTGTCAAAATGAATGAAGTCAGTTTTAACTTCTTCCACGGCATATTTGACGATCTTCTTCAGGTAATCCAGATACTCCTGATTGGCAAAGCAAGGACGGTAGCGGTACGATTGCTGGTAACCGTAGACCAGCAGGATTGGCTTTCCCAGCGCATCGCGCTGGATCCAGTCTTTGGCGCGAGGCTCTTCAGCAAAAAAAGTCTCGTACATCATCGTGTTCCATTGGATATAGCTGTCTACTTTGAGCCCGTAATGGTGAGCCATTGCTGCCACTCGCTTGGCATCCTCCATTCCCGGTTTTTCAGCCGCCATGCCAAATCCCTTATAAAGGTGGGTATGAAAGACTTCAATCCCCTGTTCCTTCAACCGTCGCAGAAGCTCCTCGTTTTGGGCTTTCTGATAGTGTTCGTAGGCATTCAGATGCTGACCGCCACGCCGTACCACAAAAAGATAGGGCTCATGGCTTCCGCCGGCGTCAATCAGACCGTTTTCCAGCCAGTGTGCGCGGGGAAGTGACGCGGTGTCGGAAGAGTTTTTCTGCTGCGCCCGGCTTCCGATCGGAGATAGGAGAATCACTGTCAACAATAAAGTCCAGAGAAGGTTTAGTTTCATTGAGTCTCCCTAATATTCTTAAATGAAAATCGTTCTCGTCGTCGTTCTCGTCCTCGACATTCAATCTGCTGAGTACGACGACGAGATGGAGGACGAGCCGGGAAATCGTCCTACCAAGGATAGAACAGGTACAGCTTGGAAATGCGTTCGCTCTCCCCGATGTAGATCGTGCCGTCGGGGCCTACTACCACGGCATGGATGACATAAGCTTGCCAAGAGTAATAGGGCCGCCGGTTTACGTCTACAAACCCAATTATTTCGTATGAACCTGTTTTTGGATCGTACGAGAACAGGCGGGCCAATTCGTCCTGATCGCCGCCCACACCATAGATTTTGCCGTTGGTTCCATTTACAAGCCCGGCGATACGGTATTGGTTGAGTGGTTTCCCCAAATTCTGGACCGTGTGTTTTTCCGGATCAAAACGGAACAAATAGCCGTCGGATGTACCCCCGTAAATGATGCCAGGCGAATCTGAAAGGAAAGCATCGACCCGCGCCCATGATTCCCGCCCTGGCACTGCAGGCACCTGGAGACCAAGTTTTTCTAGCTTTTGTTTTTCTTTATCAAATTTGAAAAGGCTCCCATTTTCGCCAGAACAATAAACATTGCCATAGGCGTCAAGGGCCAACATCCGGGAAATCATTTTTTCGGTCTCAAACTTCTCACCTTCCGCTGCCTCGCGCGCAACCACTCCCATGTCCGTGAAGCTTCCATTGTCAATTGAGTACTTGAAGAAATGAGCGTTGGGAGAGGTGAGTCCGTAAAGAGTGTTGGAGTTGCGATCGATGGTCAAAGCAAAGACGCTCTCGCCTTTAGCGGCTTGACCCAGATCAGCCACGACGCAGGCTTCTTTGACCTTTATGGGCTGGCGATCTTCGTCCTTGGGATTGTACTTCAGGAGATGTCCGCCCGGGGAAGTGCCGATATAAAGCTCCCCTGATGAGGAGACTGCCAATGACTGACTCACACCAGTGGCATCGGGCAGGAAGCCCAACGGTTGAACATAACCGTGGCGCGGGTTCAAAACAAATAAATGCGACCGCTTGCCACTGGTGGCGCCGTACAGATTGCCGTTTGGGGCAATGGTCAATGACGTAATGGCCGATTCGCCATTGGGAATAATGTCGATGGGTGGGTAACCAAGGTCCCGCGCATCGATACGGTTCTGCGGAACAACTACTTTGTCGTAATCCAGCGTGCGCTGGGCCAGGGCACGACTGGTCACCAACAAACAAATCATGAGGTACGGGAACAATCGAATGTTCATAGCGAATGATGAAACAAAAGTCAGAATCGAGATTTCAGCGTCTGAAGCCAGGAGATCCAGGCCAATGGCGCCTTTTCAGGCTCTTCGCCCAGCCCAGCAATCTCTCAACAGAAAATCTTTCCAGAAAAACAAGAAGTTACACACTTGCATTACATGAGGACATGCAATAGAGATCTAACCCCCTTGCCCTTTCTCTGCGGTAAGTATCCTCCGGCCTCTACAATGGGAAAATACAGCATCAAGAATTCTAAGTTCGCTTTCGACTCTCACAAGATAAGGACGGGATGAATCTGCACATAATTTTTCGCTCTTAAGAACATCAGGGGACACCCGCAAGGGATTAACCAACTCAGGGGACATTTCGTATGTTCGGCCGATAAATGACCAGCGCCAGCCGGTAAGGGACGTTGCCTATTTTGCCGGCGGACTCGAGCTTTTGTCCAGGCTCTTCCCGAAGCTCGATAGCGCCAACAAAATACAGGGTCCCATCGGGAGCCGTGTGGGCGGAATTTAAACCAATCACTGCGCGCCCATCCGGAAGACGAATCTCTCCCATATCCGCGGTCTTCCCGCTGTTCAGGTCATATGTGATGAGGTGAGAAACCCCTATGCCGGTGCTGCCACCATAATCAAATTCTCTCTGCGGAATCGCATAGTAGAGCTTATTGTCCAGACCAAGCGTCAACGTCAAAGTGGCATAGGGGATATCGCGGCGGTCTTTCATCTCTTCAGTCGAGAGCTGTCCCAGCAACTTCACCTCTCCATGCTGTCCGGCCTTTGGATCAAAGGAGAACAGCAAACTGGCACTTTCATCGACCCCATAGAATTTCTTTCCCTGATTGTCCCAGATCACAGTTCGCCAGTGAGTTTCGGATTTATTGTAGTCCCGGCCTAAGGAGATTCCTTTTTCTCGGATGGGAATGTGCAAAGGGAGTTCGGTGATCTCATCAGTGCGAGGGTCATACTTGTAGATTTGGCCCGCGCCAAAGTTGCCGTACACGTTGCCCTGGTCATCAATTCCAAGGGTGCGACAAATGGATTCCCAGTTGTTCATCCGCCCCTTATCGACAGCTCGGCCACTTGGGACATCATAGTAGACAAAATGGCCGCGAGGATGAGTAAGGCCGTACATGCGATTGAACTTTGGATCGTATGCGCCGGTATTGATCCCTTCATAGCGGGGACCGATACCAAAATCCTCTACCTTCCCGGTCCTGGGATCATAGGCCATCCAATGGGCACCCGGATACCCCTCTTTAGTGCCGACGCGGGCATAATTCCACCAGTAACCGGCATGCGTTCCGAAGTAAATGCGGCCGTCTTTACCTTCACCGAATTTGGCGTGGATCTTGGATTGGGGCCCAATATGCAAAGCAGCCTCCCCACTGAGTCGGGTGAGGTTGCCAATATCAATCATCCGATCAGATTTGGGGTCGTAGCAGACCATGTGGCCATCACTGCTGTGGTAAGCCAGGCCAGCATAGACTTTGCCGTCGGATGCTACCGTGAGTGCCGCCCAGTTTCCATCCATAGCCGCCAGGCCCGTGAAGAGTCTGTAATCGACCGTGACTCCTTTGGCTGCTGTTATGCCTGAACAAGACAAGCTGAGGATCAAAAAGGCCAAAACGATTATCCGCTGCATCAGACTCTCCATCCGTGTGATTGGCAGATCATAGAACAATGGGGGTGAAAAGGGGCAGCGAAAATCTAGGTTACCCTTTCTGAAAAGCTGGATCTTGTGGAGCAAATTGCCAACTTGCTCTACAAGATTTTCATGGTGTGGATAGCGTGCCGATCAGGAAGCCCCGATAACCTTTGCGGGCCACCGGGGCTTGTAAGGACCAGAAAGCATCACCCCAGTTGGTAATCTGCCAACTGGCGCTACGAAAAATCTAGAAGTCGATCCGGATACCCAATTGGATATTTCGAGATGCGGAACTCAGCGTATCTCTTCGACCACTCCCCTGCAGGGCAGTGATTTTCCCTACATTACTGCTGGTGATGTTGGTATTGGGATTGCCCCAATTGGGATGATTGAAGAAATTCGTGGCTGTCATTCTGAGCTGAAGCTTCGCCTTTTCCCCAAGCCTGAAATATTTGAACGCTCCGAAATCGATGTTGTTCAAACCAGGCCCTACAATCACCCCCCGAGCACTGTTGCCGAATCCTCCGATGGGAGGGACTACGAAAGCTGCTGGGTTAAACCACTGTTGATTCGTCGGGCTCGACACACTCGGGTTACTGATTTGATCCGGCCGCCCACCTTCAACACGGGTATTGGAAGGATCAGACCCGCCAAAGCTCGGGGTGCGAAACTGGCCGGTTTGAAACACAGCCACTCCGGAGACTTGCCAGTTGCCGAAAGCCTGCTTCCACAAACCAGTTCCCCTGCCAAAGGGGATCTCGTACAGGGCCGATCCTACAAAACGTTGCCGGGGCATCCAGTAGACGTTGGCCATCTCCGAGCGGCGGTCGTATGCATTCTCGATAGAGGCACTCTCGTCATCATCGCCCACGTCCGTCAAGTTCTTCGCCAGAGTATATCCGGCCTGGAAGGTCAGCCCCTTGGAGTACTTCCGTTCTAGAGCCAGATCCAAGCCGTTCAACTTTTGGATCCCGCCATCCTGTGTGTAGTTTACGTTGTAGAACAGAGGAAAGCGGAACAAGTCTTTGTTGGCCGGGTTTGTACTAGGAAAGGGCTGATTCAGGTCTCCAACGTAAGGAATCTGGGTGGTCTTGAAGCCCCGATAGGTGGCGCGCGCCACTATGGAATGGCCTAGTTCGTGCTCAATCGTCAAATTCCACTGTTGGGTATAAGGAGTGCGCAAGGCCCTGGATACAGGCGTGATACTCTGGGTTGGGGTCGTACCGATGCCCGACGGGAACGGGTTGGGGAATTGCATTTTCGGCACGCCGTTGACAATCTCGTTTTGAAAATCTTCTTGTGACTGGAAGGGCCCACCGCTGAAATTATCCATCACGGTCCAGGCCAGGCGCGAATAGAAAAGCCCATAACCGCCGCGAATCACCGTGCCTGTGCCACTGAACGGACGATAAGCAAATCCAAACCGCGGCCCGAGGTTGTTGTGGTCTCCATCCAACAGAGAACGAGTGGGGAAACCTGCCTGTTCGGCAGTCACTATGGGAATATTAGTCGGGAAAGCCGGATTCACCAGGCGCTTTGATTGATCGCTGGCAAGAACCAGGTTGCTTGAGTTGAGGTCGAAAGTGAATCTCATGTCGTATTTGTCGACGGGTGGGGAGAAATACTCATAGCGCATGCCTAGGTTCAGGGTCAATTTGGGAGAAACCTGGAAATCGTCCTGGAAAAAGAAACCGTACTCATTGTAACGATTGTACCGGGGTTGGGACCTTTCGATACGGCTTGTGGAGATAGGGAGCCCCAGCAGGAAGTCGGCGTAGTCGAATCCCGTGGCAAAACCGTCAAAGTTCAAGACGCCAAAGTCGCTTTGCGGTTGGGCCGAGATGTTTCCGCGGTTCCGCCGCATCAGCACTCCCGTCTTGAAATTATGTTTCCCACGGACAATATTAACGTTATCGAGGGCTTCGAAAGTCTCTGCCATCCAGAAATAACTGGGGTATTCAGTCATGTTAGAGAAATTGTTGAAACCGACATACGGGACCCCATGAAGCTGTCCCTTGTCGCTGAGGTCGATTCCCTGGAGGCCGACTTGCTGCACCACACTGGCCCCGTTATGGACACCTCCCAATGTTGAGTAGTCACGTGAGTAGCCAAACCGAAACTCATTGAGCAGACTGGGTGAGAACATGTGAGTCTCAGACACTTGCAGATTTCGAACCTGGCGTTCCTGGGTACGCTGGAAAATGAGGGGGATATCTCCATCAGCTTGGTTTGGCAACGGCAAGAGCCGAAGGTTTACCCGGGTGGACAAATTGTCTTTGCTGGTGAGTTGGTGATCCACCCGAACTGTAAAGCGGTTGTTGTATTCAGCAGAAGGGAAAAATCCCTGCCAGTTACCGGAAAACTGATTGGGTGGTCCATAGTTGGCGTTCAGGAAGCCGAAGTCCTGGAAGCCCAACGCTACAGGGCTGATCCTGTCCTTGGGAATTATGTTTCCAGGGAAAGCCTGGCCTGTGGTCGGATCTTTAATGACTGTGTCGGGCAAGACCTCCGAAAAGTCACCGTTCCGCATCTTTGCCGTCGGCACGTTGGCGAGATAGAAATCCCCTCCTGGAAATTTCTGCTGTTCCCAGGTGAAATAAAAGAAGGTGCGGTTTGTCCCATTGTAGACCTTCGGAATTACAATTGGTCCTCCCACACTTCCGCCGAAATTATGCTGGGTTGGCCCGTGGGCTTTGCTGTCGGAATTAGCCTGACGCGCGTTAAATGCATTGTTACTTGTAATAAAGAAGGCGCTGCCATGGAGCTGGTTTTCACCGGAGCGACTAGAGATAACAATGGTCCCCACGCCAGGGTATTCGGCCGAGTTGTTACTGCTCAGCACTTTCATTTCTTTGACCGATTCCAGGGAGGCTTCGACCATGGGACCGACCTGGGCGCCAAAAAGGGCTGAATTGCTGGTCGTCCCATCAATGGTGAAGTTCGTGTTGATACCGCGGAGTCCCCCCAGAGAATAGCTGGAGCCGTCGCCCTGGTAGTTTGAGGAAGTCAGGAAAAAGTAGTTGATCGCGCTCCGGTTGTTGATTGGCAGATTGAGCAGGTCTTCTCGAGGGCGTACGTCCCCGAGTTGGGCGTTCTCGGTGTTCAGGGAGGGCGGCGCACCGGTGACCTCGATGGTCTGCGAGACATCGCCAACCTCCAGTGTCGCGTTAAAGCGCAGATTTTGCTGGGTCGTGAGAGTCAGGCTACTGCTGTGGACTTCTTTAAAACCCGATTTCACAATCGTTAATGTGTAGGTACCCACTGACAGGTACCCAAAGGAATAATTTCCCTCCGGGTTGGTGCTCGCGGTGTTTTTGATTCCTGTGCCTTCATTGAGCAACGTTACTTGGGCCTCGGGCACAACAGCACCATTGGGGTCCGTGACGGTTCCCGCAATCGAGCCTAAGTAGGTTTGGCCTATCGCCAATCCTGTGAGGAGTAGAAACAAAAGACCTATCCAGGTCAACTTCGACATACTTCTCATACAGGTCTCCTTTCTAATGATTCTGATAATAAATCGCCCCGTGATGGCAGGATAAGTTTAGTTTGCACATCACTGGCTTCTTAAGGTTGTTGGTGAACGCAGATTTCGGGAATCTGTCTCAGCGATGTCTATGGCTGCATCGCCTTTATCTTCAGTTCTAAACACATCAACGTTTGGGGATGTGATTTGGGACAAAAAAAGTCGGACGCTGAGATTTCTGGATTTCAGACTGGGGAAGTAGCAGGCCAGCTAGAGCTGATATAGCACCACCAAGGCACCCAGACACAATGGGGAATGCCTAATCCCTTCATGATTAATCGCTGGAAGTGGACTTTTCATCGTCTGCAAAAAGCCCACGACAAATCAAAAGCCATTTGTCGTGGCTACCAAACTCGGATTTTCTTAGAAGAAGGGCCCCATGGCCTTTTCAAGTTCACCACCGCAGATGAAAAGGGCAGGGGTAGCCACGGCGAGCGTATTGGCGACACCAGCCGCCGCGAGCCGTGGGCATTTTTCCTGACAACCAAAAGCCCACGACAACCCCAAAGCGGTTTGTCGTGGCTACCAAAACTCGCATTTTCATGAAAGCCGGCGCTTAAAAGTCAAAACGAAGGCCCAACTGAATGGCTCGGGGTCCGCCCCCCAGCGTGTCGCGGCGGTCTCCTTGAACGGTGGTTATCTTCCCGACATTCTGGCTCGAGATGTCAAGGTTCGGGTTGCCGAAATTAGGATGGTTTAAAATATTCGTGGCAGTCAGGCGGAATTGCAGCTTCCCTTTTTCTCCGACGTCAAAGTGCTTGTACAAGCCGAAATCGAGGTTGGCCAGGCCGGGGCCCACTATGACGCCGCGGGAACTGTTCCCGAATTGCCCGTTGGGTGGAAGGGCAAAAGCACTGGCATCAAACCAGCGTGAAATAGTGGGGTCCGCCAGCCCGGGATTGCCTATTTGATCGGGACGACCTCCTTCAGTCCGTGTATTGGAAGGATCAGATCCACTGAAGCCCGGTGTCAGGAACTGCCCTGTTTGCCACACGGCGATTGCCGAGACCCGCCAGTTGTCGAGCAGATGTCGGAGTGCGCGGGGTAAGCCGGACTCAGAGAGTTTCCAGCCCCCAAGAGGAATTTCGTAAAGTGCCTGGCCCACAAACCGGTGGCGAGGCATCCAATAGACATTGCCCATCTCGCGGCGGCGATTGTAAGGATTCTCGATGCTGCCAGTCTCATCATCGTCTCCAACGTCAGTAAGGTTCTTCGCCCAAGTCCATCCGGATTGAAAAGTCAAACCGCGGGTGAACTTCCGCTCGATAGCCAGATCGAGGGCATTGAGTTTCTGAATACCCCCATCCTGAACAAAATTAACTTGAGAAAAGTTTGGGTAACGGAAGAAATCCCTGGCTGAGGGGTCACTGCTTGGGAGGGGTTTGTTAATGTCACCAACATACGGAATATTCACGGACATAAAGCCGCGGTAAGTTGCTCTCGCAAGGATGGCAGAAGGAAACTCGTGCTCCAGGGTGAGGTTCCATTGCTGGGTATAGGGGGTGGCCAAGTCTTTTGAAACCGGAGTAATGCTCTGCGCGGAAAGTCCCTCCTCAGGGAACGGATTGGGGAATTGGAAGCTAGGTGTCCCGTGGTCTATTGCATTTTGAAACACTTCGTTAATTTGGAACGGTCCCCCGCTGAAGCGCTCCATCAGGGTTGCAGCCAGGTGCGTATAATAGACCCCATATCCGCCCCGAAGAACGGTACGATCAAGAAATCGATACGCAAAGCCAAGTCGTGGACTGAAATTCCTGTGGTGGCTTTCCAGCAACGAGCGGGAAGGAAAGCCCGCCTCGCCAGCAGTTACGATAGGTATAGACGGGGGGAATATAGGGCTCACTAGCTTTTGTTGCACTTCCGAGGATGGCACAACGAGATCCCCGCTTCTAGGGTCGAAGCTGTACCTCATGTCGTACTTGTCCACGGGGGGCGAGAAATAATCGTATCGCACGCCAAAGTTCAGAGTCAGTTGTGGGGTCAACTGGAGGTCGTCTTGTAGGTAGAGGCCCAGTTCGCTGTACCGGTCATAGCGTGGCTGAGATCTCTGGAAACGGCTGCTGGATTGGGGAAAGCCAAGTAGAAAGTCAGCATAATCGAAACCAGTGGCAAACCCGTCGAAAGAAAAAGTGCCAAAATCGCTGTCGCAGCAATTTGAAATGTTGCCGCGGTTACGTCGCAACATCGTTCCCATTCGCCACCCGTGTTTTCCTTTTGAAAAGGTGACGTTATCCAGAAACTCATACGTCTCACTCATCCAGAAATAGCTTGGGAGTTCAGTCATTGCAGAAAAATTGACAAATCGGAGGCTGGGGACTCCCGTCAGATTTTTCCTTGTCGAGACATCTATTCCCTCAAGTCCAAACTGATCCAGCAGTTCGCTCCCGGTATGAAACCCGTCTTGCCGGGAGTAGTCGCGTGAATACCCAATGCGGAACTCATTCAAGAGTTGACTTGAAAAGACATGGGTTTCTGAAACATAGGTATTTCGTACCTGACGATCCTGTTCGTGCCGAAAAATAGGCAAATCAGCATCGTAGACCACCGGCAATGGAATCGATCGAAGATTCAGCCGGAAGGATAACGTGTCGTTAGCCTTCATTTGGTGATCGACTCGGATCATGACCCGGTTATTGTGTTCGTGGACCGGGCTGAGACCGCGCCAGTTGGCTGAAAGCTCGCTGGGGGAACCGAAATTCGGGAGTAGAAACCCGAACTCCTGAATTTTCAGCGCAACTGGGCTGATGCGGCCGGATGGGATGATATTACCGGGAAAGGGCTGGCCAGTCACAGGATCGAGAATCACGACCTTTGGCAAGAGTTCAGAGAAGTCCCCTTGGCGCATCCGCAGGGTCGGCACATTGGCCGTCGCCGCATCAGCTCCCTGAAATCGCTGCTGTTCCCAGGTGAAATAGTAGAATGAACGGCGATGCCCGTCATAGATCCCAGGAATCACGATCGGCCCTCCCATGCTCCCGCCAAATTCGTACCGACTGGGACCGCTGGGTTTATCAAGCGAAAAGGGGTTCCGCGCATTAAGGGCGTTGTTGCTCGTGACGGCAAAGGCACTGCCGTGTACTTCGTTTCCTCCTGCACGGCTGGAAACCATGACCGTCCCTACGCCAGGGAACTCAGCTGAGTTGTTGCTGCTAAAGACTCTCAACTCGCGAACCGACTCCAAAGAACTCTCGGTCATCGGACCAATTTGGCCGCCAAAGAGGGCAGAGTTGCTGGTGACTCCGTCGAGCGTAAAGTTGGTGTTGACGCCGCGCAGGCCGCCCAGCGAATAGCTGGAACCATCGCCTTGATAGTTAAACGAGCTTAAAAAGAAGAACTTGATGGTACTGCGGTCATTCATGGGCAGGCTGAGGAGGTCGTCGCGGGGACGAACGTCGCTGAGCTGCGCGTTTTCGGTGTTGAGGCCCGTCGGGGAATCGACGACCTCCAGCACATCGCTGCGCTCACCCACCTCCAGAATAAAATCGACGCGAACCGCCTGTTGTACGCCGAGTCGGATGCCGGAACGGACACTCGGCTTGAAGCCCTGCAATTCAACGGTAATCCGATAATTCCCTTGCGGCAGGAGAGGGCAAGAGAAATACCCTTCCCGGTTTGAGAACACCGCACGCTGGGTCCCTCGTTCGAGGTTGAAGGTTACAACGTGAGCCCCTTCGATGACGCCACCCGTGCTGTCGGTGATCCGACCGCTCAAGAGGGCTGTATTGGTTTGGGAGGACAACTTCCCTGTCAGGAACAAACACAACACCGTTGCGATCAGGACGTGCTTGAGATGCTTTCCTGTCACGTCTGACTCCCCAATACGATTTCCTCTGGAGCTGCTTCCGCGAGCGAATGGGATGACGAGAATATTGTAGTGAGAAGCCCCTTCACTTGTCACTGTATTTGGGGATTAGGACGTGAACAAGCCTGCTCGGTTCCTGTCTGGATTTCTCACTACCAAGCCTTAGCGCGGCCTGTGGCCGCCACCAAAAACTAAACGCAGAGACGCAGAGAAAGAATTAGGGTCATGAAAGAAAATGCGAATTCCCACCTCTACTCTCTGGTCTTTTTCTCTGTAATACTAGAGGGTAACTTCTTCTTTCTCTGGAAAGCTTTGTTGCCGATCGCTGAGGACTTAGGGCGAAGGTCTTGAAGAGAGGATAATGGTCCGGATCTCCTTAGGTTAAGAGGATGAAATCTCGATTCTCAGACTTATCCCTCTGATTCTGGTTTATCGGCGTCCATCTGTGGTCATCTGTCTTCGGGATCTTTCTCTGCGTCTCCGCGCCTCTGCGGTTGGATTATGGTTTCATCCAACGGTCGCGTCAAACCCTTGGGGAGAAACAGATGATAAAAGGAGGAATCTTGTTCGCCCAGCCTCAAAATCGTCTGACTGAATAGAGTCTCATTGGGGCCTCCCCTGCGTGGCCAGCTGATTTTCGGCAGAGGAAAACTCTTTGGCGATTTGTCTCTCTAGACCTGCGCATTTGCTGGGCAGGTCGGCATAGATCGAGAGCAATTCTCGCACCGCCTGTTCTAAATTGTCGGCTGGTAATCCCGCCCCCGCAAAAAGGCCATTGGTCAAAAGGTCCATTTGCTCTACATTGCGGAAAATCAGGAGTGTCTGACTCACCCAGTTTGAGTTCCCTACGGTAGATTGACTAAGAGGTTCCGCCAACTTGCTCGAGGCGGACAAGGCAGTTCCTCCTGGAACGGAAGATAGGATTGGTCCGAGCAGACCTTGAGAACGGCCAAGGTAATTCTGAATTTCGCGCAGGTGATCTCGGACCATTGCTTCGAGCAACCATTTCGACTGCATGCGTACATGGATCACTCGGGTAGGACCAAATGCTTCCGCCAATCGGCGTAGGGCCCAGGCGTTTGAGAGCGCAGATCGGGAGAGAGTAACTGCTTCAGTGGAAAGCTCTGAGATGTTATAGCGGATCTTGGCATCCATTTCAGAAGGGGGACTGCTGTCTG
The DNA here is from genome assembly GCA_041476565.1 of Terriglobia bacterium. Lineage (GTDB taxonomy): Bacteria > Acidobacteriota > Terriglobia > Versatilivoradales > Versatilivoraceae > DATKMG01. The sequence goes on along the minus strand of JBGOTQ010000085.1, from coordinate 6,956 downwards.
GTTTTGCAAAATACTGCTCCAACTGTTCCTGAAGGGGTAACCTGGGAGAACGAACCGTTATCGTCGGTTCAGGGGATGGAGTGTTTGTGGCGGAGGTCTGGCCCTGGATGGCAGCCGGGATGCCAGCCTTCATCGCCTCCTGGATCGTCTGAATCCTCATGGTGACGAAGGGGACTCTTCGCAACTCCCCGATTAATTTCTCCTTCTGCTCGGCCGATACAGCCAGACCACGAACCTCAATCCTCCCCTTGGCGATAGGTACCACCTCGATCGATTCACCCAGACAGGCCTTGACCCGATGTAGGGCGTAGTGGGCCTCAATCTCTGCCGCAAGGAGATCGGCGGGATCAGGGGCCTCAATTGATAGCGTCCCCGGGACGGAGACATCTGCTGCTGCCGACGGAGTCGGCATGAGGCTCGCAAAGATAGCAGGGTCGAGGGTGTTCAAAGCCACCACCTGAAATCTTGATTCGGTGACTTGGAAGTCTTGAATCCCCTGAACCCCTTGGACTCTGAGACGCTGCTCCACAGGATGCCAATCAGTAACCCGCACAAGAATTTCACCTCTGACGATGGCATTCTCTGTAAATGGCCCGGAAGGCTCGCTCGTAAGGACAAATTCCTTCAGTCCATCAGACGTCTCCACTTCCTCGACCTTGTCGATGCGCTTTCGAACGTGACTTTGCCATGCTTCAAAAGCCTCCGGAGACAAAGGCCTTCGTTGGTCCATCCGGTTAGCCTGATACACCTGGTTTAACTCAGACAAGACAGGAGGAAGACCCCTCAATTCCGAGTTTAGCTCTTTCGAGTTACCCAGAGGACTAGGCTTGTCCTGTCCTTCCGCGCCCGCAGGTTTTGTCTCCCCCTGGATGGATGAGTTACTCGGAACAACAGGGGAGTTTCCTTGCGGGGGAACAAAATAGGCACCACTGGTAGATTCCACCCGTTGGCTGAAGCGGCTGTGATTGGCGTCATTCCAAATCTCCCAGGTCGCAGCATCTTCGTGGCCCGTGACCGATGATTTGCGATGTACCCGGAGTTTCTGGTAGATGACGGGAGCTGTGACAATGTGGATCCTCTGCTCCTCAGCCGTAATCGTTCGTTTTAATAACTCTTTGGCTGAAACCGGAGGGGCGGAGCTGATCCGGATCAAAAAGACAGCCACGACCACAATCAGAACAGCAAGAGCGGCAGCCAAACTAACTGTAGGGCTAGGAGAGTGAGTCAGCGAACCCAGCCATTGAGATAAAGGGGTTACTTTGGCCATCTTGGATGGCCTGCGCTTCGAAGAGGAACTGAGACTCCGTTTTTCGGCCTGCGCGTGTGCGGCCTCAAGGGGGGGGCCTTTCCAGACTCCTTCAAAAGGAGGGATCTCCTCGGGGACGAGCTGAGAGGTAGCTTCAGTGTATGTTTCGACGTCGCGGGCTAGTTCAGCCAAGCGAAGGCGTATTTCCCAGGACTCCTCTTTCAGCGCCTCAATCTCCGCGTGGCGTTCTGTCGCGACTTCGCCGTCCAAATATGCAAGTAATTCAGCGTCGTCCGGCAGATCGGGTTTCCCCAACCGATCCCCTTTTTTCCAGAATCTCAGCATGGGTACCTCGAAATTTTCGCAAAGCCCGTGTGATGAGTTGTCCCACGGACTGAGGATTCATATGCAACACTTGAGCCACCTCACGATAGGAGAGACCCCAGCGTCGAAGCGCCAGGCAATCCTGCTCCTTCTTGCTCAACTGTTCGAGTGCAAGCCTCGTAAGCTGCCGTTGCTCCTGGTCGAGCAAGATCTCTTCCGGCGTCCTGGTCTGGGAAGGGTGAAGCAAGACGAGCTTCCCCTCCTGGGCTTCTTTCTGATAAGTCTCACGCGTTCGGGACCTTCGCAACAGGTCAATTCCTTGATTCCTTGCCATATAGAAAAGCAATGCCCGGTCGCACTTGCAGGTCGGCTCATCCTTCTGGAGTCTATAAAAGTTCAGGAACACCTCCTGCACTACTTCCATGGCATCGTCGACGTTGCCGACAAACTGATACGCGTAGCGGTAGAGGTTCCTGTACTCAGCGCGAAAGAAGGTTTCGATTTGTGAATCTTTTTCTTCTTTGCTCACGATCGCTCTTACTGACGCCTACAATTCTCAATCTAAATAACGTTTGAGTCTTCAATTTGGGACAAGCACAAGCCAGGATTTGCCGAGAAAACGATCTATTGAAAGGGGATTTGCGTAGAACAGCGCGGGTTTGAACCCAAAGGCACTCTGTATCAAAATCCCAGGGACAGGATTACAGGTTCCTGCCAGAGGGTAGCCGCTTTACCTGAACCCGTACTGTCTGCACGATTAGTATATAGCAATTGTTCGCTCGGGAAAGACCGATTATCCAGCCGGGGTGCGCAGTTCAAAGTGCCATTGGAGACGCCGTGCCCCCACGGCGGTTTCAGGCGGTTACCTTGTTGGGATGAAGGCATCCCGTCTCCAAATTCCCAATAGCACGTTGTGCCATCAACCGTAACTCTTCGGGATCCTCATGAAATTGTTGCGCCTTGGATTGTATGTCTCTGTTGAACCGCTTTTCGAGGGTCACGGAGCAGGATGGTCCTCTCCTTCGGGATTCCGTGCTGGTGCAATCTTTCGAGAGCGGCACGGTCGAGTGCATAATTGAGTATCCAAGCGGGAGGAAGTCCATGCAGATTGACAAAAGTGTCCACGGTCGAAGGGGAAAAAAAGACAATTCCGTCAATATGTTGGAGATCTGGAGGTCCCTGAGGGTCCCCCGTGTTTGTTCCAAATCGAGGGGGACCTCCTCCCTCCATGGGATAGTGCATTAAGCGCTCGTTGGACCGAAACTCCGAGATATCCGGTCCTGTGTAAAGCAAGGTACGGTGGCGATGCCGATCTCCAGCCACATGCCCGACAATCACCAGAACAGGGGATTCCAACTCATGCATTCCCATTTCTTCCAGTGTGGTGACAATACTTTGCTCGTCGGACAGGCTGGCTTTTTGCACAAGAGCAACGGGAGTCTTGGGGTTCAGCCCTTGTGACAACAGTTCACCGGACAGACTGGCCATGCGAGAGGCGGCCATGTAATAGACCAGGGTCTGTCCCTCCTCCTCGGAGTGGCGGGGGCCATCCCCGCAATGGGCTGTCCTCAGGGTAACCGACCAGGAGATGCGGCGTTTGGTCAAGGGAATGTTGAAAGCCGCGGCGGCAGCGTTGGCGGCACTCACTCCTGGAACCACCTCTACGGCTATCATCCTCTTTAAGAGGTACTCGGTTTCTTCTCCGCCGCGTCCGAAGACGAAAGGGTCACCACCCTTCAAGCGGGCCACAGTTCTGCCGACCAGGGCAGACTGGCACATTGACTCATTGATTGCTTCCTGTGCCTCGGCGTGATTCCCTTTTCGTTTTCCCACATACTTCCTGCATCCCGGGTACCGGTGCAAAACGGCCTGGTCAATCAGATCGTCATAATAAATGATGTCCGCCTGACACAAGATCCGGTCTGCTTTGAGTGTCATTAGTTCCGGATCTCCGGGTCCAAAGCCGATCAGCCAGACTTTGCCCCACTGCCGCCTTATGTCCACCCAGTGAAAGAGTGCATGCAGTTCTGGCCGCCGGGTCCTGCTAATCAACGCAATTTTCCCCTCGAGCGGATGAGACAGGGGGGAAGATGCATCTCTGGAATCGGGTTGCTCCGCGACCTGGGTCAACGCCAGTACATCCAGTTGATCAGGCATTGGATAAGGAAGGTCTTTTGCAGCACATACCCCGAGGTCAGCCTCCTGCTGGATTAAGCTCGCCAGCATCGCCGGGATCTTCTCCGGGCCCAATACGTCTACTGACCAATTGAGGTAAGTGCGTTGGACCGGGCCGGCCGCCGAGTCGCGCAGAAACAATGCGTCCCCGACCTTCACCATTAAGAGATCCGCCAAAGCCTGGTCCGCCGCCAGGATCCTCAAGTGAGATATCAAACAGCCTCCTTCAGGATTTGTCTTTTTACGATTGCACAGGGCCGCCAACCTGGGTGTTTCCCTTGGATTCGCCCGGACATTCCGTTGTGACTTTCTGTCTGCCCGGGACCCGGGCGGACCCGGTTTGCGGACCAGCAGGCAGCAGCTTCAGATGGAGTAATCCGGAATGATATCCTTGCGCTTCAAAATTAAGCCGATTCGGTCAACGGCTTTGAGCACATCCTCGTTCTGACGCACCGCAACCACTTCGCCCTGGCCTTCGGAGCTCTCTTGTCCGACATTGACAAAAAGGATTTCATTGGGTTCATTGAGTGCTTTGAGCAAGGCCCGGTCATAGGCATCCAGATCCGATATGCTGGTGACGAAAATCTGCCCACTGTCAGTTAGGATGCGCGCCAACTCGCCCAGCCTGCGGATTCGTTCTTCTCGACGCTCAAAAGTATCCAGCACATCTGAATCCAAGCCGTGGTCGAGATTGGAAATCCCCAAGTAGTAGCTCAGGTATCCTTCATCGAAAAGCCGCTTTTCCAGCATTTTGGCAATCGACTGGTTGGCCGCGGCGGAGGACCCGTTAACTACAATGAACTTCGATTTGTGCTGAAAGCGGGTTTCCCTGGTTATGTTCGAGACTTCTCCCCTCTCCCAGGCCATTTCCCTCTGCCGGACATGATCCAGTAAAACGGAACGGTTATCTGAAACGCTCCCCAGGATGATGCCCCCGCCTGCGATTTCGTAATTGTCCACAACCACGAAACGGCCAGTGGCTTCGATTTCTTGAAAGAGGTCAAAAGCAACGGGCTTGGTAGTTTCCAGGATACATTCAGCGACATCATGGCGATCTACTTGCTGTTTGTTTTCGTCAGTTGTTAGTTCAACAGCGTCGAGCACCAGAAGGATTTCAGCCAGCCGCACCGAGGCTCTCGCCGTAGCCAGTTTCAACTTGTACTTTCTCCCTCGAATCATAGGCGCCCGGCCCATCCAAAAGAGGTTAGCCCGGAATCGGGAACTGATTCGGGGCAGCGGCCCGCTGCCTTTGCACATCAATTCTCCCGGTCTGATGTAAAGCTCGTCGGTCAATGTAAAACCTGTGGCGCGGCCCGCCTCAATCACTGATTGAACGGGAGCGCTGAAAGCTTCAATGGATGCTATGGCGGATTGTTTGAATGAGGGGAGAAACACGACTTGTTCGCCCAGCCGGACGGAGCCAGTCTCCACCAAGCCTGCCAGGATGCGGCGCTGATCCTGGTCCTCTGTGAATTTGTAAACATCCTGGATCGGGCACCGGAAAGGCTTTTGGTTCAGTTCCTTTTCTCTGGAAAAAGAATCTAGATGCTCCAGCACTGTCTTCCCGGTGTACCAGGAGGCCCGGGTTACGATATTTTCGCCCTTCGTCGCACAGACGGGGATAGAGTCAATGGGTGTGATGCCGACTCCGCCGAGGAATTGCCCGTAGTCCTTCCGGATCGATTCGAAGACCGGCAAGTCGTATCCCACCAGGTCCATCTTGTTCACCAGGACCAACACCTGCCGGATTCCCAGCATCGACAGCAGGTAACCGTGCCGCCGCGAATTTTCCTGAATCCCTTCCTGGGCATCTATGACAAGCAGCGCAGCCTCCGCACGGGCCGCTCCGGTGACCATGTTCTTCAGAAACTCCACATGCCCTGGTGCATCAATGATGATGTAATCGCGGCGCGGAGTCTTAAAAAAGCAGCGCGCCGTGTCAATCGTGATCCCCTGGGCCTGTTCATCCTTGAGTGCATCCAGCAGAAAGGCGTATTCGAAGGGCCGGGCGTTCTGGCTGCACCGTACCTTGACCTGCTCCAGCTTGCCTTCTGGCAGGGACCCGGTGTCCGCCATCAATCGGCCGATGACTGTACTCTTGCCGTGGTCCACATGGCCCACCACGACAATGTTCATATGTTCCCGGAAAGTCATTGGGCGACTATGGTGATCTGCTTCGATCGAGATTCCCTCGTGGTTAGATATGGCGCTGGTATCTGAAGTATTGACTGGCATCACATGTAACCATCCTTGCGCAGCGTCTCCAGACCTCCGCCATCGTCTTTGTCCTGCTCACGTCCCGATCTCTCGGCAATGTGGGCAAATTTGCCGCTGCGGAGTTCTACGATGATCTCGGGGACGCTTCGAGCTTCTGAATCTACAGCACTTGTGCAGGGATGACACCCGAGAGAACGGTAGCGCTGGCCTTTCCCGTTGTTGAGATAGAGGGGGACCACGGGAATTTTTTCCCGCTCAATGTACTCCCAGATGTTCAGTTCCGTCCAATCCAGCAGGGGATGGATGCGGACATGAGTTCCGGGAGCAAAATCAGTTTTGAACTGGTTCCACAGCTCTGGAGGCTGGTCTCCCACATCCCATTCGTTGTATCTGTCGCGCGGCGAGAAATAGCGTTCTTTGGAGCGGCTGCCTTCCTCATCGGCGCGGACTCCCACAATGACGCCGGTGAAGGGCTCGCGGTTTTCGTCCAGCACGTATTTCCCTTGGCTGTGGTCCATGCGAAAACGGGGCCATTCCCCTGAGAGCGTGTGCTTGAGTGCCTCACTCTTGAGATTGCGACAACAGGTCAAGCGATCCACGTTCCCGTCTGGAAATGTGCGTTTCTGATTGAGTGCCTCGCGATTTTCTCCGTAAATCATCTGGAGCTTCCATTCCAGGGCTAGACGGTCACGATAGGCAATCATCTCCGGAATCTTGAAATGAGTATCAATGTGCACCAGAGGCATCGGGACGTGTCCGAAGAAAGCTTTCCGTGCCAGCCACACCAGGACCGTACTATCCTTGCCTATCGACCACAACATACAGAGGTTCTTGAAATCCCGGTAAGCCTCCCGAAGGATGTACACGCTCTTGGCTTCCAGCTTTTCCAGATGATCCATTGGCATTTTCCTTATTGAAGGAGGCCATGACCTTTTTCAATTTCACCACCGCGGATGAAAATGGCATCCAGCCCACGAAGTGGGCGAAGGAGAGT
>JBGOTQ010000084.1:0-21954 GCA_041476565.1 Terriglobia bacterium | reverse complement strand
CCGCCTGAGTTGGCAACAAAGTCAGGGAGGCAGAGAGTTCCCCGCTTGAACAGCAACTGTTCGGCTTCGGGAGTCAACGGATTGTTTGCACCTGGACAAATGACTCGCGCAGTCATCCGAGGGGCATTAGTCAAGTGGATGCTATGGTGTCGTGCACAAGGGCAGAGCAGATCGACGGGGGCTTCCAGCAGTTCGGCGGGACTGAGATGCTCCGCCTCGCGGTAATCCTCTACGAACCAACTGCTTTTGCGTTCTGAGAGCTCCAGCAATCTCGCGACATCCAACCCATTTGAATTAAACAGCGTTCCCCTTGACGTCGAAACAGCCACGATTTTGGCACCGGCCTGCCCCAACAGTCGGCCTAATGCGCTGCCCACCCTGCCGAATCCCTCAATGGCTACTGAGCAGCCTGACAGGGTTGCACCTATCCGACGAAGAGCCTGCTTGGCGCTGGCAACGACAGTCAGTGCGGTATAATAACCCGAGCGGGTTCCCTGCAGTTCTCGCCGCTTGGGCTTGTAGCCAGCGGTTTCCAAAACCAGGCGAATATCCGCATTGCTGGTTCCCATGTCTGTAGCTGGGGCAAAGATGCGTTTAGAGAGCAGCGGTGCAATCGACTCTGCAAAGCGCTTTAAGAGATACTGACGATCTGCCTGCGGCGCTTCGGGATTGCCCAGCAAGCCCGCTTTGGCACCCCCCTGAGGCAGACCAAGAAATCCATACTTCAAGGTCATGGCCCTGGCCAAGCCCTTTATCTCCGCCTCATCAATGTCCGGCAGCATGCGCACTCCCCCGCACGAGTGGCCACCTACCAGAGTGTCGATCACTAAGTATCCCAGGACTTCAGGCCCCCAGACCGCTTTACAAACCAGTTCGGCCATGGCATTTCCGCAAGAAGGCATTGAAAGGAAACCCCTCGGGCTGACCGCAGCCGAGGCCCTCTAATCGGGTAGATTCCGGTCAGCAAATCGGTCAGCGACGACTGCCAGGAAATAGCCGGTGACGAATCGTGTCGGCCAATGTGAAAGCCTCTCGAAAGCTCCAAGGATATTTAGGAAGCGCTTCTGGACTTTCCAGCTTGCATGTTGTTCCAGGAAACTTGCGAGTCCTACAGCGATCACACGAGGACAATGCATGATCGACCCCATTGCCCGGACACGAAACCCGCATTCTTCCAACGAGCGCCTCAGTCGCCTAGGCCCCCAGGTCTGCCCTACCTTGAAAGGCACCAGACCCGTCCATCGCAACCATTTGGCCGGAAGTACGTTACGCAAAGCCACCAAGGGGTTGGCCGAACTGTCGAGGGTCAATAATAAGAGGCCATCCGGGCGGAGGATCTTGTGCAGTTCCTGCAAACTCGACACCAGCTCGCGCGAAGAATCGAAGTGATCCAAGCTTGAGACTGAGACAACGACATCAAAAGCGGACTCTCTGAAAGGAAGACGGCGAATGTCCGTCACAATTCCCTGGAGCTTTTCATATCGGTGTCGAGAGGCAGACACAACGATCCCAGAGAGGTCGATGCCGAACACAAACCGCGCCCGTTGAGCCAACAGTGGATAAACTCCAGCGTTGACCGCTTCATCAAAAAGATCGGTCTTCAGGAGCCGGTCCACCCGCCCCCGGGAAAGCCACTGCCCGAGCCATTCCTGATTGACCTCGTCGCTATGGCGGCGCCACAAGGAACGATGGGGAGCCGAGGTCCATTCCCGGGCCACTGAGTCCCAGTAGTCTGAATCCTCATTCGTCACGGACCAGTTTCTCCCTCGAAGCTACACTGAGTGAAATGACCGAGCAAACCTTGCCATCCGATGTCCGGGGGATCACATCGACAAACCGGATCTCACGGGAGACCTCATCCCCGCAGATAGCCATCGGTCTGGAGGTGAGACGTTGGTGTATCTGGTTGAACTCAGATTTGCGTAATACAACCAGGAACAATACGAAAGGGTCTATCAGTCGGCGCAGGGCCCCTTTGCTGGTCGCGAGTGTTCGAAAAGGGGTTCTCCCCTTAGTGCCGCTCATCCAACATGGGGACCGGCCTGAACGACTTCCGGTTTCACTTGATCCGCAAAGTCCTTGAAATTCTCAATAAACATGCCTGCCAGTTTCCTGGCTTGTGCATCGTAGGCGGATTTGTCTGCCCAGGTAGCTCGAGGGTTCAGGACCTCTGCGGGCAAGTCCGGGCAAGCAGTGGGGACCCTGACCCCAAACACCGGATCGACCGTCACCGGGACATCCCGAAGTCTGCCATTGAGGACGGCATTCACCATGGCACGTGTATGGGCAATCTTCATCCGCTGCCCCACTCCGTAGGGCCCGCCGCTCCATCCCGTGTTGACTAACCAGACATCCACTTCATGGCGGCTAATCCTTTCACCCAACAGGTTGGCGTAAACAATGGGAGATAAAACCATGAAAGGGGCGCCAAAACAAGTGCTGAAGGTTGCCTGGGGTTCGGTGACACCCTTCTCGGTTCCAGCTACCTTCGCGGTATACCCGGAAAGGAAATGATACATGCCCTGGAAGGGTGTCAACTTAGCAATAGGGGGCAACACTCCAAAGGCGTCCGCCGTCAGCATGATGACATTTGAAGGGTGGCCCCCAATCCCGTCTTTCTTGGCATTGGGGATGTGGCTAATCGGGTAGGCAGCCCGAGTATTTTCGGTGAGGCTATCATCGTCCAGATTAAGCCGGCCTGTCTGATTGTCAAAGGTCACATTCTCCAGAATCGTCCCAAATCGGCGGGTAGTTTCATAGATTTCAGGTTCCGCCTGCGCGGAAAGGCGAATCACCTTGGCGTAACAACCTCCTTCGAAATTGAAGATGCCCCCATCGCTCCAACCATGTTCATCGTCACCGATCAAACGGCGTTGAGGGTCCGCAGACAGAGTCGTTTTACCCGTTCCTGACAAGCCGAAGAAGATCGCCACATCGTCCCCGGAACCGACATTAGCCGAACAATGCATGGAAAGAATATTTTGCTGGGGAAGCAGGAAATTCAAGATAGTAAATACTGATTTTTTGATTTCCCCCGCGTACTCAGTCCCACCAATTAGAACCAGCCTATCCCTGAAATTGAGGACCACAAAAACCTCTGATCGAGTCCCGTCCACCTCCGGAATTGCGTGAAAACGGGGAGCATTAATCACCGTGAACTGAGGACTGTGGCTGGCCTGTTCTTCGGGTGAAGCCTGAATGAACATGTTTCGCGCAAAGAGGCTATGCCAAGCGGTTTCGGTGATGATCCGAATTGGCAAACGGTAAGCAGCGTCGGCGCCGGCAAAACAATCCTGAACAAAGAGGTCCCGTCCCTGCATGTAAGCCAGCATGCGGCGATGAAGGATTTCGTATTGTCCCAGGGTCATGGCGCGATTAACTTTTCCCCACCATACCTTTTCACTTGAAGAAGATTCCTGAACGATGAATTTGTCGTTTGGTGACCGGCCGGTGTGCTGGCCAGTCCGCACGACCAATGGGCCCAAATGAGCCAGACGACCCTCCCGACGTCGAATGGCCTCCTCCACAAGCATAGGTGTCGAGAGATTCCAGTAGACCGTGTTGACATTCCGAATACCATGATTTTCCAATCCCACAGAGCGTTGCGTAGTACCTTGCATAGCGATTTATTACCTCCTGGAACATATTCCCGCCTCCATTTGAGTCTCTTCCAAATGGCGGGAGAATCGAATCCTTTCGGGGCCAAGCCGATGTTAGCAGAGAAACCATTCCGAGTCACCCACGACGAGAAATCTGGGGCAATTAAAAGTGGCGGACATGAACAGCCGAAGACGTCCTGAAAGGACGAAAGAAATTAGCCAGGGGTTGAGCGGCGACGACGTTCGCCGCGATACCCCTGGTAACGGATTCCCAACGGGTTAGCACCCTGGAAGGGTGCGAGACCTTTCTGTCAACCCAAGAAATCTGGAGGTTTGTCCTGAATACCCAAATTGTGCCCATCCCTTCACCCTTCAACACTTCTTGAGAAAATCCATGGACTTGATTCTTCAGAAAGACACAGAATGATGCCAGGTTGCCTGTAATCGATCGGCGCTGGGTCGTCTTTGGAGGCTTCTTATGCGATCTTGGATGATTCTTAGTTCGTTGCTTCTGACATGGGTTTGCCCAGTTTTCGCCAACGTGGTGGATTTCTGGCAGGAGGGATTTCCTGCAGTGGATACTCAACCACTCACTCGTCAGGTCCTCAATGAGACCTTGAAGGAGATGCAGCCCAGGTTCGCTGGCATTAGTGATTTGAAGACGGAGACTTTGAAAGATTCTGAATTGCTCATTCTGCCATACGGCTCAGCCTTCCCGGCAGATGTATGGAACGCGATTCTTGGCTATCTCCAAGAGGGGGGAAATCTCCTGAACTTAGGGGGACGACCACTCACTGTCCCTGTCTTTTTCGAGCGGGACCGTTTTGTGACTGGGCAATCCCAGAATACCTACTCTCGTCAGTTGGGCATTTGGCACAGTTACGAGGTCCCGCAGCGTGACTTGGTTCGATTTGCTTGGGACGAGCGGTACCCCTCGTTTGCGACCAACGAACTGGCGATCGAGAAGGTCTTTGCAACGGGCTTCTGGTGGAATCAGCCCGAGGTGCGGGGTTTAGGCTTCTTCCTGAATACCCGCGGGGAAAGGGTTGCGGCTCCAGTTGTGAAAGCCGATTTTCTTTCCCTGCATTCTGGACAGCAGGCAGCCTTCCGTGGCTCCCGCTGTGTCTTTCTAAATTTCAAGCCGAACGCCGGGTATTGGAACTCTCCTGCCGGAATGGGCTTGATCCGGGAAGCCGCGGCTTATGCCAGCCGCGGGGCGACTTTATTCCGAGTGGAACTGCAGAATGCATCTCTGGCCCGAGATGAGAGCGCTCTAGCGATTGTTTATTTCCGAAATCTCCGGCGCCAGCGCCGGGGACTTCCTCAGGTCGGCAAAATCCGGATCGACACGCGCTCTGAAGACAAGGTGTTGGGTTCTGCCACCTTGGATTGCGTTGGAGATAGTGTGGCTGCCGATATTCCCCTACCGAAAACGTCAGAACCGGGCTTTTACCGGATCCAGGCAACCTATGAAGAATCGGGGAAAAATGAAGAGATTGAACAAAACGGGTTCTGGGTTCGCGATGAAACGTTGCTTCGGAGCGGCTCCCTGTTAGAGGCGGCCGACCCTTATCTCAAGATGGACGGGAAACCGTTCATTCCGTTTGGTACTAACTATTTCTCTACCGACAGTGATTACAACGGATTCCGTGGAGGTAATGCTCTGGTCTGGGAACGGGATTTCACTGAAATGGAGAGTAACGGTGTGAATTTTGTGCGCACGGGCATCTGGAGCAATCAGGCCGACATGCTCGAAAACCGTAGCGGCGGTGCGGACGAGCGCTTTCTTCGCGGACTGGAGGCTTTTCTGCAGTCTGCCGCACGTCACCATATCCAAGTCAATTTTACCTTCTGCGCTTTCGATCCTCAGACAGTCCGTCGTTATCCCGGAGAAGAGTCCCTTCAGGTGGGTCCTGGAGCAAACCCTTACACTGATCCAGTTGCAGTCCAAGCCCAGAGGAATTACATTCTTTCGATCGTCCAGCGATTCAGGGATATTCCTTTTTTGAGCTGGGATCTAATCAACGAACCCAGCTTCTCGAATCCAAAACGGCTGTGGAAGGGTAACACTCCAAATGCGGACGGCACCGAGCTGGCGGCCTGGAACCGCTGGTTGGAACAACGCCACCAAAACTTGCGGAGGCTGGCGTCTGCCTGGTTGGTCCCAACGGAAGACCTGAGAGCTTTTGGAGAGATCGCTCTGCCTTCGCTGGAGGCATTGGAACTGAAGCGTTTTGATAACCCCGGCCAGCTGCAGGCTCTCGACTATAACCTTTTTGCCCAGCAGATGTTCAAGCAGTGGGCTGCTGAAATGGTCTCAGCTATCCGTTCTACAGGCAGCCGGCAGTTAGTTAACGTCGGACAGGATGAAGGAGGAGTTAGCGATCGAGTGCTCAATCAATTCTACGGCGATGCCGGAGTGGCCTTCACTACCAATCACACGTGGTGGCGGGACGATGCCCTGCTCTGGGACTCAGTGGTGGCTAAGCGCCCCGGCCTGCCTAACGTGATCGGCGAAACTGGAGTTCAGCCTGTATGGCGCATGGACAATACTTGGCGATGGGATGAGATCAATGCCGCAGGATTGCTGGAGCGTAAATTAGCGCTGGGTTTGGCGGCGGCCAACGGCGGATCCCTGCAATGGGATTGGGCCCAGGGTGACACCTATGGAATCAAGCGAAGCGACGGATCCATCAAGATCTGGCTGAACCTGCTCCATGGCATGGCTGATTTTGCGCAAAAAGCAGCACCTCATCTGACCCAATGCAAAAGTCCCGAGACTGTAATTATCCTCCCTCAATCATTACAGCTTTCGGTTTTTAACAATTATGCCTTGGAGGCCCAGCAAAAGTGCATTCGGGCACTTTACCACGTTGCCAGGTCGTCAGCATTCGCCGTCGGCGAATATCAGATTGAACTGCTCGGCAACCCCAAGCTCATCATCTTGCCCTCCCCATGGGTCTTCAGCCAGCGATCCTGGGAGACAATATTGGATAAGGTTCGTGCGGGCGCCGTACTGCTTACCTCAGGGCGATTTGATGCCGACGAATACTTTCGTCCCACCGGGCGCGCTCAAGAATTGATCCTGGTCTATCAACCGGGCCTGCTCGATACCCGTGAGAACCTGGTGGAATGGCCCGGCGGTAAAGCGTGGTTAAGCTATGGAGGCGAAAAAGTCACTCACCTGGAGCGCGCTTGCCTGCCTGAAAACCGGACATTCGTTGAAAAGTCGATCGGTCGTGGTACGATCCTTTTCTTCACTTTTCCCCTCGAACTCAACGATAACCTGGGGCCAATCGGGGCGATTTATCAGATGGCCTTAAAACGAGCCGGGGTTGATCCCCTGTATTCAACGTCAATTGATGATCCGGGAATCTTGATCTGCCCGACCCAAGCGGGTTCTGCAACACTCTATGTCCTAACCTCTGAATCATCGACCGAACATAAGGTCACTTGGAAGGATGCTCTGAGTGGGAAGGAATTCACCGTTCCGTTGAACCCGGGTCGTGCTGCCCTGATGCTCGTGGGACGAAATGGCGAGGTACTGGCCCACTACGGCACCCTGCCTGCTGACCGCCAATGAGAATGCGGGAAGGCGAGACTCCATCCGAGCCGCATGTTTGATTGGTCGCGACAGGTGACGCGGGTCACCCGCGCGAGGCTCCACGCAAAACTGCAGTTTCATAAAGTGCAAGATGATTTTATTCAAGGTCACCTCAGCGGATGAAAATGGCTGGAGTGCCCCGCTTTGTCGGGGCCGCGGTCGCGACGGAGCGCGACCCTCCACCAAGAACCGCATTTTCATAAAAGTCCCCTATGACCTTTTCGGGTCACCACCATCGAGGAAAAAGGCTTTGGTAGCCACGATTGATTCGCTTCTTAAATCAACCGTGGGCATTTCTCCTGACAACCAAAAGCCCACGCCTCCTGAAAAAAGCGGTCGGCGTGGCTACCAAAACTCGCATTTTCATAAAAATGCCCCATGACCTTTTCAAGCAGATGAAAACGGATTGTCGACCTCATTGAGGTCGATTGAAAATAGCCCAGCGCTTCAGCGCTGGGTTGGCAGCCTGTCGAGGTTGAGTCCCGTAGGGACGTCCGAAGCCGCGATATTCTCCATTCAATTGTCCCTACGGGACGCATTGCCTTACGAACTCGCAGTCCCAGCGCTGAAGCGCTGGGCTATTTTCAAGCACTCTTACAGAGCGCCTTTTCATAGAGTGTCAGGAAGGATCAAACAGGGAAATCTTGCAGGGAGGAATGCCATGGGAAAACTGGTTGTACTCTGTCTCTTGGTGATCTGCATCGCTACTTCGAGTTGGGGAGAAGTTGAGTTCCCCGGCCCGAAACCAGGTCCCATGCACATCAATAGCGATGGTCAGAACCTTGTGGTTGGAAACAACACAATTTCGGCTGGGTGGATTGTGGGTGGGCACGGGTTCAGGCCCACCTTCATCCGTGACGAACAGACTCGAAAAACCATTGGTCTGAATGGCGAAGTATTTCAGATAACCCTGGCCGACGGTACCCGTTACATAGCTTCAGCATTGCACCCCAACGGCAAGTGGATCGCAAGCCGGTTGGCGCCTGATGACCACGCTGCCCGATTGGCGGACCGAACCGCAGCGGAGAGCGTAGAGTTACGACTGCGGTCGGCCGATGGGCGCCTTGCTGTTCTATGGCGGGTAATCGGACGAGACGGTAGCAATTACCTGCGCCAGGAGATTGAGGTCCTCGCCGTCGAAACAGACTTGAAGATCCGCGAGATTACCTGGTTTGACGAGCCTGTTACAGGGGCAGAAACCCTCGGGAAGGTGGATGGGTCTCCTGTGATAACAGGCAACTTTTTCCTGGGTTATGAAGATCCCATGGCCGTAAATACAACGCTGGCGCAAGGGGTCGGAGGGCATGTCGTCTGCCGTATGCAGCGCGATGCATTGCTCCGCAAAGGCCAACACCTCACTCAGAGTTTTGTGGTTGGGGTGGCCCCAACTGGCCAAATGCGCCGGGCCTTCCTCCACTACCTGGAGCGAGAGCGGGCGCACCCTTACCGAACATTCCTCCATTACAACGCCTGGTTTGATATCTGTTGGCAGGGAGTGCCATTGGATGAGGGCATGTGCCTGGAAGCAGTCCGCGGTTTCGGCGAAAACCTGATTAAGCCCTATGGCGTCGTCATAGATTCGATGGTCATAGATGATGGGTGGGACGACCCCAAAACACTATGGCAATTCAACTCCGGTTTTCCTAATGGGTTCGCCGTCCTCAGTAATTTGTGCCGCAGCTATAACACGAAGATCGGAGTCTGGCTTTCGCCCTTTGGAGGTTATGGAATAAGCAAGGAGCAACGCCTCAAATACGGCCATTAGCAAGGATTTGAAATCAATGCGTCTGGTTTTTCATTGGCCGGACCAAAGTACTTTGAACGGTTCAAGACTGAATGCCTGAACATGGTTCGTCGCTATGGAGTCAACTACTTCAAATTCGATGGCATTGCGTCTGGAATGTACGCCAACGGAGCCGGTGGTGAATTCCTCCTTGATACTGAAGCCATGCGACAACTCATGCTGGAACTAAGAGAAGAAACTCCCGACCTGTTCATCAATCTGACCACAGGTTCCTGGCCCTCGCCATTCTGGCTGCGCTACGCCGACTCCCTATGGCGTCAGGGTGAGGATACGGCCTTCACAGGGAAAGGGACACCCCAGCAACGCTGGATTACATACCGGGATCAAGAGACCTACCAGAATATCGTGATTAAAGGCCCATTGTACCCTTTAAATTCATTGATGACTTGCGGAGTTTGCTATTCCCGGCATGGCGATCCGGCCAATCCTGGATTCAATTCAATCGGGCTAAAAGACGATATCCGTTCCTTCTTCGGTAGTGGTACCCATCTTCAAGAGCTCTATATCATGCCGGAGAAGATGGCGCCGCAAGACTGGAAAACACTTGCCGAAGCTGCTCGATGGTCGCGTGCCAACGCTGCTGTGCTGGTAGATACACATTGGATTGGGGGGAACCCGGGAACAGGTGAGGTTTATGGCTGGGCTTCATGGACTCCTGGCAAAGGTATTGTCACCTTGCGAAATCCAGATGACCGCGATCAAGAATACTCCCTCGAACTCCAAAACATCCTGGAATTGCCAGAGGATGCCCCCAAGAGGTATGCACTGAAGAGTCCATGGGCTGAGGATACCCTCAAACCTGGTCTCAGAGCGACAGTCGGTACACCTGTGTCTATCCCGATGCAGCCTTTCGAAATTTTGACGCTGGAAGTGACTCCAACCCGATGAGCGGTCGTGAAGAATTCGGAAATCCGGCAAAAAGCCGTTTCTCGGGAAAGACCCGGGAACACGTCCTGCGACTTCTCAGGCCGCGTGGATTCGTATTTGATACTCAGCCAGGGTTTCGCTCGCTTCGGCTGGTGATCGCCTGGTAAATGGCTTTGAGCTTTTGTCTTTTTTCCTCGCCACTTGTGCCTGAACCAGACTCAAACCGATAGGTTCTTCGCCCGATGACGATCTTGAGCCTACTGCCTGGCTCACTCAAACGAATCTCCGTCAGACTCGAAGAGAACCCATGGTTGGACTCCCCGATGGGCTCGAAAGTAATCACATAGGAATTAAACCGCAGGAGGCCCTTGCAGCTTCCAAAGAAGTGAATGTGAGCGACCGTGTAGGTCGTAATTTCAAGCTTCCTGATCTCCTCTTTAAGCATCTGTGAGGACAGTGGGAAGGAGTCTTCGAGCTGTGACATCTCAAGCAGTGATGAAAGGCTCTCACGCGCCTCTGCAGTCTTTCCAATCCTGGCTAACTCTCTGGCTTGATCGACCGCGTGATTGAGGCTTGTATTCTTCAAATCCAGGGCCTTCTTGTTTTGCGGGTCCACCTTCAAAACTTTATTGGAGTAAGCTACAGCATTGTTATCGGATGGATGGACATATCGTCCGGCAGTCTTGGCCTCCTCGGCTTTTCCCAGCAAAACGGTGTATGCCTCCGTTTGACCGGGTAGTGCGCTTGTTCCTTGCAAGGACTGAGAGCCTCTCCGGTCAATCGGCGGTACTGGGGTAGGACCTGGGAAGTCCTGGCGTCGATGGACGCGAGAAGGTAATCCCAGAATTGCAGCCAAAACCAAAATCCCGGCAATCGACAAGACCAATTTGTATGACTTAGGACGGAATCGAAAGAGGCTCTTGAGGAGGCCGCTAGTTGTCAACGGTCGGGTCGCCCTGTTGCCCGTGTGCCTGATGCTGGGAGGGCGAATGCCGTAATCCGGAAGCTCGAGGATTTCGCTTTTGTCTGATAATTCAGCTGAGGTACTGTTTTCAAATCGGATAGGCTTATCGCCTGCAATCAACTTGCGAGACTGCATCTCGTTCTTCTCACCGGGCAATCCCTCGGGGGAAAGATGCCCAGCCATTTCATTTGTCGTCAAGGATCCATCTAAGGAATTGGTAGTTGGGACCGTGCAACTGGAGCTACTTCGCTCCTTAGAAGAGTTGAGAGTGGACCCCCCGCTCAGTTTTTCGCAAAGCTCCCGGTAGTCCCTCAACAGCTGGTTGTTCGGGTCCAGTTCGCACAGAAACCGGAATGTCCCAAGACATTCTTCGTATAGCTCCTTGTCAAACTGCTTGATTGCCTCGTTCTTCAAGTCTTCGATGTGGATTTCAAATTCCTCGGCAAGCTTCTGATCCTCCATCCTTCGCTGCTCATTGCTCTTCTCCGCTCCTGAGCCTGGGTTACCGGCATTGGCGCGTTGGGTTCGGTACATGACGTTGAGGAACCTTCCGGCGTCTGGTTTGTCGGACCCCTTTTTCTCCTGTTTGGAAAGGTCAGAGTGATCAGGCATGGGAAATTGTCACCGAGAGTCACTTGGCTGCCAAGCGATGACGGAGATACTGGTTCTCGAATGGGACAGCCGGACTTAGCGTGTTCCAGGCAATCAGACTAGACTGGGACTCACTATTCTCCCCCGTATCGATAATCGTCAACATAGCCTCAGGGGTTCAGTGGATTATGTGGAGGGGTTGGCAGAATTGTTTTCTACAGTTCTGCGTCTTTGACTTACAAATGTTGAGATACATGGATTCTCTGCAAGCCAGGTCCGGGTCACCTGGAAACCATTCGCTTTACTGGAATGGTGACTGAGCCCAGGGCCCCGGTGTGTATATCGCGGACAAGCACCCGCACCAACACCGTTTCAGGGAGCAGTTTTAAAGGCAATGTCAGAGGTAATTCCTTTGCTTGAAGGTAGCGCGCATAAGTGGATTGGTCCAAACTCAGGTTAGCGATGCGACCCAGGGTGTCGAGGTGGAGTTCCTTGGAATTGAGTTGGACCAACCAGATGTCTAATCCGCACTCCCATTTGCTGCCGCTGGCCTGGAAAAAGACGTCACGCGGGTCAATCTGCAGATCGAAGTCAAAGGCCTGACCGGAGGCACTAACGTGAACTGACAAGCCAAGGCGGGTGGCGTCCAGAGGGCTCCACATCGCCGCGTCAAGGTCCGCCTGCCTATATTCTGGATCGCTCGGAACTTCGGGCTGGGCGAAATAGCCACGACGGTATCGCAATTGCAGGTTGGGACGCGCGACTTTGACCTTGATTTCGCGAAACTTTCCGTTCCAGGATTTGTGAGTTGGATAATACCCGAGCAGATAAGAAGCCTGGCCGTCATTGGAGGCCTGACGAAGTGCGCCGCGCAGGTCATTGTTATTATAGAACGCACGACCACCTGTGCGTTCCGCCAGGATTTCCATAGTCCTGAAGGTCCCTGAATCGGATCTTCCCATCTGGGGGTGGATAACGGCCCGGTCGGCGCTGTACTCTTGAGGTGCGATCAGTCCCCGGGCGTCCACGGGGTATATAGCGAGATTGGCACTGTTCAAAGCTCGGGCCGCTCGCTCGATCTCAGGTAACAACTCCTGCCGATTCGGGCTGGGTCTCCTCCACAGGACGACAGAATTAGACCCAAGCCACGCGGGGAAACTGCCGGACACCCAGATCAGATTTTTCCGGCCCGGCAATCGCTGTAAGTGATTGGCGATGGCCACCAACATCCGCACAGTCCGAAAAGCCCGATCATGGGCGTAATAGTCGAACAAGCCGAAAGCCAACTCCCTCAGCCAGGCGTCGAAGTGAGCCGGCATGCTTATCTCCGGGTCTTGGAGCGGTGCTTCCAGTGTTCGGTTCAGCTCGCCCCGATAGTCTGCCAGGGCTTTTAGCAGGTTGGAGGGATCGCCGGCGATTTCCTGCAATACACGTGGCCCTCGACCCATAACATACAACCCCACTCGATCATCCGGTTTGAGCTGGGAGAAGAATTTCATGATCTGTCCACGCGCGTATGCCTGATCCTCAGTGCGGGTGTTCAAGCCATCGAACAGGATAACTGTAGCACTTGAGGATGCCGAGTCGGAGCGCTCGAGCCGATTGGAGAAGGTATCGGGGGGGAGGGATGGCAGTCTCGTGACGGGAGCCTGGGGGACACCCGTGGAAAATATGCTGATGGTCTCTTCACGTCCCCCATCTGACAGTTTGAAATCTTCCCGAGTGAGGCCTGGGACCGGTTCACCGTTCCTGGTCTCAGCGACCACAACCACTTGAACGAGACGGGTCGCTACGCGCAACGTCGAGTTCTCTGAAGCCCTGGGAGTGTCCTGCGCCAGAGCGGACAACAAGAAACCTGGCAACCAAACTCCCATCAAACAAAGAGGCAAGTTTCCTGAAGCCATGGGTCTTCACCAAGAAGTCCAGGGTTGCGATTAGCGACACAAATCCATCACGTGGAATGAGTGTTTTATGGGATGGCTCTTGAGTCTGCGCCGGGAATTACATTGCCAATGAGTGTCCGCTCGAACTATCAATTCGCTGAGAAGCCAACCATGCCTCTGCCTCACCGTGTGTTCGGAAAACCCGTGTCGCACGGAAACGTTCTGCTGCAAATACCTCGAACATCCGCGCCATACCGAATAACGCATCTCTGCTAGCTACGATGGCACAAGCATCGAACTGAATTCTCGTACGAATTCGGCCTATTTCGTCACTCACAGCCTTGAGTTGAGTACTTGCCGGCAGCGACGTTGTCTCGCTGAGATCCAACAAGACGTCCAACTGACCGGGACAGGCGGGATCCTGCTCCAACATCCGGAAGTGATCCACCACTTGATCCAGGGTCACAAACCCGGCACACTTAGTACGAATGATTCCTCGAGCCTTGTCGATTGAGTAGGTAACCGGCATGCTACATCTCCATGAAACAGGACGTCTGTCAGCAAAGGCAGGCTACTACCCCCTAATTCGGAAGCTCCATGCAGGACTCAAGTCGTGGCCTATTGAAATGGACAACGCCCGGCAAGGCATTGAAGAGCGCGAACACTGAACCCTGATCAAGCTATTGTGCAAATCTAATCTACTACCGGGCAGGACCCGTTTCAAGCCTAAACCACGGATGCAATTAGAAGTGGCGGGAATGAACAGCCGAAGACGTCCTGAGAGGACGAAAAGCGAGTAGCCAGCGGTTGAGTGGCGACGACGGTCGCCGCGATACCCCTGGGAACAGTTTCCCGACGGACTTTAGAAGCAGCTGTCTCCCATGTCAAAGAGTATGGCCTGAATCGCGTATCCCATCAGTCTATGAGAACGTCCTCCGCGCGTGCGTTGCACTCCCTATGGTGCTTGTAGTCGTGCGGATAGAGTCCCCAAGCAGTAGAAACGTTGAGTTCTTCTTCACCGGGCGTTTCCGGGCGCAAGATGATAGTCACCCTTCTTCGTCGGGTCTATAAACGTAATGAACAGGTTATCGCCGATGCCCTCCACATGGCGGTAGAGCCAGATCTCAGACGGCGGCGAGTCAACACCACCCGAAGGATGTGATTCGATCTCGTCCGGTGGTCCGTAGACAATATACATATGGCCGCGATCGGTCTGCCAGCCCGGCCTGCCGGATGCCGTCCAAAAACGCTCGTTGGAATACGCAATCCGGTGGTAATGTTCCTCTTTGAATTCGTTTGCAGTTGTGCCTGGCGTCGGATCGCGACGCAGCCAGAATTGTTCGATGAACTTCTTCCGTTCTTCATCGGCAGTCAGTTTCTGGAAAGCAGCGCGCTCATCATCGTCAATGATGTAGACCACCTCCTGATTCAGCCATTTGTCATAGGGTGAGGTCTCAGCGCGGTCCGTCTGCGGGGGCGCAGCGGCGGAACCTCCCTGAGGCGGCTCCGATCGCCACGCGGCCATTGCCACCGCGGCGGTTCCTATGAGGATTACTGCAGCCAACAACGGCGTCCAAACGCCATTCGGCACTTTTGGATAGAGCAGACGACGGATGCGTTTCACGAGACTACCTCCTGTCGCGGCCACAGCCGGTTCGCGGCCGGACCAACGGTTTTGTTCCAGGGCGGCCAACGCGACGGCATATTCGTGCGCACTGCCACTCATCGCGACAACCACATCATCACAGCAGCATTCGCGCTCGGCGCGGATCACCCGGGATATCCACCAGACCGCCGGATGATAAAACAACAGGCCCTCCATCGATCGTTGCAATACATTCATAAGGTAATCGTAGCGGCGGATATGCGCCAGTTCATGCATCAGGATGGCTTCGATCTGTCCCGCCGGCAAGCCGGCGAGCAGTCCGATCGGCATCAGAATTAAGGGGCGGAAGTGGCCAAGGACCATCGGCGCATCCGCCAGGCAGGACTCCAGCAGCAGGATCGGCCGCGAGAGACGCAACTGGGCACTCAAGCGGACGAGTTCCTTCTGCCAGCGCTCGGGCGCACAACACACACCCCTTCGGCGCAGTCGGCAGACAGATACCCAGCTGGCCACATGCCCCAGGGAAAAAACCCAGACGCCTGCGATCCAAAACAGCGAAAGCCAAGGTACAACTGCGGCAAGGCCCGGATTCGAGGACCCAGGGGCCTCCTTGTCGGTTTGATCATTCCATGCGGGAAAGGCGGGCGCTCTTACGGTCCGCAGGCCGTGCACGCCTTCCGGCATCACGCGCGACAAAGTGAGGCCAAATCCGCCAAGCATCACAAGCATTGCCACACAGGCTGCGGCATATCGAGCGCGCGACGACCGGACCAACACTAGCGCCGCCGCGAGCGCAGTCGAGATGATCGCTCCCTCCCACAGTGAATGAAGCAGCGTCCAACCGACCGCCCCGGCCAGCGGATTTTCCACCCAGGTTTCGAAAAGCCTCATTTTTCCCCCTTCCGGTATTCATCCAGCAGCTTGCGCAGCTCGGCGACTTCTTCTTTACTGGTCTTCTGCGCAGAGAGCGCGCCCATCAGGAGTGCCTTGGCCGACCCGCTGAACGCGCGCTCCAGCAGGTCTCCGGCCAGCTGCCGCTGGGTCCACTCGCGCGGCCGAGCGGCTTCGTAGATGTGCGCCCGCTGCTTCTCGTCGCGGCGCACCAACCCCTTTTCGGTCATAATCTGCATGAATTTCAGCACCGTACTATATTGCGCCGGACGGCGCCGACTGATCACGTTATGAACCTCGCGCACGGTTGCGGGTCCAATGCTCCACAGCACGGTCAGGATCTCGAGTTCGGCGTCAGTAGGTCTGCGTAACTCGCCTCTCATATACGAAAACGTTACTAGTAAAGCTTTCGTATGTCAAGAAAGATTTTAGAGAATACAGAGAACTGACCCGAATGGCGCAGGATTCTTGCTCCTCACATGCCGCCTCGCCTTAGCTGTGACCCGGTCATCCTGACTCGACGCCATTTCTGCTGGGCACCTCCGGGTGCGTGGGAATTTACGCAGACACGAGTCAGCGAACTTTGCCAGACGAAGAATATAGCGAAGTCCGCTTTCGCGTCGCGCAGGAGTCCGACGGGAATGAGAGGTGTAGGCCGCTCGTCACGGGCTTGCCGCGAAGACTTCCTGGACTGGGAATCAGGGAGATTGGCCGAGTCGACTCCGTGGTTTGAGTTCAGCGGATGCCGAAGGCGTCCGCTGGAACGAAGGGTCAGGAGCCATCCTCTGCCTCTCACCAGCGAGGGCTTGGAGAGCCGCGCGGCCGGACACGAGCTGCGGCGCTGCGAACACTCTCGCCTACCAATCCAGCATACCAATCGGCGCCGCTAATAATAGGAGGGTTTGAACGACGAAAAGAAAGCGAATGGTTTCGATACGCTTCGCGGCCACGAACAACAAAATCCATGTTGCTGCTCCAAAGGTGCCGACCGCCGCTGCGCCAGCATTGACTGCCTTCTGTACTCCAGGCCAATAGGCGGGATGCTCCCATGGATTCCATCTCGGCAGGCCAAGTTGGTCTCCAAACCCGGGGAAAGCGAGCGCGAGCATAGGAATCATTCCGACGACAAAGGCGGCCGTGGAAGTGATGGCGAGCCGGTTCGCTGAGCGCCTGGGTTGCTGGCTATTCTTCCCTGCAGCTTCCGCAGTGGCCATTTCAGCAAGGGCAGCTGTAAACCGCTCGCGCTCGACAAGGCCGCTCCTTCCGTAGCGAAACAACCTGGAAGCACAAGCTGCCTCTCCGAGCACTTGCGCAAGCACAGCGCTTGACTCGTCAACCCGTTCCGAAGAGATGAGATAAAGAATGCGGGATTCGACGCCAAAAATCTTCGCCTGATCAATTTCCCAGGTTACGTTCGCGCGCAGATCCGATACATCGACGATTACAGCGCTGCTTCGCTTCAATAGGCAACTGACGAGTTCCCTCCAGCAGGCATCGGAACTGGCTATTGGAAATACCTTGCCGAAGGACATACACCAATTGATATTTCGCAACCAAGTCCGGCCCACTGCCCGGTTCAGTTTCTCGATCTGCTTTGAAACGCGAACCCTGCGCATGCGGAAAGAAAACAGCGCCAACTGCCCAAGCAAGATTGGTATCCTGACGTACCAAGGGACGTTGATGTCGGCATCGGACAAAGTGTAGATGTGCCCGAATGGCGCGACATCACGGCGCGCCACTCGTTTCAGAGCGCGCGAGAGCAGGCCGCGATTAAAAGGGCGCAGAAACAGGAAGCACGGTGGCGCCTGCCACAAGCCAATGACTGGGGAGCTGATTGGAAGCGTCAGGATGAAAGGCAGCACATACAGGGCCGCATAAACGGATGCCGGCAGCCAGATCATGAGCTGCAACCCGATGCCAAATAAGCCCTGATCCACGAGACCTAACTCCCTCCGTTGGTAGGCGGGATACGTTCTCCACACTTCGGGAAGCGAAATCGCGACCCTTACGAGGATGTACGCCAGTGTGCCCAGGAAAAGTGCACCGATGGCAGCCACTACGAGAGTGATCACCCAAGCGCCGGCGTAACGCCATTGCGCGACGCGAATTAGACGACAACTTATTTCGCTCACTGACGAATTCGATTTGGTCGCAGTATTCATCTATGACCGGGGCCTCCCGCAAAGAACGCAAGCGGAGGAAATCTGAGTCCTTTCAGAGTCCTTTTTTGCTAATCTCTAAGTCGTCTCGATCTACTAAAAATCTACTCGTTAATCGGTAAAAATTCTTTAGAATCCGCCTTTTTCGACATGAATCGTCACCGATCGTCAAGGATCTACCATCTTAGCGGAATCTCCGGAGCTGTAGGTCGCAGGTTCGAACCCGCGGAAGAATTTCAGGCCTGGCTTGAACAAAGTGTGGCGCGAGAAACACGTTCTATAATGCTGTAATGGGGAATGTGTTCCACCGTCCGCCGAATCGCCTCCTGGTAGGCTTCCTCAACCCAGCGCCGCTTCGATCAGCCATGGACCCCTCCGCTCCATGGCCGCGCCCAGCAACCGCGCGAACTCGTCTGCCGTCTGCGCGCGACCCGCCTCCACCCCCATGCTCTCCGCCAGCTTCACCCAATTCAGATCCGGACGTCCAATATCGATCAGCTCCTCCGCCCTCGGTCCGAATCCGTCCGCCCCCGTCCGCCGCATCTCGATGTCCAGGATCCGATAGCGTCGGTTAGCGAAAATTACCGTCACCACATCCAGCCTCTCGCGCGCCATGGTCCACAGCGACTGCGGCGTGTACATGCCGCTCCCATCGGCCTGGAGCGCGATCACCTTGCCTTCCGGGCAGGCCAGCGCCGCGCCCACGGCCAGCGGCAATCCCTGTCCGATGGCCCCACCCGAATTGGGCATGTAGGAGTGCGGCGCCGCGGTTCTTAACGCCTCCCAAACCGGCTCGCCCGACGACACCATCTCATCGGAGATCATCGCGCCCTCCGGCAGCAGCGCGCCCAACGTCCTGCCGATCATCTCCGCAGTGAGCGCCCCTCCGCTCGCGATGTCCGGACGCTGTCCCACGCTGACCGGCGCCTGCACCTTCTCCGCACCGAGCTCCTCGGTTAGCGCATCGAGCGCTGCCGTTCCATCTTGTTGGACGGACGCCAGTGTGTGGAATAGGCACTCCTCCGGCGCCGGACAACTCCTTCGCCCCGGATAGGCGAAGAAGGACACCGGCGGCGGCGTCTCCACCAGGATCAAGTGCTTCAGACCCGAGAGCGCTTCCTCTGCCGGCTCCGGAAAGTACGGGATACGTGTCCCCTCGAAACGTCCCGCCCCGCGGTCATACCGCGCCGCGAAACGGTGCAGGAACACCCGCGCGCCGGTCGCCCTCGATACGCGCCCTGCGGCTTCCATGCCGTGCGCGAGCAGCGCCCCGCCACCCAACATCAACCCCGCGGGCTCCCCGCTGCGCAGAATGCGTCCCGCTTCCCGCACTGTCTCTGCCAACGGCACTGACGCCCGGGGCCTGGGCACCGCGGGCGCCAGCTCTCCCGCAGTGCTCCACGAGAAATCCGCCGGCACGATCAGCGTCGCCACCTGTCCGGGCGGCTTGAGCGCCGCACTTACAGTGGCCGCCGTGGCTGCGCCCATTTCTTCCGCGCTTGCCACTACCCTCACGTAGCCCGACACTGCGCCGGCCAGCGCTTCAATGTCGGAGGTGAGCGGCGCGTCGTAGCGCAGGTGCGCCGTGGCGTGCTCGCCGACAATGTTGACGAGCGGCACCCGCGCCCTCTTGGCATTGTGCAGGTTCGCGATGGCGTTCCCCAACCCCGGACCCAGGTGCAGGAGCGTCGCCGCGGGCTTCCGCGCCATCCGCGCGTATCCGTCCGCCGCCCCCGAGCACACCCCTTCAAACAGGCACAGCACGCCGCGCATCCCCCCCACGCAGTCCAGCGCCGCCACAAATTGCATCTCGGATGTGCCCGGGTTCGCCAGGCACAAATCCACGCCATTGGTGAGCAGGGTTCTCAGCAGACATTCGGCGCCGGTCATGAGCTTAACCTACCATCCAGGATTTTTGTTTTGGCCTCCTGGCTATAAGGGATTATACATTCGGACGAGAGGAGGCTTCAAGTTGGGGAGATGGCAGGACTTTGTGCGCTGCAAGTACCAGGTGGGAGCATTGGCAAAGGACATAATCAGGCGGCTGGAAAAAATCGGGTTCACTTGGGACCTGCAAGAAACAACGAAATCCCCGGGTTGGTCTTTATCAACGAGGTATGCAATCGGGTCGATCTACAGAACGTCAAAAACCGGCACTTTTACAGAGGCCTGGAGAAGGCGGGACTTCGGAAGATCACGTTTTGCGATTGGAGGCATGCCTACGCCTCCCGGCTAATTCAGAATCGCGAATCCTTAGCTTATGTCAAAGAGCAGCTTGGGCACACGAGCACCAAGATGACAGTTGATGTATACGGTCACCGGTCCCAGGCGAGAATCGTCAAGCCGTTAACTGGCTACCCACGATAAGAGATGCTAGCCCTTTGGTAGAGTCCGCCGAAGAGAAAAAAGAGATTTCCCTTTGAATCCGCAACCCAGACGCAACCAAGCCGTACGAACGAAAGAGACTTCTGCTCCATCAGTTTATTAGCTTGTTGAAGAGATTTGATTTAATTGGTGGAGCTGATGGGGATCGAACCCACGACCTCGTGACTGCCAGTCACGCGCTCTCCCAAACTGAGCTACAGCCCCAAGCCTGGCAGGATTTTCGCGGATCATAGGATCACTATTCTCAGTCCTCTTATCCTATGATCCAACGAATGAATTCTATGGTACGACGACGGCAATTGTCAATCTCATTGCATGCATACCACTTGGCACCAGAGACAGGATTCCGGTATGATTCGGAAGTTTGTCGAGGATGGGCCTCGAAAGTCAATGAGCGGAGCTAATTCTAGAACTCAATTTTAGAATAATCGCAGGCCGGCGAGGCGGGCAGGGCAGGCAACCGATACCGCAGTTTCCCAGAGCTTCTAAGACAGTGGGTTCTACTGTTCCAGAACCGCTAGGAGGAGGGAGCACCAGTGCCCAGGACCAAGTTACTCAAGGGAAAGAAAATCAATCCGGTCAGCATCCACCCCAAAATGACGATTCAGGCTCTGGTCGATCACGTCTTTGCCGCTTACAATGCCGCTCGGCTGAATGAGGCAGCCCGGCTTTACACAGAGCGCATGTTGCAGACTAACGTGACTGTGGGCATGACGTTGTCCGGCGCGCTGACTCCTGCAGGGCTGGGTGTTTCTACTTTGGTCCCACTCATTGAAAATGGATTTGTGGACTGGATTGTCAGCACGGGTGCCAACCTCTACCATGATACTCATTTTGGGATTGGGCTCAGCCTTCACCGGGGAACTCATCAAGTGGATGATGTGGTACTCCGCAAACAAGGGGTCGTTCGGATCTACGATATTTTTTTCGATTTTCATGTGCTGCTTTCCACCGACGCTTTCTTCCGCGAGGTGATCAGTGCCCAGGAATTTCAAAAAGAAATGAGTACTGCTGAGTTTCATTATCGGGTCGGCCGGTACGTTGACAGGAGAGAGAAAGTCCTGCGCTTGAAGCGAAAGTCCCTGCTGGCGGCGGCTTACCGATGCGGTGTGCCGGTTTATACTTCGTCACCTGGAGACAGTTCCATCGGGATGAATATCGCCGCTAAGGCACTGGAAGGAAATCAGCTCAAATTGGACGTAACGGCTGACGTCAATGAGACCGCAGCAATCGTCCTGGGAGCCAAGCGTTCTGGAGGGAAAAGTGCTGTCTTCATCGTTGGTGGGGGGTCGCCAAAAAATTTCATTCTTCAAACTGAGCCCCAGTTGCAGGAGATCCTCGGGATTTCAGAGAAAGGGCACGATTACTTTCTCCAGATCACCGATGCCCGTCCCGATACTGGGGGCCTTTCCGGCGCAACGCCCAGTGAGGCAGTTAGCTGGGGGAAAGTCGATCCCGACAAGTTACCTGACTCGGTAGTCTGCTATTGTGATTCCACCATTGCTCTGCCCTTGATAGCCGCCTACGCCATAGATCTGATGATGGTGGTTTTGGTTAATAGTGTTTTTGTGTGTTTAGATCTGGTTGTTCGGCTTTTGTGT
>JBGOTQ010000083.1:0-21988 GCA_041476565.1 Terriglobia bacterium | reverse complement strand
CAGTCGGATTCTTGCTCTTGATTACCTGCGCCAACGTGGCTGGAGTGTTGCTGGCAAGAGCTTCAGCGCGACAGAAAGAGATCGCGATTCGTGTTGCCCTGGGGGCCGATCGCTGGCGTGTGGTGCGGCAACTCCTCACGGAGAGTGTGGTCTTGGCTCTCGGTGGTGGTTTGTTGGGCCTGCTGCTGGCCGGTTGGGGAGTGGGAACTCTTCGTAGTCAGCTACCCGATTACATTCCGCGTTTAACATCCATGGACATCGATGCGCGGGTGTTGGTGTTTACGCTGGGAGTCTCCCTGGCCACCGGGCTTTTGTTCGGAATCGTTCCCGCATTTAAGGCCTCGCGAGGCGAACTTGCAGAGACTCTCAAAGAGGGTGGTGGAAAAAATGCACCGGGTTCGGGTAGCCAAAAAACCCGCAGTTTACTGCTGGTGGGCGAAGTGGCCCTGAGTTTGGTCCTTTCAATCGGTGCCGGGTTGTTGACAAAGAGCTTCATCCGATTGGTGGCTGTCAATCCCGGGTTCCAGGCCGACAATCTTCTCACCATGACCCTGGCCTTGCCGGGCGAGAAGTATCGTGAAGAGCACCAGAGATTGGCATTTTACAGGGCGTTGCTGGAGAAAGTGGAAGGATTGCCCGGGGTGAAATCAGCGGCCGCGGTCAGCATCCTGCCGTTACGGTCCAATTTCCTGAATATGCGCGTCAACGTCGGGTCCTTCCACATCGAAGGTCTTCCTCCTGCGCAGCCCGGACATGAACCTTCCGCAGATTTTCGTGTCGTGACACGCGGTTTTTTCCAGGCCATGTCCATCCCCTTGGTCAGCGGCCGGAGCTTCTCTGAACAGGACACCCAAGACAAACCCCCGGTGATTTTAATTAACGAGACCATGGCCAGGCGTTACTTCCCAGGCCAGAATCCCATCGGGAAACGCCTGAGTACTCTGCCTGCCACATCTACGCCGCGCGAGATAGTGGGAGTGGTCAAAGATGTGAGGCTTCAGAGCTTGGGCTCTCAAGTTCAGCCAGGTATCTTTCTTCCGCACACTCAGGAGCCATGGCCGAGAATGAATTTGGTCGTGAGGACTCTGACGGATCCGGTAGCATTGAGTGCCGCCATCCGGCAAGAGGTCCTCGCCATCGACAAGGAACAGCCAATAGCCAATGTACAAACCATGCACCAGGTCATTTCCGATTCGGTGATGCCGCAGCGCTTGTCCATGGCCCTGCTAAGTGCCTTCGCCCTGCTGGCATTGGTCCTGGCGATTGTCGGGATCTATGGGCTGACGGCGTATGCGGTGAGCCAGCGTACGCGTGAGATTGGTATCCGCATGGCGCTTGGGGCTCAACCGGCGGAAGTCCTCCAAATGGTCGTTCGAAAAGGAGTTTTCGTAACACTGGTCGGCATCAGCATCGGCATTGTGGGAGCCCTGGCTGTCACACGCGGCCTCAGCGGATTGCTTTACGGAGTGACCCCATCAGACCCGGTTGTCTTCGTGGGAGTCCCACTACTGCTGACGATTGCTGCAGTGCTGGCCTGCTTTGTCCCGGCAAAGAAAGCTGTAGGGGTCGACCCGATGGAAGCGCTGAGATACGAATAGGTGTCAGGGGTCAGGTGTCAGTTATCAGATACAGAATACCTGACGAAACTCAAATTCGATGAATGAGATTAGTAGATGACAGTCACTTGCTATCGAGATCTGGTTGTGTGGCAAAAGGCCATGGATCTTGCTGTTGAAACCTATCGGCTGGCTGGCCTGCTCCCCAAGTGTGAGCTTTACGGTCTTATGAGCCAACTACAACGGTCTGCTGTGTCGGTTCCAGCCAACATTGCTGAAGGCCACGGACGTGAACATCTTGGAGATTACTTGCATCACCTTTCGATGGCCAATGGCTCTTTGATGGAGTTGGAGACCCACTTACTTCTCTCAATGCGTTTGTCTTATGTCTCTGAAACGGGAATACAACCATTACTCACCCTGAGTGCAGAGGTGGGGAAAATGCTGGCAGGTCTGATTCATAGTCTCAAGAAGAAAACGTGACCATGGCCCCTGGCACCTGACACCTAGCACCTTCTTGGAGATATTCCATGAACATCTTCATTCAAGACATTCGTCATGGGTTGCGCTTATGGCGCAAGAATCCGCTTTTCACCATGCTTGTTGTCGTGACACTAGCTCTGGGGATTGGAGCCAATACCACCATTTTTAGTGTCATCGATACGGTCCTGCTCAATTCGCTGCCCTTCAGGGGGCAGCGGCACATGGTCAGGCTGGGGGAACGCCACGTTCGTTCTGGTGCGGATGACGAATGGATAAGAGTTTCTTATCCTACCTTTGTCGACTGGAAAACGCAGAGTGAAGTTTTCACGGGGATTGCGGTTTTTGATGGAAAAGAGGTCAATCTGACTTCGGAAAATGCGGAGCCGGAAAGGTTGGCCATCTCAGCAGTTTCGGAGGACTATTTTGTTGTGGGTGGCGTGATGCCAGCCATCGGTCGTCCTTTCTTGTTGGAAGAATTTAAGCCCGGTGCTGCCAAGGCGATTGTTATCAGTCAGTCCCTCTGGAAGCAGCGGTTCAACAGCCGAACGGAGGCGTTGGGGCAGCAAGTCAAAATTGAAGGTCGTCCATACACTGTTGTTGGAATCATGCCGGTCAGCTACAGGCTCTATTGGGAAGAACGCCCCGTTGAAGCCTGGGTCCCCATGACCTCTGAGTACTCCAAGTTTCCCCGCGAAGCCCGTGAACTTTCCTGTCTGGCCTGCCTGAAACCGGGTATTCTGCTGGAGCGAGCGCAGTCCGATATGGCGCTGATTGGGCAACGCCTGGCCACTCAATATCCGAAAGCCTACCGAGATCAGGAAGTCAGGGTCAGTCGACTCAAAGCCCCTCCTCTGGAAGCCATCGAGGAAAAAGCTCTATGGATTTTGCTCGTGGCCGTGGGATTGGTCTTGTGTATCGCCTGCGTCAACGTGGCCAATCTGCTCTTATCGCGCGCCATGGATAGGGAACGGGAGATCAGCATCCGTGCCGCGCTGGGAGCCGGTCGCCACCGTATTTTGAGACAGTTGCTCACGGAAAGCTGGTTGCTGGCAGCATTGGGAGGATTGGCCGGTCTCCTGCTAGCTTCCTGGGGAGTGTCCGTCATCAATTCCTTCTGTGCAGAGGCCAATTTATTCTGGCCCTTCATCCAAATCGATTGGCCGGTTTTGGGATTCACACTACTTTTGACCTTGCTGGTTGGAACTCTCTTTGGCCTTGCCCCCGCCTGGCATGCTTCCAAGGTTCACCTGCAGGAAACGTTGCGCGGAAGCAGTCGCAGCATGACGACCAAGAAAGCTCAACAGCGGTTGAAGAGTCTGCTGGTCGTGGCGGAGGTCTCGTTGTCGCTGGTCTTATTGATCGGCGCCTTCTTGTTGATGAAGAGTTTCTATCGCTTGCTCCAGGTCCCGCTGGGATTTCGGACCGACCACATTCTAACCACGACCATCTCCCTGTCCCCGTCGCAATACCCGGAAGGTTCGCAACGGATGCACTATTTCGAGCAGGCAATCGAACGGGTTCGAAACCTGCCAGGAGTGGAATCAGCAGCCTTGACCAGTTGCCTGCCGCTTTCGGGAACGGAATCTCTGGCTGGCTTCATTGCAGACGGTAATTTTCAGATGGACCCGGAAGCAGACGTTGGGAGTTATGTTCGGGGGGGATTTCTCCAGCCGACCCCCAATGCCCCCAAGATTTGCTGGTGGAGGGCGGTCAGCCCCGATTATTTCAAGACGATGGGAATCCGGCTTCAGAAAGGCCGCACGTTCACCGATTTCGATAATGAAAAGGGAGCAAAGGTAGTGGTTCTTAGCGAAGCCTTAGCCCGAAGACACTGGGTGAATGACAATCCCGTCGGAAAGCAGGTATACCTGGGTGATTCCTTTAAAACCGTGATCGGAGTGGTCGATGATATCAAGCACCGCAACCCGGATTATCCCCCGCTGCTGGAAGCTTACTTGTGCGCGTTCCAACCGTATGAGGAGCCAATCTATCAAATGCATGTGGTGGTTCGCACGAGTGCCAATCCCTTCGGCCTCGCCAGGCTTTTGAAGAAAGAAGTGTTCAGTGTAGATCCAGACCAGCCCGTCTCCAATATTCGAACTATGGAGATGGTCCTGATACGCCGGCTTTCCTTGCGCTGGTTCTTAATGATCGTGACAGGCCTATTCGCCGGAATAGCACTGGTTTTGGCCTCCGGGGGACTCTATGGAGTCATGTCCTATTTTGTCTCGCAACGGACCCAGGAACTGGGGATCCGCATGGCGATTGGCGCCAGCCCTTGGGACGTTCTAAGGCTGGTCTTGAAACAAGGCTTAGGGCATGTCGTGATCGGCTTAGGGTGCGGGTTGCTGGTGGCCTGGGGTTTGACGCGATGGCTCAGCAGTCAGTTGTTCGGAGTGAGCCCCACTGACACCCTGGTTTTCGCAGGCGTGCCTGTTTTGCTGACTCTGGTATCGTTGATGGCGTGTTATTTCCCTGCTCGCCGGGCCATGCAGGTGGATCCCATGGACGCGCTGCGGTACGAATGAAGGGATGACCGATTTCTGATTGCCGAATTGGAATGCGTACCTGTGGTTCAAATAATTGCCAGAATGGCAGTCGGCAGTTGCAAATCGGCAATCGGAAATGAGAGGTTCCCTTATGGACACTCTGGCCCAAGATATCCGATACGGTTGGCGAATGCTTCGAAAGAACGCAGGAATTAGCGCCATTATTCTCCTGACGCTGGCCCTGGGCATTGGCGCCAACAGCGCCATTTTCACTTTGGCCAATGCCTTCCTTTTTCGACCCTTGCCCTTGAAAGACTCGGGCCGGCTGGTGGCTCTTTGGGAGAAACAACCCGGTACCGCAGGCAGGAGTTTCATCTCCGGCTTTGAATTTGATTTCATTCAGAAACATAACCATGGGTTTGAAGAAATTGGAGTCTACACCCCGGATGGGCGATCCAGTTTGGCAGCGGGAGGTACTCCGGAAGTTGTCCCCAGAGCCATGGGCTCAGCCGGCTTTTTTAGAATGATGGCAATTCAACCAATATTGGGCCGTCCTTTCTCGCCACAGGAATTGGCGACAGGGAGAGATTCCCATTCAGTGATCTTGAGTCATGGGCTTTGGAAGCGGCAGTTTGGCTCCAACCCTCAAGCTGTCGGTCAAACCGGCGATCTTGGCTATGGCACCAGCTATCAAGTAATCGGGATCTTCCCCCCTGCTTTTCAATTGGGCTGGGGGCAGTATGAACCCGAGATGTGGCTCCCCATGGATACCACCCCGGTGATTCCCCCGGACCGGCTTCCCCCGGCCATGCGCAATGCACCCGTCTCCTGGCGCGCCCACTGCATGGCACGTCTCAAACAGGGAATTGGCCTCAACCAGGCTCAGGCAGAGTTGGACATGCTCGCCCGAGATTTTTCCAGGCAACAACCCTTCTCGAATTCTCAAGTGGAGTTTCTTGCTGAACCCCTTCGA
Organism: Terriglobia bacterium; assembly: GCA_041476565.1. Lineage (GTDB taxonomy): Bacteria > Acidobacteriota > Terriglobia > Versatilivoradales > Versatilivoraceae > DATKMG01. Next base: position 16,487 of record JBGOTQ010000083.1, on the reverse strand, counting down.
GAATCCATGTACGGAAAAACCCGACCTGCTTTGTTCAGTCTCATGCTGGCAGTTGGCATGGTCCTGTTGATTGCCTGTTTTAATATCGCAAATCTGCTTTTGGCTCGCACTTCCGGAAGAGAGAAGGAAATGGCCATCCGTGTGGCTCTGGGGGCAACCGGGGTGCGCATGGTGCGCCTGCTAGTGACAGAAAGCCTCATGCTGGGATTAGCGGGTGGGGCTCTGGGTTTGGTTCTGGCCCAGTGGGCAGTAGATTTCCTCGGAGTTTCGCTCAGCGACTATAACCTGGGGACACCGGGGATGAATGTCAATATTGGAATGCCGCTCCTGGAAATTGACGGCCGGGTTTTGGGATTTACGATCTTAATCAGTGTGTTTACAGGGATAGTCTTCGGTCTTGCACCTGCCTTGCGAGTTTCCGGGGCTTTCCTGGCTGGAGCATTAAAAGAGGGGGCTCAGAGTGTTACGGCCAGTTTGTCCCGGCGTCGATTCAGCCAGATGTTGGTGATTGCCGAAGTCTCCCTTTCGGTAGTGTTGCTCACCGGAGCAGGTCTACTAATCAAGAGTTTTATTCGGTTGACTCACGTGGATCCAGGGTTCATTCCGGAAAAGATGCTTACGGCCTCTGTGCCGCTGGAACCCGGCAAATTCGATCCGGTCAGCTATGTCCGTCTGATGTTGAGCCGGATTGCCGCCTTGCCCGGAGTGCGGTCTGCCGATGTGGTGAGCGATCTCCCCATGTCTGAAACAGTAGGTAGAGGGCCATTCCGTATCGAGGGACAGCCAGACTCTCATCCCGGACAAGAATCTTTGTCTTGTGTTGCTAGCGTGAGTTCGGGGTATTTCGCCTCCATGGGTATCCCCGTCTTGAAAGGACGCAGCTTCACGCCCGAGGACAACGAGACCAGCATGAGGGTTGCTGTCATCAGTGCGACCTTGTCGCGGGATCACTTTGGCAATCAGGACCCAATTGGAGCACGACTGGATTTCGACGACGGCTGGCGCACCATCGTCGGAGTCGTTGGCGATGTCAAGCAGTTGGGCCTCAAAGGCCAACCGACTAGCAACATCTACGTTCCTCATCCTCAGGCACCCTGGTCCGGCATGAAGCTCATTGTGCGGACCACCACCGATCCTCTGGACCTGGTGACAGCCATCAGGCGGGAAATACAGGCGCTGAGCCCCCGTCAACCCATGGTTAATATCCGCACTATGAGGCGCCTAATCTCCAGTGGCATCGTCGAAGATCAACTGGTGGTGTTACTGATGACCTTTATGGGGACAATCGCCTTCGTGCTGGTCGCGGTTGGTGTCTACGGCGTTCTGTTTCATTCCGTTTCCGAGCGCACTCGGGAGCTTGGTGTCCGCATCGCTATGGGCGCCCGGCCGACTGATCTTCTTCAGTCGGTTTTGAGGCAGGGACTGGTCCTGCTTTCGGCCGGATTGCTTCTGGGTACTGTTGTGGCTCTTCTCTCTAGCCGGTTTCTGTCCGGCCTGCTATTCAAGGTTGACCCGCTCGATCCCATGGTTTTTGTTCTGGCACTGGCTGTGTTGACTACTGTTGCGTTGCTGGCCTGCTACCTTCCCGCCCGAAGGGCCGCCAGGGTCGACCCCATAGTGGCCCTGCGGTACGAATGACGGAATTGTCGATTTTCGAATTTCGATTGCCGAATTAGAATGTTAGTGCTTCGATGACCTGCAAGAAGGGCAATCAGCAATCGGGAATGCGCCAGCACCAATCAGGAAGGCGTCCCAATCCTGGACGGTCCGATCCCAAAACCGCACATTCATAGACGCCAAACCTAGAACACTTCAGTTATTCCAACAATTTAAGACCAACAGAAAATTGGAATCCCGCGTGCAAATGCCTTCCTAAGGGTTCCTCATAGGTGTTTTTAGGAGGTATCATATGGGCTCCCTTTGCAACGATATCCGTTTCGGCTTTCGTCTCCTCTACCGGAATCCCGGTTTCTCCATCTGCGTAATAGTCATCCTGGCCCTGGGCATAGGGGCCAACAGCGCCATTTTCAGCGTCATGAATGCCCTTTTGCTCCGGCCTCTCCCCTTTAGCGAATCACAACGGCTGGTGACGGTCATGAGCAGCAATCCGCGGGTGATGGGCGATGAAAAGTCCGTCGCGTCTTATCCGGATTTCTCGGATTGGAGAAGTCAGAGTCGTGCATTTGAAGAAATCGCCGCGCTGGCGCCAATTGAGTTGAATCTGGCTGGAGAGGGAGAACCGGAGCGCGTTGCAGGCTTTCGAGTCACATCAGGTTATTTCTCTGTCCTCGGTGTCAGCCCCAGATTAGGCCGCACTTTTCTGTCTGAAGAGTGCACCCCAGGAAGAGAGCGGGTGGTTCTCCTTAGCCAACAGCTTTGGGAGGGCCGCTTTGGAGCCCGGCCTGAAGTCGTGGGTCAGACTCTCCTGCTGGACGGTCATCCCCACGTCGTCCTGGGAGTCATGCCAGCCACATCAGAACGCCTTTTCCAGCCCAAGCTATGGGTCCCTCTAGCTCTTACGCCCCATGAAAAGGCCGAACGTGGTAACCACTTTCTACTGCCCATTGCACGGCTCAAGCCCGGTGTATCACTGGACCAAGCTCGGGCTGAAATGCGAACGATTGGCAGCCGCCTTGAGCAGATGTACCCCGAGTCCAATTCCGGCTGGGGTGTGGAAGTCGATGGAATCCACGAAGGGATCTATGGTCCATTACAGCCGGTTCTGCTGATCCTGCTGGTAGCGGTAGGGTGCGTTCTTTTGATTGCTTCCACCAATATCGCCAATTTGCTATTGGCCCGGGCAACGAATCGCCAACGCGAGATGGGTGTGCGGTCTGCGCTGGGGGCAAGTCGTTTTCGCCTTATGCGGCAGATGTTGGTCGAAAGCCTCGTTCTGGCGCTGCTGGGTGGAGGGTTCGGATTTCTCGTGACCTATTGGGCATGCGATTTGATCGATGCTTATTTATTGACTCTCAATCTCCCTATCGCAGTTCCCCTGATCCAGGTCGATCCTCGAGTTCTCGGCTTTGCCTTATTGACCGCTCTGCTGGCGGGGATTGTTTTTGGTTTGGCGCCGGCATTCCAGAGTTGCAAGTCCAACGTGAACGAAGCGCTGAAGGCTGGAAGCAGGGGTACCACGGCTGGTCATTCCAGACGCTGGTTCCGAAACTCCCTGGTAGTCTGTGAAATGACACTTTCTCTGGTGCTCTTGATAGCGGCAGCCCTCTTGTTCAGGGGTTTCCAGCGGCTTTTGAAATTCGACCCGGGTTTTCATGCCGGAAAGGCCATCAGCCTGTCCCTGACACTTTCTCAGGGGAAATACCCCGATGCGGACCGGCAGGCACTTTTCTTCGAACAATTGCTGAGTCGAGTCGAAGCATTGCCGGGCATGCAGTCAGCCGGCTTGACCAACAGCGTGCCTATGGGTCACCAGAATGTCCATATGGGTTATGCCATTGAAGGGCGGCCCAAACCTGCTCCCGGTCAGGATCTCAGTGCAAACTACCACATCGTCAGCCCCCGCTACTTCTCTACTCTTTCGATACCGCTGAAGCAAGGACGCACATTCACAGAGCAGGATCGGAAAAACTCGGCGCCAGTGGTCATTATCAACGAGGCCCTGGCCCGGGCACAGTGGGGCAATGAAGATCCTGTTGGGAAACGTATTAGCATTGTTGGAGGGGCTTGGAGCACGATTGTTGGCGTCGTTGGGGACGTTAAGTATTTCAGTCTGGGTGTAGGAGTCCTCCCGGAAATCTGTGTCCCCTTGGCCCAATATCCTTCTAACAACATGAACCTGGTCGTCAGCACTATAGTAGAGCCTCTCAGCATGGTCTCCGACTTAAAACGGGAGATTCAGGGGTTGGATCCTTATCAACCGATAGCCAACATTCGAACCATGGAAAAACTGGTGGCGGATAGCGTTTGGGTCGAGAAAGCCGCCATCTACCTGATGGGTTCCTTTGCGGTGGTGGCGCTCCTCCTGGTCGTATTAGGAATTTATGGAGTCATCTCCTACTCAGTTTCCATGCGGACACAGGAAATCGGTATACGCATGGCGCTGGGGGCCAGGCCGCAGAGTGTCCTCAGTACAGTGCTCGGCCAGGGATTGAAGCTGATTTTATTGGGGATTGGGCTGGGCTTGATTATTTCTCTTGCTGTGACCCGGATCCTCTCAAGCTTGCTGCACGGAGTGCAGCCGACAGATCCGGTGACCTTTGTGGGTGTGCCACTCTTCCTGATATCAGTGGCTCTGCTGGCGAGCTATGTTCCGGCTCGCCGTGCCAGTCGAGTCGATCCAATGGTGGTTCTGAGGTATGAATGAAGAAGTTGCCGATTTGCGATTGCCAATTTCCGAATTGGTTTGAGCGGAAAGATTCGATGACCGGTTAAATCGGCAATCGTCAATTGGAAATCGGCAATAGAAAGGGTTGGGCTCGATGCAGACGCTCTTACAGGACATCCGATATGGTTTACGTTCTCTGGGCCGCAATCCTGGGTTCGCCCTCGTTGTGGTATGCACGCTAGCACTGGGAATTGGAGCTAACAGCGCCATTTTCAGTGTGGTGAACGCGGCCTTGCTTCGCCAATTGCCCTTTCGAGAGCCCGATCGCCTGGTGGCCCTCGAGGACGAGTATGTCCGCACCCTGGGGAGAGAACAGATGCATGTCGCCCTTCCAAATTTTCTGGACTGGAAGTCCTCCAACCACGTCTTTGAAGAGATGGGTGCTTACACCGCCAAGAATGCCAATGTTGCGGCCGCTGGAGAAGCTGTGCAAGTCGCAACAGCATCTGTATCCGATGGTTTTTTCCCGACGCTGGGGGTGATACCAGTGCTTGGGCGCAATTTTCTGCCGTCAGAATGTTCCCCTTCCGGCGCTCCAGTGGCCCTTGTAACCTATGGTTACTGGCAACAGCACCTGGGGAGGCGCATCGATGCCATTGGGCAGTCAATCATCATTGACCGGGAACCTTATACGGTGGTGGGTGTCCTGCCACCGGATTTCCAACTCGCAAACAAATTGATGGAGGTCAACACCACGCCTGCTATTTGGTTTCCCTTTACTCCCAGTCTCTTCAAGCAGGCTCACCGGGGAAACCACATTTTCATTGCTCTGGCTCGTCTTAAATCCGGAGTTGACCTGAACCAGGCCCAGGCAGCCATGAGTCTCATCTCGGAAAACCTGGAAAAACAAGATCCAGGGGACTGCACAGGTCTCCGCACCCGGGTGCTACCGCTTCATGAATTCTTATCCGGGCATTTTCGGGTTACCCTGCTCCCTTTGCTGGCATCCGTGGGATTTGTGCTGCTCATTGCCTGCGCCAATGTGGCCAACCTGCTGTTGGCCCGTGCGACCAGCCGGGGGAAAGAGCTGTCCATCCGTGTCGCCCTGGGTGCCGGACGGATGAGAGTGGTACGTCAATTACTCACGGAAAGCCTGCTCCTGGCCCTGGTGGGCGGGGCGGTCGGGTTGATAGTGGCTTCTTGGGGATGCAACCTGATCAATGGTTTCCTGGTCGAAACCGATCTGAATATGCCGGCTTCGTCGTTGGACGGGCGGGTCCTGGCCTTCACCTTCTTGATTTCATTGTTGACGGGAGTGGTTTTCGGCGTGGTGCCGGCGTTGGAATCTTCCCGTGTAAATCTGAACCAGTCACTCAAAGAATCAGGACGGACCGCTTCAACGAGTTTCGCTCACCGTCGGCTCAAGAGTTTACTGGTGATTTCAGAAGTGGCCCTCTCGCTAGTCTTGCTGGTGGGGGCAGGCCTCTTGATCAAGAGTTTTGTGCGGCTCTGGTTGACAAACCCGGGTTTCTCCAAAGAAAAAATGCTGACGATGACGGTTCCCATTTCCAACGCCCTATTTCCAGACCCATTCAAGCGGATTGAACTCTGCCGGCAATTGTTGGAGCGAGTGGCTTCCCTGCCAGGAGTTCAGTCCTCCGCTTCCACAAGTCATTTGCCCACCCAGGGGGGATATGAGTGGAACTTCAACATCGAAGGCCGCCCCGATCCAAAGCCGGAGGAGCAGCCTAGTGAAATGGTGCAGTTTGTAAGCCCCGGGTTTTTTCAGACCTTGGGGATCGCCTTAAAACGAGGCCGGGGATTTACTGAACAAGACTCGATGAAAAGCCTGCCGGTGGCTGTCATCAATGAGTCCATGGCGCGCAAATATTGGGGCAATCAGGATGCGCTGGGGGAGCGCATTCATATTTACATGACGTCATTCACCATTGTGGGAATTGCGAGCGACGTCCGGCAGGATGGGCTGGCCATCGAACCCCAGCCTCATTATTACCTTTGTTCTTTTCAGGCACCCTCGGGTGAGATGCATTTAATAATCCGTGCAAATACCGAACCCGTAAGCTTGGTGGTGGCCGTGCGTCAGCAGGTGCGGGCTTTGGATAGTACTCTGGCTGTTGCCGACATTCGGACTCTGGAAATGGTACTTTCCCGCAATCTCTCCAGACAGCGCCTGATAATGTCACTGATGGGAGTATTTGCCGTCCTGGCTCTACTCTTAGCAATGATTGGCATATATGGCGTCGTGGGCTACTCGGTTTCCCAGCGCCTACAGGAAATTGGTATTCGGAAGGCGCTGGGAGCTAAAACCAGCGATATCCTGAGAATGGTTTTGGGCCAGGGAATGGTCCTCACCCTGGTCGGTCTAATGCTGGGTGGGGCAGGTGCTTTGGCTTTAACCCGGTGGCTCTCCAGCGAGTTGGTCGGCGTCAGTCCAACTGACCCGCTGATTTTTTCAGGGGTCGCAGCCTTGATGATTTGCGTGTCACTGCTGGCCTGCGTCCTGCCAGCCCGAAGAGCCTCGCGCGTGGATCCGCTAGTGGCGCTAAGGTACGAATGAAGACATTGCCGATTTGCGATTGCCAATTTCCGAATCAGTATGAGCGGAAAGGTTCCTTGACTGGTTAAATCGGCAATCAGCAATAGGAAATTGGCAATAGAAAAGAGATGGGCTCAATGCACACGCTTTTTCAGGACATCCGATATGGTTTTCGTTCTCTCTGCCACAATCCGGGTTTTGCCCTGGTTGTGGTATGCATCCTGGCACTGGGCATCGGGACTAACACTGCTGCGTTCAGCCTGATTCATACCGTGTTGATTCGGCCTCTGCCCTACAAGGATCCTGAACAACTAGTGGCGTTGTTCGGAAAATTTCGCATCCCGCCTGAGGAGCGAGGGCCTCTCCGGTTGACGCCGGAGACGCCCGGAGTTCGCGGCAGCTTCTTCAATGCCCTGCGGCATCAAACCGGCGTTTTTCAGCACGTGGCCCGCATTCTGGAACAGGATATGAACTTGACCAGGATCGGCCAACCTGAGCGGATTCGCGTGGCCAGTGTTTCCACGAGCTTCTTCCCGTTGCTTGGGGTCCGGCCGGCGCTGGGCCGCACTTTCGTTTCTGGTGATGACCGGCGTGGCAACCATCATATAGTGATCACAAGTTACGGCTTCTGGCGGCGCCGGTTCGGCGGAGACCCCACGGCGTTGGGCAGGGCAATCACTCTGGATAGAGAACCTTACACAGTGGTCGGTGTCATGCCTCAGGATTTCCAATTTCCTCTCGGCACCGAAATGTGGACCCCTTTGGTGCTGGATACAGAGCCGGTGGGCGAGAGATTCAGCCTGAAAGTGATCGCCCGGCTCCAACCGGGCATCTCCAAGGAGCAGGCCCAAGCCAGCCTTGATGTGCTTCTAGGCCAGATCCAGGCGCAGAGGCCGCTCCAGGATCGGTATGAGGTCGGCCTCCGCCTGTTGCACGACGAACTGGTGGAGAACTCGCGGCTCAGCCTCATTGTCTTGCTGGGGGCCGTCACGCTTGTCCTGCTGATTAGCTGTGCCAATGTTGCCAATCTCTTGCTGGTGCGAGCGGCAGCCCGCGAACGCGAGATCGCGATTCGCGCTACCCTGGGTGCCAGCCGCGCGAGGGTGCTCCGGCAGTTGCTCACCGAAAGTGTATTACTGGCATTGCTGGGTGGAGTCTTGGGACTTTTGGTCGCTGTGTGGAGTGTGAATCTGTTGCTGGCTATGTTGCCGGGTGATGTCAGTAGCCAGATCGTCGGCCTGAGGCAGGCAGGCCTTCACCTTGAGGTGCTCGGCTTTGCGACGATGATATCCATGCTTACCGGGATAGTGTTCGGCTTGGCGCCTGCCTTCGTTAGCAGCAGATGGAATCTAAACGAGCTCTTGAAGACCGGCACCGGCAATCCCGCCGGGAGGTCTGTCGTCAGGAACCTGCTGGTCGTGACTGAGTTGGCCCTGGCGCTATCTCTCTTGATCGGAGCTGGGTTGATCACTAAGAGTCTTTACCGGCTCCAGGCGGTCCCCTTGGGGTTCAATCCTGACAACGTCATCACGATGGAGCTTTCCCTCGAAGACGCGCCTCTTAGTAACTCGGTACAACTGGCGGCCGCGGTTCGAGATCTCGTCCAGCAGATTGAAAGCGTGCCAGGTGTGGAGTCGGTGGGGGTCGGCCTGTTTGCCCCCTTCACTTCCATTGAGATGGGTTCGGATGTCATGATCAAGGGCCAATCGACACCGATCTACGTTGATTTTGAAACGATCAGCCCCAGCTACCCGCAAGCCATGGGGATTCCGCTCCTGCGGGGCCGCTGCTTTACTTGGGCGGATCGAGAGACCACCGAACCCGTGGTCATCCTCAATGAGAGGGCGGCGCGCCAATGGTTCCCGGGTGAGAATCCCATCGGTCAACAGGTCCGCAGCGTCGATTCCACTGACCCGCTTGCTCACACCGTGGTAGGAGTTGTGGGCGACATACGGAAAGCAGGTTTTGAAAACGAGGTAAAACCCAGGATCCTCCAGCCGTGGATGCAGCATCCCGAATCGCAGCTCTTTCTGGCAATCCGCACTACGGCCCAACCCGCGCTGCTGGGTGAGGCCGTGCAAAAGAGAATTCTGGCGATGAACCCGGACCAGTCCGTTTTCAATGTCCAAACCATGGAGCAACGGCTTCGCGAGTCGGTAATGCCGCGGCGTTTGATATGGTTTGTGTTGGGGACCTTTTCGATTTTATCCTGGGTCATGGCGATGGTGGGCACTTACGGTGTCATGGCTTATGCCGTGGCCCGGCAAACTCGCGAGATCGGTATTCGAATGGCCTTGGGAGCACAGCCTTCCACGGTCATTGGCTTAGTGCTCAAACGGGGGCTGAAGCTGATCGGCTTCGGCGTGATTGCAGGCTTGATTGCTGCCTCTTTCATGACGCGGGTGCTGACGCACTTCCTCTTTCAAGTCAGTGCTACCGATGGTGTCGCTTTTGCCGGAGGTGCATTGCTTCTGAGCACTGTGGCGTTGCTGGCATGTTACATCCCGGCCCGCCGGGCTTCGCGCGTAGATCCGCTGGTGGCTTTGCGGTACGAGTGAAACCGTGGTTCGGGATACGGAGTTCGCGATTCGCATACGAGAGGAGGCAGCTGACATGAGTGAGTCTAGTGCTCGGAAACCGATTAGAGACTACAAGGATTTGCACGTCTGGCAGAAGGCTATGGAGCTGGCCAAGCAGATCTATTTGCTCACCAACCGATTCCCATCCGAAAAGAAGTTCGGCTTGGTGTCGCAGATGCGAAGGGCGGCCGTTTCCGTTCCGTCAAACATCGCCGAAGGCCAGGCCAGAAACACTACGGGCGAATACATCCAGTTCCTCTCGCATGCTGAGGGCTCGTCCGCAGAACTCGACACCCAGATTCGCTTGTGTTTGGATCTTGGCTATTGTGCTGGTACGGATGTTGAAGACGTTATTACATTATTGACCGATGTGCAAAAAATGCTGAAACGCTTGCGGTACTCTCTAACCACAAACCCCTAACCCCGAACCACGATGCTTAATGACCTGCGCTACGCCATTCGAATGCTTACGAAGCATCCCGGCTATACGGCGGTGGCAGTGTTGATGCTCGGTCTGGGGCTGGGGGTGAACATTGCTGTTTTTAGCCTGCTCAATGCCATTTTGTTGCGTCCCCTCCCCGTCCCAAGATCTGAGCAACTAGTTTCAATTTATCGTTACACCACGAAGGGTACCGGGCGTTTCAAGAGCATCTCCTACCCGGACTATGAGTGCTATCGAGACCACAATGAGGTCTTCTCAGGCCTGTTGGCCTTTGCTCGCCTTCCCACGAGCCTGCGCACAGGCGACGAGGCAGAGACGGTTTCGGGCGAATTGGTTACCGGCAACTATTTCAAAGTGCTCGGAGTCAATGCCGTCTTGGGCCGGACATTCCTTCCGGAGGAGGATCGCTACCCTGGCGGGGAACTTGTTGTCGTCATAAGCCACACGCTCTGGCAGAACCGATTTGGCGGAGATCCTCATATTATTGGGCAGATGATCCGGTTGCACGACAGCAACTTCAAGGTGATAGGTGTTGCCCCCAGGGGGTTTCACGGGACGATTCTGGATTGGGGCGCACCTCCTCAGCTCTGGGTTCCCATCAACGCTCACCGGGCGTATGTCCCATCGCTTTCCCTCCATATTGATCCACTTCGGCTCCGGAGCGTGGATTGGCTTCTAATTGCCGGTCGTTTGAAAGATGACATCACATTCTCCAGGGCACAAGCTGCCATGAGCGCGCTCAATGCGCGCCTCAAACAAGAATATCCCGATACGGATCTTGACTGTACCGTAACTCTTATCCCTTCCAATCAAGCTCGATTCTGGCCCGAGTACCGAAACAACATTCGCATCTATTTAACTCTACTAATTTCCGTTGCAGCCCTGGCATTGCTGATTGCCTGCTTCAATCTGGCAAACCTCCTGCTCGCGCAAGCATCAAAAAGACGAAAAGAAATTGCGGTGCGATTGGCCCTCGGCGCTTCTCGCCACCGATTAATCCGTCAACTGCTCACAGAGAACCTGTTACTTGCCTTGCTGGGCGGTTTATCTGGGCTCGTTTTGGCGGGCTGGACATCACAGTTTTTAGCTGAATTTCCGAGGGCATTCGGCATTCCACTGACCGTTGATCTAGCCACAGATGGCCGGGCCCTCACATTTGCCTTGTCCGTTACCCTGCTGACGGTGGTCCTGTTTGGCCTTCTTCCGGTTCGACAATCACTGAGGACCGACCTGGTTTCCGACCTAAAGCTGGAGGCTTCCAGATGGCGGGTGGGTGGACTCGGTTTGCGGAACTGTCTTGCGATTACCCAGATTGCTGGATTCATGGTTTTGTTGATCGTCGCCGGCCTCTTTCTCCGAACACTGTTCAAAGCCCAATCAGTTGACGTTATCAGGGATCCCGACAAAGTGCTGATCGCCAGCTTGGAGTTGGCCACCCACGGGTATAACGACGAGCAAGCGCGCCGGTTCTACCCTCAGCTCATGGACCGGGTGAGGGGTCTGCCGGGGGTTCAGGCCGCAGGGTTGGTCTGGGATGTCCCACTCAGCGGCATGGTGAGTCGGGCAGATGTTGTGACCAATGACACAGCTACGGCTTCGGAAGAACACAAAGTATCTGTCAACGTGAATGTGGTGTCACCGGGCTACTTCGACACTGTTGGCATCCCGATAAATCGCGGAAGGGACTTTGCAGAAGGAGACAAAGAGACCTCCTCACCGGTAGCTATTATCAACAGGGAGATGGCCCAGCAGTTCTGGCCTGGTGAAGATCCCATTGGAAAGCAATTGATGCTTGCCAGCCCCCGCTCCGGAGTGCAAGTCGTAGGTGTAGTCAGTGACGGGAAAAAACAAAACTATCGGGCGGCCAAAGGCCCTTGTCTCTACCGACCACTCTACCAGGAATTCCGATCGGAAATGAATCTGCAGGCGCGAGTCGCAGGTGATCCTTCGCTCCTCATTACGCCTCTGCGTCGTGAATTGGTCGCACTGGACAAGACTCTTCCACTCGGAGAAGTCAAGACCATGAGGGCCTATTTGAACCAGGCATTGTCTCAGGAAAGAATGACTGTGGCTTTGTTAAGTGGGCTTAGCCTTCTGACCCTTGTTTTGGTCACAGTAGGACTCTATAGCGTCATTTCTTTGGGTGTAGCCGGACGAACACGCGACATTGGGATCCGCATGGCACTCGGAGCACGACCGCGGGATGTGCTTCGCATGGTACTTGGCAGTGGGATAGGCTTGGTGGTTATTGGAATAGGCTCTGGGCTCATTCTGGCTGGAGTTGCCACTAGATGGATCAGAAGCATGTTGTACGGCATCAGCCCGGGCGATTGGGTGACTTTTGGTTTAGCACCCCTTTTTCTGTTTGCAGTTGCCCTGCTGGCTTGCTATCTCCCGGCTCGCCGGGCGGCCAAGGTAGACCCGCTGGTGGCGCTGAGATACGAATGACGGAATTGCCGATTTTCGATTTCTGATTGCCGAATTAACTTGGGCACTGAAGAAGACATTATCTTCGCACCCTGTTTCGACAACCGCCTAACGAGAGTTGGAAATGTAAAGGAATGGACCTTCATGGATACTTTCTGGCTAGACCTACGCTACAGTTTCTGGATGATGCGCAAGAGCCCAGGCTTTACCTGCGTGGCGGTCCTGACACTCGCACTGGGCATCGGCGTAAATTCCGCGATCTTCACAGTCGTTAACTCGGTTTTGCTGCGCCCTCTCCCTTACCCCCATCCAGAGTGTCTCTTTCTCATCAATGGTGCGCTTTCCGAATACCAATACATGGAATTCCAAAAGCAGAGCAAAGCATTCGATCATATCGCTGCCTACAGTGCAGGCCTTGCCAATCTGACGGGGATTGGCGAGCCAATAGTCGTTCATCGCTGTGAAGTCACGCCGAGTTTCTGGCCAACCCTGGAGGTTGCCCCTGCTTCAGGCAGGACTTTTCTGCGAGAAGAGAAAACAGGCGAAGCTCAAAACGCAGTGGTAATTAGCGAGAGATTATGGCGTGCAGAGTTCAACGCTGACCCGGCGATTCTCGGAAAGATTATTATCCTCGATGGAACAGCCTTTACTGTCGTGGGCATTATGCCCGCCGGATTTGCCTTTCCCTCGAAAATCGATGTCTGGTCGCCATTACCGGTGGGAGCGGGAAATCCAAAGCTCGCCGTGAGCGGCGTCATTGGCCGCATGGCTGCCGGCATTACCACTCAGCAAGCTCAAGCTGAAATCAAAATCATCTCTCAGCGCGTCGTTACAAGGTCTTCGGAGAACGACCGCGATCAGGTTCTGCGCATATTTCCCTTGCATGAGGATGTGGTTGGAGATGTCAAGCATCCTCTGCTGGTTCTCTTGGGTGCTGTCGGATTCATCCTACTCATAGCCTGCGCGAATGTGGCCAACCTGCTATTGGCGAGGAGCTTCAGCCGGTTCCCAGAAATGGCGGTTCGTGCTTCGCTGGGGGCCAGCCGATTTCGCCTCGTCCGGCAATTACTCACAGAGAGCCTGCTGATTTCAGTTTTGGGCGGCTTGTTGGGGTTGCTGTTCGGTTTGTGGGGCGTGCGGGCTTTTCTTGCATTGGTTCCAGGGGCAGACTTGCCACGCATCAACGAGATTCATGTGGATGGATGGGTCCTGGCATTCAACTCACTGATCTCCCTGCTAACGGGTTTCCTCTTTGGGATCTTACCCGCCATTCGGATCTCTGGAGTCGATTTGAGTGAGTCGCTAAAACAGGCTGGATCTCGACAAGCCCCTGCGAGCGCCGGGGGCGTGAGGAGCACGCTGGTGGTCTCGGAGATGGCTCTGGCGCTGATCCTGCTGATCGGCGCCGGGCTGCTAATCAAGAGTTTCGTTCGTCTTCGCTCGGTGTATCCTGGTTTTAATCCAAGAAACCTGTTGGCGATGACGGTCTTCCCACCTGCGAATCGAAGCATGCAGCAACTAAAGAACCTTGAACAGCAGACGCTGGAGAGAATTGCAGCTCTTCCAGGTGCTAGTTCAACCGCTGCTATAAACTGTCTTCCCTTCGGGCATGCATCAATTGAGACATCTTTCAATCCTGAAGGCCAACTGGATTCCTTCGATCAACTAGTCGCCAGCAGGTTGGCAATTAGCCCTGGATACTTCCAAACGATGCGCATCCGCCTGCTGAGCGGCCGGTACCTCACTGAGGAAGACAACGAAGGAGCACCAGGAGTGGTAATCATTGGTGAAGCTGTTGCAAAGCACGTCTGGCCGAACCAGGACCCGGTTGGCAGGCGCATTGCTTTCGACCCGAAGCCGTCTGCAAAAGATTGGCTTACTGTCGTTGGTGTCGTGGAAGATGTTAAACACTACTGGCTCGGTGAACCAGCGAGACTCACCCTCTACCAACCCTATCTGCAAGTCTCCCATCCCCTCTTTCTTTCACAAATAGTCTTTTTGGTCCGTACTCGGACCGACCCCAGAAACGTCATTGGACTTATGAGAGAAAGGCTCCACGAGGTAGATAAGAACCAGCCGGTCTATGCCGTCGAATCCATGGAAGACCTGATCAATGGCTCGTTGGCCGATCCTCGCTTGTACTCACGTCTCTTGGGGATCTTTTCCTTCCTGGCGCTGGTGATAGCCAGTGTCGGAATTTACGGGGTTATGGCCTTCTCGGTAACTCAGCGCACACACGAAATCGGGATTCGCGTCGCTTTGGGCGCTCAGAAAAGCGACGTCCTCACTCTAGTCTTGGAGCAAGGAGTGAAGCTTGCCCTGATTGGCGTAACCACAGGTCTGGTGGGCGCCTTGGCGCTAACCCGACTGATGTCAAGTTTGTTGTATGGAGTCAGCGCAACCGACCCTGCCACTTTCCTGGCTATCTCGGTGTTGCTCGCTGCTGTGGCATTGTTGGCCAGCTACATTCCCGCCCGCAGGGCGACAAAAGTCGACCCCATGGCGGCGCTGCGGTACGAATGAGAAATTGTCGATTTGCGATTGCCAATTTCCGAATTGGGAAGAGGAGAAAGGCTCGACGACCGGTTAAATCGGCAATCCGCATTTGGGGATCGGCAATAGAAAGCGGTTTGGACTAGGAATTAGACTGGTCCCTCAACTCTCCCACCTTGCATCCTGGATTAGGAGGCGTTATGGCATTAATAATACGCTGGCGTGAGACTTTAGCAGAGCCTCTTAGCAGCCAGCTTCTGGAAGAGAGGCAGAAAGATGGCTGGAAACTCGCAGGTTTGGAATGGGAACGTCTTGTTGAAGACGCCGGATTGGGTACAGCGAGGCAGACGGAAGAGGTTCCCTATGGCTTGCGTGTCGCCAGTGATTGCCAGCATTTGGAGAGAACCCTGTTGAACGAGAGGTCTTGGAACTCATGCTAGGATTGATTGCGGCAGACCGGCCGCTTTCCAAAGTGGCAGAGGCTCTCAACCGGGCGGGATACCGGACTCGGAGCGGGACTCCCTGGACTCAAACGGCGGTTTTTGATCTGCTCCCCCGCTTGATTGAAGCGGCTCCACAGCTACGTCGGACGCCTGTTCCTCCGCACAAGTGACGGTTGCAGATCTTCCTTGTAGGAGCCAAAACTAGGACACGGGCCATTCTTACGATGCAAAGATTCGCCCTCGAATCCGCATTCTCTTCTTTAGCAGACTCCCTGAAATCTATCACTCAATTGAAAATGCAGTCCTATTGAATCTAATTAAAGTCGGAAACGCGCCGACGCGCGAAAAAAAGGGCCAGTTCGCGAGAGCGTTTCTGGCCCAATTCCACAAGTCAGTCTACTTCCCCTTTCCCTGTACTTCAATCTTGACAGCAGTTTTGCTGGCTTCCTCATAGTGGACTATGACATGTGCTCCACTCATTGTGGCAAGCCCTTCGACACTGCCCTCAGTACCGGTAATTTGGGTCTGTTCATTGTATTGAAATTCCATAGCTTTCTCGTTCGACCCTTTGACCCATAATTTCTTAGCGTTGCTATCTACCTTCGACAGCTCTCCTTCGAAGGTTTTTAGTTTTTCTTGGGCTTGGGCTGTAGCGGATTGCTGGTACCGCTCCATTTGTTGGGCCACGATCAACCCGGTGAAGAGAAAGATAGTGGAGAGGATTGTTATGGTTAGAGTTGGGTAGATTTTCTTCATATGTTCACCTCCTTTTGGTTTATGGTGTACTGTCAAAAGTTTGAATGAAATCCTCGGACGTCAGAATGATTCTGTTGGATATAACTCAATTCCTGCTTCCTCCCCCCGCTTGGCTCCATATTGGTTGCTTCCCAAGGCTGAAAGCTTTTCTTGAGGGTCCCTTGGGACTTGCGAAACCCTTGACAGGGGCAGTTTTCAGCCCAAAATACGAGTGAAGCGAAAGCGGGTTCTGCGCAGCACCTGCTGCGTGATCTCACTCAAGGTTTTCATAAGACTTTTGACTGTACCTGCTTATGTTGAAGAGCAGGATAGGTACCAATGCTAGTGATATCCACCACCAACATCCAAAAGCCAATCACACATTGCCAGATCAGCATTTAAGGGGCACACCAACCGACAGAGTGAGGATGGTATTGCCAGACGAAATCGTTCTTCTCGGGAATAATTTACTCTCTGCGTAAAAAAAGTTCCCTAAAGGAGCTGCATAAAAGTGCCGTATGGAATT
>JBGOTQ010000082.1:0-22214 GCA_041476565.1 Terriglobia bacterium | reverse complement strand
GTCAAGTTCCTTGAGGCGCTCGTTAGCTTCTTCCAGTTTCTGGGTCCTTTCGTGGAGCATACGATAGGCAGCATGAAGCTCATCCAAAGCCCTCTTCAGCCGCAGCATCGCCCGAACCCTGGCTTTGAGTTCGGAATTTACAAAAGGTTTGACAACGTAATCGTCAGCCAGACTCTCAAAGCCATGGATAATTTCGTTGATCTGTCCCTTGGCCGATACCATGATTACGGGGATGTCCTGCGTCGTCGGATTCGACTTGATGCGGCGGCACACCTCGTACCCATCAATCCCAGGCATCATCACATCCAGCAGGATAACATCGGGAGCTACGGCTTCAATCCTCTCCAGGGCCTCATAACCGTCGTTAGCCTCATCCAAGCAATACTCGTCATGAAAGAGCTCCTGGCAAATGGCACGATTCGTCGGATTGTCATCAACGATCAGGATCCTTTGTTTCTTCAAGTCAAGAAACCTCTCTCTCTTCCGGTCAGCCAAGAGAAGCGCACGCTTCGTCGAGTCAATAGCGACGATGGCGTTGACGATTGATATCGAACTTGGCCGTATCAGCAATAGCCATGACTGCCATCACTCCGGCCTGGATGGGATCGCTGACGACCAGATCGGCAGCGTCCGGCACACTGCCAGCCATATTCAACGAGATCACTAGAATTCCCTTTTGCTTAATTTCTTGTACAGCCTCGGTGATCTTGCCCCCCATCAGCGCGCCGGCCATCACCAGGACCCGAGCCCGGGGAAGCCGTGCCACGGCCCGGACCGCAGCAGCCAGCTCACGCTCACCGACCAGGGGAATGGTGTCCACCGAGATTCTCTCCCCTCGAATGTTATGACGATCGGCCTCGCTGATTGCCCCCACTGCAACCTGGCCCACTTGAGCTCCACCCCCCATGATGATAATTCGCTTCCCGTAAATCCTGGCAAAGGATTCTGACACTTCAAGAGATTGGACCACCGTCAAGGCTTCGAGCTCGGCGATGAGTAATTCAAGGTCAGTAACCTCTTGCAGTTCGAGGTAGATACTCGCCAACTCTCGACTTTTTCCGACAATGTCTATGTAGGAGATATTGGCCTGGTGACTCGCAATAACTCTTGTTAATTGAAAAAGCACGCCTGGTTGGTCTAGCGCCTGAACCATTAAAGCCGGATCTTTGATCGCCATCCTGGTCCTTTCTGCCCCTGAAATCCCTTGCAATCTTAAGTCCACCCTGGCGTATTGACAAGCCCCACATTTTACAATGCCTAATTCTGTTGCCCAATTCGGCATAACTTGCGGTAAGTTACAAAAATGGATATGCTACAAACGATTGCGTGGATGGATGCCAGAAGCGTGGATTGCACCAAACCAGAATTACTCCCCTTATTCAAAGACCACCATTCTTGCTGCTTTATAGCTGGTCGGATGACTGCTCTTGGAACTCCATGCAATTCTAAATATTTCAGGAGAAAGCAATGAAATCAAAAAGCCGAAGGAAATTCCTGCAAGATTCTATGGGATTGGGGGCAGTGACTGGTTCTGCTTTGCTGGCCAAGCCGGTAATTGCGCAGACTGCTGCTTCTGCTTCCAAGGTAATGGGTGCCAACGACCGCATTCGTGTCGCGTTGATCGGTTGTGGAGGTATGGGACGGGGCGATTTGCGAGACTTCTTGAGGACTAAAAACGTAGAGTGTGTCGGTTTGTGTGATGTGGACGACGCCCAGGTGAAAGAAGCCGTCAAGGTCATTGAAAAGTTGGACCAAAAGGCCCCATCCTTCAGCACTCGTGACTTCCGCAAGATCGTAGAATTGAGGGAGCTTGACGCGGTGATCGTCGGTACCCCTGACCACTGGCACGCCTTGCCGACCGTCGAAGCCTGCAAGGCTGGCAAGGACGTCTACGTAGAGAAACCGCTCTCTGTCTCTATTGGAGAGGGTCGGATTATGGTCGAAGCTGCGCGGAAATATAATCGCGTGGTTCAGATGGGCACACAGCAGCGCAGTTCGCCTCACTATGGCGAAGCCGTCGAGTACGTCAAGAGCGGACACCTTGGCAAAATCCGCCTGGTGAGGGCCTGGGCTTACCTGGATTGGAAGGGCAAGACACCGGTACTCCCTGACAGTGATCCGCCTCCGGGCCTCGACTACGACATGTGGCTGGGTCCTGCTCCTAAGAAGCCCTTTAACAAAAATCGTTTCCACTTCACGTTCCGGTGGTACTGGGACTACTCGGGCGGACTCATGACGGACTGGGGTGCCCATATGATTGACATTGCCAACTGGGCTATGGGAGTGAAGGCCCCGAGTTCGGCGCTCTCCATCGGGGGAAAGTTCGGATATCCGGACGATGCCATGCAGACTCCCGACACTCAACAGGTCATGTGGGGGTACCCAAGCTTCAGTATGATCTGGGAGCATGCCCTCGGGGTTGGGCGCGGACCTGAGTCCCGGGAACATGGGGTCCAATTCCACGGCGAGTTGGGTGTCCTGGTCGTCGACCGGGCAGGCTGGGAGGTCTACCCTGAAACGGACCGTATCGATAAACCGAATAGAGTCTACAAGACTTCAGGAGTACCACGCCGCAACGTTGCCAATCCAGATTACCATCTGACTCATGTCGAAAACTTCATCGACTGCATGCGATCCAGGCAACGCCCCAACTCCGATGTTGAGATTGGCCACAATTCCATGATTGCTTGCCATCTTGGCAACTTGGCCCAGCGGCTCGGTCGGACGATTCATTGGGATGTAGAAAACGAACGGGTTGTTGGTGACGATGAGGCCCAGGGGGAAGTAATGCGCAAGTACCGTTCACCCTGGAAGCTGACGGCCTAGTTAGTTTCTGTCGCGAAACTTGGCAAGAAGGCTCCACTCCTTGGATAAGGAGGGGCAACCGCAGCCACAAGCTGCGGCGGGGTGGTTCGAACAATCCTGGAAAAGCCAAGCCAGTATCAGTATCGCGGCAACTCCCACCACCCCCTGCGGCGCTACGCGCCACATCCCCTCCTCAGCCGAGGAGGGAAGTTTTCATTCTATCCTGCAGTTTTGCGACAGAAACTAGTTAGGATGATTCGAGTCTAGAGGGTGGCCGCCGCGCTACGCGACCGCTGTCGCTCCGTCGCGGCGACCGCACGGGTCAAATGGGTCGCTGCTCTGGGGACAGCGGTCCCACGACCCGCTCCCACCTCCCCTCAAGACTGCCAGTTTTACCCGTGCTGGTGAATGGCGGAGCAACACCACTTTCTTCCCTACCAGTACTCTCTGATCTTCAAGGTTGATTAGCAGGCTATTTCAACTTTGAGAAGTCAGTGGCTGTCAGGAATGTGGACTCCACTTTGCCTGCCAGTATGCCATTCACTTCAGATTCTTGTTTGACCCTTTTCCATTCGGGGTCATCTCGGAAAGCTGCCCAGGCCTTATCCGCCCCTTCCCTGCTCGGATGAGCCAGGAGGTAGACCAGGGTGTTCTGGGAACGCGGTGCATCCACGGCTGTCCAATAGCCAATGTTAGTCATCCCGTGTTTTTCGAACAGCTGGGTGGTATGGTCTCGAAAGCGGGCTAGTAGCGCTTCCAATTTCCCTTCGTTCGCTGTATAGACGCGCATCTCAAAAACCCGGTTCTTCATGTCGGCATCTCCTGTCGTTACCCTCCCCAGCCAGAAACCAAAAACAAAAACTGGAATTGACAGACTTAGCAAAACAGATGCTTTCCTCATGGCATCGATCTCCTGTTGAATTCAAGATTTCCTGCGGCCAAAGTAAATGGCGGTGAGGCGGGTGAAGTTCACCCAATGTACCCGCTTGAAAGTCGTTCTGGTCTCCGCCCTCGACCAGGAACTATCCGACTACAATGAACAGAACAACCACTAGTCACCCTTTTCCTTCATCCAGGATGTTTTGGTGACGGATCTTTAGTCCAATCGGCGCACTTCCACCCGCACCCAACCCGTCAACAGCTCTCCTTTTTCGGCGATCAACAGATGTGCCTCCTTCTCGAACCCACGGCTAAAGAGATTGTGAGCATCCGTGGAGCAGGTCTGATTCTCCATGCAAAAAAAGGGGCTTCCTTTGGGGGTGTAAACCACCATATGAGTAAACTCAGCAGACCCGGTCAGGCTTAGTTTGATCTTCTCATCACGGGCTGTATACCCAGCGGGCTGGTGCGCGCTCATCCCCCAGTAAACGTCATCTAAGTCCAGCGACTCTAGCGAAACAGGGTGTCTAAGGTCGAGCGCTGAGCTCTCTAGACCTGTCAAGTTTCCCGTCGGAAATAAATCGATCGCCTCCATGTGCTTCTGTGCCGGGACCTGCAACCAGGTTTTAGCGCGGGAACCAAGAACCCGGAACCACGGATGTAAGGCGAAACCGAAGGGAAGCCGTTTATCGTCGCGGTTCTCCACGGTGAACTCAAACTTGACTCCCTTCGAATGCAAAAGAAAACTGAGGCTCAGGCGGTGGACAATCGGAAATAACGGAAAGTCCGGCTGGGCCTGATTCCAATCAAGCGATGCTACTACGCCGGCTCCAGTGGAGTCGGACCACGGAACAGCCGCCTGCCAGCTCAGGCTGTGCACGAGGCCATGCAAAAAGTGAAGCCCGTCGTTGGGGATGAACTTGAAGGCACGACCATCAAAGACAAACTGGCTGTCCTGCACCAGGTTCGGAGTGGGATAAAGCACAGGGAAACCGTAGTGGAAACCGCGAAGGTCAGAGAGCTTCTTCGGCACGACAAGGAGTTCCGTCTCCCCTATCCTCATAGAATGAAGGTTGGCCCCTGCCTCCGGAGCAATGCGCACTTCGAGGTGTTTTCTGACTTCTTTCGGATCGCGGTATCTTAAGCTTATGAGACTCCAACCCGTTCCCTGGTCATGATCGACGGTATGAGAGAACCTGGTATCACTCATGATGGTCTCCTGGCTTTTAGCCTCACTGCCCCAAGATTGATTTCCATTAGTCTTCGTGAGACGCAGACCAGACTCGGGCCGGTCGTGATAATAGCACAAGTCCGTTTCTGCCAATACCTCGGGGAAAGAAACTATTGATTCCAGCGGGACGAGTCCAACCGTCATACACCGTGGTGCAACATATTCTGCTCATCCCAAATTCTGTACTTTAGAATGGAACCGCGTTGAACCCGGTTGATCTCGGGGTAATTCCCCCGGTGGGCCTCCCCGCCTCTGCCTGGCTGGTTC
Organism: Terriglobia bacterium; assembly: GCA_041476565.1. Classification (GTDB taxonomy): domain Bacteria; phylum Acidobacteriota; class Terriglobia; order Versatilivoradales; family Versatilivoraceae; genus DATKMG01. The sequence continues at coordinate 17,032 of JBGOTQ010000082.1, read as the reverse complement.
GAAATTCCACCGTATTGGGCCAGCTAAGGGGGGAATTCTGGAGGGGTGAGCTCCGCGAAGCCGCAGACAACTTGCCAACCGTGGCCTCGCAGGGTGACAGCGGTCACCCGCTCGTCCCTCACCCGTAACGACCCACTGCTTCCACCCGGATTATCGTCTTGCTTTCTTTCCGGCCGTCATGATACATGGGATTGATACGGTATAAGAACGCGGTTTAGCTCCACGAAGAGGAACAGTCAAGCGAATTCCCCGGGATCGCCAGAGGGTGAATAAAGAGGAAAATGATAAGGCTCCGACAGAGAGTTGGCCTTCTAATATTTCTGGGCTTGCTGGCGATTCACCAGGCTGCGGCACAGGATGGGGGCAGAACACCGCAGACAGACCCTCACGCGCCTGCCTCCTCCTCTCCGCCATCACCGGCCTCTTCCCAAAATTCGATGGACCCGAAGCAGTTGCTTCGAGATGTCTGGGCGGATCAGAAGACTTGCTGGTCCAGCCCCTTCCGGATGAATCGCCGTCAAATCTTCACTGTTGCCCTGCCACTGACTGCTGCAACTGCTGGGCTGATCGCCACCGACGAAAGAGCGGCCAAGTGGCTCCCCAATACGCCCGATCAGATTCGATGGAGCAAAAGAGTATCGACTTGGGGTTCGGTCTACACGCTGGGTGGGCTAATGGCAGGAAGCCTGATCGTGGGAAGAGTCAAGGATAAGCCGCGAGTATTTCAGACGGGGCGCATTTCTGCAGAGGCCTTGCTTGATGCCGTCATTGTTGGCTATGCCATCAAGGGGATGACGGCTCGGGAGCGTCCCATTGATAACAGCGGACAGGGGCGGTTCTGGAAAGGCGGGGATAGTTTTCCCTCCGGACATGCCATCGACAATTGGGCCGTTGCCGTCGCGGTAGGTCGAAGCCGCGGATGTCCGAAATGGCTGGCCATCACTTCTTACGGTGTCGCTACAGCCGTTAGCCTTTCGCGCTGGGGTGCCTACAAACACTTCCCGTCCGACATCCTTGTGGGTAGCGTCTTTGGTGGCCTGATTGGCAACTACGTGGCCACCCGTCCGCGCTAGTTCATGTCTGCGGATCGTCGCCATAAATGAATACCACCGACCGGGTTCTTACAAGCGTCATCCTGCAGTCTTCCCGCCGACTTTGGCTGTGGCCTAGGGCCAAATCGGCGCATCGAAGTGGGCCAAATCAGGGGATCCAAATTAAGCCTTGCTTCTGGGGGAGCTGCTTTCTATAATCAAGCCCTTCATATATATTCATTCAATAATGCCAATTCGTGATTGAAACTGTCGACCCATGGGGATAAAGGCTCTTCTTCTATTTCGATGAAGCTGGTGTTTAAGCCCAGCCGCCGCATCGCGGTGGACGGATCTAGGAAGAAATTAATCTCTGACCTACCCTGACTCTTTCGAATTTTAAGGGTTCGAACGGGGACGGAAGAAGAGTTTCTCTCTTGTTCCGGCTTGAGGATTCTTTTTCAGGCTCGGGCGGGAGTGAAAACTTCAGAACATGGGCCTGAATCAGCATGGAAGAGCACATGCTTACATGAAGGAGACTGCAATGAGCAAGATTAAAACAGTTTGGCTGAAGAATTGGCTGACATTCACCACGTTTTGTCTGGTCGTATGCTGCAGAGGGGTATTTGCCCAAGACACAGCCGTCCAGGATACTGCCTCCCGGAAGAACACCGCTACACCGGTGATTGCCGAAGGGTCGGCAAGTCCTGGAGCGCCTCAGACACCCGGAGAAGCGCAGCCGGTCTCACACTATGCAGGTTTAACCCTTCAGCAGGTCGAGCAGTTTCTACTGAACGCCAAAGTGGTTCGATTAAAAAATATTTCGGTCGGCGTGACCGATTCACAGCGTGCCACCTTGGATGACGGAAAGCTTCAGCACGATGCGCATGTTCAGACAGTGGACATTAGCAAGTCTAGTTTCCAGACAGATAAAGGAACAGAGCTCAATTTCCGCGACTCTTACAAATTCAATATTGCAGCTTATGAATTGGACAAGCTCCTGGACCTCAACATGGTACCACCGTCAGTGGAGCGCAAAGTCTCCGGGAGTATGGCAGCCGTTACATGGTGGATTGATGACGCCTTGATGGAACTGAACCGCGTGAAAAAGAAGATTCAGCCTCCCGACCCAACTCGTTTCAATCAGCAGAATTCCATGCGGCAGGTGTTCGACGAGCTGATATTTAACACCGATGACAACCAGGGCAACATCCTTTACGCCAAAGACTGGAAAACCTGGCTCATCGATCACACGCGTGCCTTTCGGACTCAGAAGACCCTGCTGAATCCCAAGAACCTAGGGAAGTGCGACCGGCATTTGCTGGCCAAGATGCGGGAGTTAAACAAAGAGGTTCTTCAGCAGAAATTGGAACCCTACGTGACGAAGGCTCAAGTTGATGGGTTGCTGGCTCGCCGAGATATCATAGTGAAATTCTTTGACGACCAGGTGGCCGCGAAGGGGGAGGCTGCTGTTCTGTTCGATTTCTCGGATCAACCGAGACCGTGAGGGTAAGCGATCTGCAAAGGCATGGCGAGTTCCCAGAGGGTATGAACAAATTCCATGAAACTGACCTCCAAGAGACATTGGCTTGAGAGACTGCTGGCCCTTCGCAGCGGGGATTTAGGTCTTGGCTTGCTTTTCTTTTCTTATTACTTCCTGGTCATCTCTGCCTATACCTCCGGCTTAGTGGCCCGCGACAGTCTATTCCTTGCCCATTATAGGGCAACTCAGTTGCCCTACGTTGACATAGGGTGCGCCTTGCTGGTGGGAGCCCTCATGGCGGCCTATATCCCCCTGACGAGACGCGCCGGCATGTGTAATTCACTGGTGGGCAGTCTCGCCATCTTTGCGGGATGCGCCGCCTTTTTTGGCTGGGCGGCGCATTATCATCACGAATGGAAATGGCTCTATCCGGCCCTGTACGTGTGGGTGGGCGTTTTCGGTGCTTTGGCCACGGCGCAGGTCTGGACATTGGCGAATTGTTTTTTGACCACGCGCGAAGCCAAGCGCTTGTTTGGCTTGATTGGGGGCGGCGGGATACTGGGCGGGATCTTTAGCGGGTTTTACGCCAATGCCGTATCCAAGCACTATGGAACGGAAAGCTTACTGATGACCATAACGTTTTTCCTGGCTGTTTCTCCGCTGCTCGTCATTGTTATATGGAGCAAGAGGAAAAAGCAGCCAACCCAGGCTCAAGAAGCGGAGGAACCGCTGCCAAGGCAGGGACCTCGAAACCTACTTGAGGGTTTTCGAATGGTGAGGAATTCACCCCACCTCAGAGCTATTGCGATTTTGATTGGCCTATCATCGATTGTTACCACGGCAGCCGGCTGGCAATTTAAAGCGATAGCCAAAGAGTACCTTGTCGAAAAAGATGCGTTGGCTGCCTTCTTTGGGGCCTTCTATGGCTGTACGGGCATTCTCTCCCTGCTCATGCAAGTATTGTTGACTTCGCGGTTCTTGCGTCACTTTGGGCTGGGGGTGGCTTTATTTGCCCTGCCTATAACGCTCATGGGAGGGTCAGTCGGGATGCTAGTTTGGGGCACCCTGTGGGCGGCAACCATGTTGAATGGTTCCAATAAAGTATTGCGCTACTCAATTGACTCCTCAGCAATGCAGTTGCTTTATTTGCCGGTACCCAACACGATCAAAATGCAGGTGAAGACTTTTATCGATTCTGTCATGTGGCGTCTGGGAGATGGGCTGGCGGGTTTAACGCTATTGATTTTTGCGACGTTTCTGCATTTCACGCCAAGTCAGGTGAGCTGGATCGTTTTAGTGTTATTGGGCCTGTGGATAACAACGGCTTATCGGGCCAGGCGTCAGTACGTGACTACGCTTCGGGAAGGGATACAGCAATATCGAATGGCTTCCGATCCCAAAACCGATGGAAAGGCTGGGCCATCTCTGTCGTCCATCATGCAAACCAATCTCCGCTCAGCTGACCCCCAAGAAGTGCTTTCCGCCATGAACCAGCTTGAGACAACGATACAGCCCAAAACCCCTCTTCTCGTGCGAGGTTTGCTAGACCATCCATCAAAGGACGTTCGTCAGAAGGCTCTTTCCATTCTGGGCTCAGCCGGTGATAAGGTGGCGTTACCGCAAGTTCAGCATCTATTGGAAGACGAGAACATCGATGTGCGAGGTAAGGCCCTGTCTTTTTTGGGACATCTTGCTCCGGTTGATCCTCTCGCCTGTGTTCACGATTTGAGCCTCTTTCCCCAATCCTCTATTCGGGCTGGAATAGTGTCGTTTCTGGTCAATAGCCGTGAGCCCCAAAATGTGGAGACTGCCAGACTGATGCTGGACGCCATGGTCAGGGAAGAAGGTGCAGATGGCCAAAAGGCACGTCTGGCTAGTGCGAGACTACTCGGTTCTCTGCCGGACTATTTCGAAGAACAGTTGCGCATCCTGTTGGACGACCCGGAAATTGAAGTGGAATCCGCGGCCATCAAGACTGTGGGCAAGCTCCGGCAGCGACGGTTTATTCCCCACCTGCTCCAGCGCTTGAGCGACCCACGGGTTCAGCCTGTCGTCATCAAGGCACTGGCTAAATTCGGAGATGGGATCGTCGGCACTCTAAGCGATTACTTATCGGACCACTCTCTGGATGTCGAACTTCGGCGCTCAATCCCAGCCGTGTTGGTGCGCATCGGGACTCCAGAAGCAGCCCGAGTCTTGACGGAAAGTCTACTTGAGGGTGATACGGTGCTCCGGCTCAGTATTATCTCGTCGCTCAATAAACTACGCCGTTCGCGCCCTGAAGTGGAATTGGATGCTTCCATGATTGAGACAGTACTTGCAGCTGAAATCATGGGCCACTATCGCTCCTACCAGATCCTGGGGACCCTGGGCGGACAGCTTGAGGGCGGAGACATCGTAGGAGTGAACTTCAGAGAGTCGATAAACCAGGAAGTCGAACGGATCTTTCGCTTGATGCAGCTGCTTTTCCCCCGACACGACTTGCATAGCGCCTATTTTGGACTGCAATCGAACGACCTGGTGGTGCACGACAATGCTCTTGAATTCCTTGACAACATTCTCAAGCCTCAAGTTCGCCGGTTGCTAGTACCCCTGTTGGATAGCGACGTGAGTACGGCTGACCGTGTGCGGATAGCCAATCGGGTAGTAGGCGCGAAGGTCGAGAGTAGAGACGAGGCGGTGCAGGCCCTGATGCACAGTCAAGACCCCTGGTTAGAGTCACGTGGTGCTTACGCGATCGGGGCATTAGGTATAAAATCGCTGGAGCCGGAACTCGACAAGCACTTGGATGACTCTGATGCTCTCCTTCAGGAAGCCGCCCGGCAAGCCAAGGCGCGCTTGTCTACCCGTTCCTCGTAGATCCATGGAAATGTCTTAGGCTGTTTGGAGAGAAGCCCCGCTTGAATTTGGCCTCGTCTTACCAACAAAACAACCTCCCCTACAGAAGTAAACAGCTGGTGGAATTCCGTTGGGTAAGCCTCAATCAGAGGAATTCTGTCAAATTCTACAGCGAGATGTCCCTAAAGAGCTAGTGACGATAACCCAGCACTTCACAGGGCATGCGGCTGTTTCTTCCTTCCACTCCGAAGGCTAGTTCTGTCCAGGTCAACGCCCGTTAAGATAGTCTCTTTCAAATTGGCATGGGAAAGGTTAGCTCTCTCCAAGTCCGCGCCAGTAAGGTTGGCGCCTTGCAGGTTTGCCCGCGCAAGATTGGCGTCCCGCAAGTCGGCGTGTGCCAGATGAGCTGCCGGCATTTCAACTCCAGCGAGGTTAGCACCCTGGAGGAAGGCCCCATGCAAATTCGCGCAAGAAAAATCCACTTGGGAACAAGTGGCCTTGACGAAATTCGCCCTGAAAAGATGAGCGCTCCGCAAGTTGACCCGGGTGAGTTTTGCCTCTCTAAAAACTACACAAGTGAGATTGGCTCCCAGCAAGTCGACATTGCTCAGTTGGGCGCGGGAAAAGTTGGTTAGACGTAAATCCAGACCTACCAGAATGGCATCTGAGAGCAGAATCCCCCGAAAGTCCTTACATCCCTCCTGAACCTTCTGTAGGAAATCTTCCCGGGTCATGAGGACCATCTTCGCCAAATACGAACTAAGATTCAATCCAAACAAACTGACGTCTGAGGTTCTTCCATCTTGCAAACAGGCTTCCCGCCCTGGTCAATAATGGGCCGGAAATTAACACCGCTTTTAACCCCTGTCAATCACGAATGAAGTATCGTCGCAGTGGGTCAGATACAATTGGAGGGTCGAGCTTTGCGAGGCCACGTTTGCTGCATTTTCTGCGGCTTCGCGGAGCTCAGCCCTCCAGACTTCCCCGTTTAACTGGCCAATTACATATCGTCAATGAAGAAGCGCGCAGGAAGAATAGGGTTGACAAAGATACTCTTGGATAAGTAGCCTGGTGCCCCATCGGTCATACTAGCGACAATATTGGGTCTCCAATGGACTGGGCTAACAAGTGCCCTCCATTAGGGCCGGCAGAACATCAGGGCCATGGAACACGTCCTTGTTTGGCATGTGAGCACTATGCGTAACGGGATCGGTGCTACCGATCGAAGTAAGCCCGCTGTAAGAACCACGTGCCCTATTTCTGTCATGCTGGGCCTGTAATCGCCTTAGAGACCAAAGATTGCACATCTGACCGAACTATGAAAGGAGGTTCCAATGCCCATCTACATGAGCATTCCAGGCGTATATGGCGAAGTGACGGATCCCAATTACCTGTACTGGATCGAACTGAGTTCGCTTCAATGGGGGGGAATGGGAACGTCGTCTACAAACAGTTTCATCGTCACGAAGCAGTTTGACTCCAGTTCCTCTACCTTGTACTACAAGTGCGTTATCGGAGCAAACTTGGGTCAGGTGGTTATCGCCCTCCTCAAACGAGATGGGGGGAATGGTCAGGAGTATATGAGATATAGCCTTTCAGATACGATGATCGCCTCCTATGTCACTAGCGGTAGTAACCCAGTGGCAGAAACAGTGGGGCTGAATTTCACCAAAGTTGAAATGAAGAACTCGGCAATGGGAGACGACACCTGTTCGCCGCCGGGAAGCCCTTCGTCATATAATCTAACTCCTAGCCCTTGACTTGGCTTCCACTTTGCTTGGCTTGGGACTATAGTTGGAAATTCGTCCTCGACACGAAGTAACAACATCTAACTCCAACGGCCGGCTAGCGCAGCCAATGGCCGAGCTATTGACTGAAAACGGGCCAGGCGGACAGAATCCCGGCCCTTCATTGAAAGTAGCGGCATCAAGCCCCGGTTCAGAATGGCTTCTGCGGCCCGCTCGGTCAGCAGCACTTCTGCGCAAGGCTTGGTGGCAGACTCGCCTCGGCTATCGGTCACATGGAGTGGCAACCCACCCACATCCTGCACTTCCCCGGGCGTTAAATTCCAGCCTGATCCGCCAAAAGCCTGGCCCAGCAGATAAGCACCAATAATGGCAGGGTTCCCCCACAAATAACTTTCGTGCGTTGGTTCTGGTTCCAGCTCCTCAAAGGCGAAGCCCTCAACTTGGTCGGATTTGCAACCGTAAGGCAACCTGAGCAGGAACCGAGGTAATGTGAGGCCCAGGTAAGCAGATTCGGGAAGTTGTCGTAACGTTTCCCAGGCTTCTTTTTCTAAATCAGACAACTCAGCCCAATCGCGAGGGTCTGGGGTTTCAGCAAGCGACTGGCATCCCAGAACCTTTGAATGGGCGGCTGCCATGAACGGAGCGCCAGCTCTGCCTGCCAACTTGGTCAGACGCCCGAGTACCTCCACATCCTGCAATCCTGCGTCAAATGTGTAATTCCCGACGATGACTGCCCAGGGCTCTGCACCTGGTGTTTCGATTGTCTCTTCGACCAGGACCCGATAGGCTTGGGTCGACTGCAAATCCTCTGAAGATTGTAAGTCGGCCGATAGTTCCTGCTTGCTGAGATCAAGCAGAAACAACTGCAATTCTGTTCCGGTCTCTAGTTCCCTGACCAGAAAGTTGAGACCCCGCCAAGCCGCCTCCAGGGCTTGAACGTCTGGATGATGCAAAATCTTCCGCATCAAGCTTCCGATTATCTCATCTACCGCCGCAACCAATTCAGCCTGTTTTGGGTCTTCTTTAGGAAGGAGGTACGGTTTCACCGCCTCCCTCAACATGCCGTCCCACTCGTCGCCAGCCTCTTGCGTTCTTTGCCGTTGCCGCATACCCTCCAGCAGGAAGTCAGCGCTAAGCTGGTTGGCATCCGTCTCAGCAATTTCCGGTCCCGGTTGATTTGCAGTCGGCTCAGACGCCTCCTCTACGCGTTGGATCCACTCTTTCACTTGTTCAGCAGCGGCCGGGAAAGTGGAAACATCGAGCAGTTTGTGGCGTGTATGCCGCAGATTCTGGAAGATCTCGACACAGGAGAAAATTCGATCGGGGTGGAAATCATCTATCTCAGCAAAACGAAGAACCAGCGGGTAACCTACATTGCCAGAGAGGGACAGGTGCACCTTAACTTCCAGCTTGACCATGACCTTTTCCAGATTGTCACGATCAATAGGTAGAGGTGAACGTCGGGCCAATGACTTTCCCGGATCGAACTGCTTTCGATTCTCACGCCCGCTGAAGTCGCCGAGTACCAATATCCGGAAGGGGGTTTCTGATGCAGGGGTTCGTGTTAGATCGGTTTCTCCCGCCGTCAAGTAGCTCTCGATCTTTCCAAAGGAAATCGCCTTGGGCATGGGATACCTCCTGTTGGTTCAAGGTGGAAGCCGTAGCGTAAGCTTGTCGTTTACTCCGAAAGCAAAGAATCGTCGATTTCGGCGTAACCTCGTTCGATCATTTTTGCACTGAATTCCAGGAAGCTTTCAAAATCCAAGGTTTCCGGCACCAGGGACTTCAGTCGTCCGAGTTCGAAGAGTTCCTCCAGGGTGCGTTGACCGTTAAACTCCTCCAGAGTTCTGACCATCCCCGGCTCCACAAGCGTTTCGGCCAGGAATGGCTTACCAGAAGCCAGAATGAAATCTGTCGGGACCAAAGCACCGGAAGTCACGACATGAGTCACCCTCATTTGTAGCTGAGAGGAGATTCGGGGTTTCATTTGCTTCAGTATTTGCCGGGCGCCGGGCCCGGTCCGGTAATGCAGCCATTGTCTCATCCATGCAAAGGAGGCCGCATCGCTGATTGGGCTCAGTCGAGTGCGGAGGGTGATTGGTTCCTGTTTCAAAGGAATGCCGGCAGGTTTCCGGAAAATATAGAGCGCCCCATTCACGTGCGTGGAGGCTCCGATGCTCTTGAAGCACTCTTCCAAGGTTCGAATGTCCTTGACTTCTAACTCAGGGCTCACTTCCGTCAGGTCTAGAGCCAGCCTACGAGGGGGGATTTCGCTCCGAACGGCAAAGATAATGTCAAATTCGAGATGGGTGTCTCCAAGCCATCCCCGAACTCGCTGTTCAAAAAGCTGACTCTCCGTATCGAACCCTGCACAGGCAGAGAGAAAGGTCCCACCCGGGCGAAGGAATTGGACCAATCCTTCTACAATTTGCCGGATGGCATTCTCCCCCGTCGAACCGCCATCGCGCCATACCACGCTATTGGAAAGAGAAGGCACATAGGGGGGATGTGCGACAATCAAGTCAAATGTCTCGCCCCCCAGTGCTAAGTAAAAGTCACTCTGGATGACCTCCACGTTCCTGCAGCCGTTCAGCAGGCAGTTAAACCGGGCAAAATGCACAGCTCGTGCCGAAATGTCTGACGCAACCACGTGCTGGCTGCGTTGACTGAGTATTAGGCCGGCAATGCCGCTGCCTGAACAAAGGTCCAGTGCGGAAGAGGAAGAAGCAGCCTCCACGAGTTTAAGGAATCGGAAGGTCAATTCGCCCAGGGCCGGAAAGACTGCCTGGCTGGAGTCTTTGCCTTGGTCGGAGGCCATCAGAAAATCCTTGACTGGATAAAGCCAAACCGGGCTGAAATAAGCCCGGGTGATTCCCCCCTCGCTGTCCGATTCCTCTCGGGCGCGGAGGAGGTCGAGGGCCATAAGAGAATCCCGAAATTCCGCAGGCGTTACGGCCTCCAGATCCTGTGCTGGAACTGGCACCAACAAGAAGAAGAGTTTCACCAGGAGCAGGAGGTGAGGAGGTCCGTCGCGACGCAGACCAATCTGCTTGGAATCCAGCTCAGGAAAGTTTCGAAGCTCGGAAATTCCCAGGATTCGGCACAGTCTGGCCTCAGTGTATTGTGCCTCCTGAAAGTAGAAACGGACGCGAGTGAAATGTTCCTCTCCGCACATTCTCAGAGGGAGGGGTTCGTAGGCCAGTGAACTCGATTGATCATGAATTGAAGGCATGAGTATCCCTGCTCAAATCCTAGTGAGGCGCTCCCGCAGAGAATGTTGTACGTGACACCAAAAGATAGTCTTCAAACTCGGGTCTGTCAAGTCGTAACTGCGGTGCGGGTAGGGGGGTCAGTGACAGGGGCGATCACGCATGCGACTAAGAGCATTATCCGGCCATCTCGCACTCTCTGTTGACGCCTTCGGTACGCTTGGCTAGAATGGGACTGTTCGTGAATAAAGTACTCTTCTCTCTTCGGACAGTGAACCAGGCGCGTCCCGTCTGGTGAAGGGGCAACCCTCTTTTTAATCCATGATATCCAGAAATCCGCTGTCTAGCCGGTCTGCTTTTATCAGGAAGCTTGCGCACGCGGCATTGATTTCCTGGGTTTCCACTTTCTGGCGGGCGCCTCTAAGGCAATCTGGCCCGGGCATACTTCTGGCAAGTGGTTCCACTGATCTTTTCTTGCCAACAGATTTTTCTCCTTATCCTTGGATGGAGTATGCCCTGCGGGAGTATGGTATCAAAGGAATCTCGGCCCGTGGGCGGACAGTGAATGTTGTTGCCTACTTGAAAGCTACTGGAGTGGGGCGCTCCAATGATGAGACAGCTTGGTGTTCAGCGTTTGTCAACTGGTGCATGCTAATGGCTAGCTTCCCCGGTTCAGGCAAAGCCAATGCTCGGTCCTGGCTGGAGTGGGGTGGTGTTTCACTGGAGTTTCCCGCCTATGGTTCCGTGGTCATACTGTGGCGCGGAGCCAGAAATGGCCCGCTGGGTCATGTCGGATTCTTCGTAGGAATGCAGGGGGATAGGCTGCTACTTCTGGGTGGAAATCAGGGCAATGCGGTGAGTATCAGGCCCTATCCAAAGGAGCGAGTCCTGGGCATTAGATGGCTAGAGGGTTTCCCCGTCCCGGAGTTAAATGAGAATCTGCTTCACTAAGTCTGATCCTAGTGGCCGGACTCTGATGTCTAGCTGTGAAAAAGCATTGACTCCTTGCGGGGCTTCTTGCTATCCTGCCCGGGAAAGATTCAACCTGGAAAATCTATCTCAAGAGGGTCCGAAGTGCTTGCGTGGGAGGTCCTTGCAATTAAGAGGCGACAATTTGCCACTTTGGCACCCCAGAACAGGAGATCGCACAAATGCCAGGAACTGGAATCGATGAGTTGATTCGGGTTGGAGATTTGCCGGCTGCTACTCAGGAAGCCACGCAGCAGGTAAGGAACCATCCAACTGACTTAAAGGCACGCACCTCACTGTTCGAATTGCTCTGTCTGGCGGGAGAGTTCGACAGAGCTGAAAAACAGCTCGATGTGTTAGAGCAACAGCGTGAAAAGTCTGATTTGGGAGTGCAAGTTTACCGGAACTGTGTGCGTGCAGAGCGGCAGCGCCACCGGTTTTATGCCGATGGCGTGGAACCTCACTTTTTGAATGAACCCCCTGCCTATGTTGACCTCCATTTGGAAGCTGTTCGACACATCAAGGATGGCAGGGTCGTGGACGCCCGCCGGGTACTGGACCGAGCCGAGGAGGAGCGTCCAGCCCTTTCCGGCAGGCGGGACGAAAAACCTTTTCAGGACTTTCGGGACTGGGATGATCTAACCGCTCCAGTCTTGGAGGTATTTGTCCACGACAAATTCACGTGGCTCCCTTTTGAGCAGATCCGGAGACTGGAGATACTGCCTCCTAAGCAACTGCGGGACATGATCTGGGCCACCGCCCGAATTGAGTCTCTGAGCGGGACCAAGGGTGAGGTGATTCTTCCTGCACTCTATCACGGAACCGCCCAGGATCCCAACGATCAGGTACGGTTAGGAAGAATGACGGAATGGCGTCAAATCGGAGAGAATCTTTACCACGCTGTGGGTTTGCGCATTTTCCTCGTAGACGATGAAGATCAATCATTGTTCGAGACCAAAACAATTGAGTTTGACAGCCTCGGTAAGGTAGTTGCTTAAGCACGGCAACTCAGCGAAAGGTTCGATCCCGGGGGCTGACCCCGTCTCTGGAGAGAATAGACGATGCCAAGCCTAACCCAAACCATTGATCTGGAGAATCTGCTCCGGCCCCTTCCCGGTGAAAAGCCTGCAGGCGAGGATCTTCGGTACGCTGGTCTTCATGATGATATACGGGAGGCCCGAAGGGCCGATACGGATTTGGCGTCGGCAGAGGGGAAGGTAGCTGACTGGAAGCAAGTTATTAGCCTTGCTGCTGGTGCCCTCGGCAACAAAACCAAGGACCTCCAGGTAGCAGCCTGGCTGTCTGAAGCTCTGGTTAAATTGCATGGGTTTCCGGGTTTACGAGATTCGCTCAAGTTGATGACTGGATTGCACCAGCACTTCTGGGAGAATCTCTACCCGGAAATGGATGAAGGAGACATGGAAGCCCGGGCCAATTCCATGTCCTGGTTTGACCGGCAGGTCAGCTTTGGCGCTAGAGAGATTCCGATTACTGGAGGTCGGGGAGACAATTTTTCCTTCATTCAGTGGCAGGTGGGCAGTCTGCCGGAGGAGTACCCCAAGATTGCCCAAAGCGACTCGCAGGAAGCTGCCAAGATCAAGGAACGCAGTGACAAGGCTGCCGAAGAGTGGGCGCGCCTCTTCCGTGCAACCCCGCGCAGATTTTACGAAGAGACTTCCGCCCTATTGGAGGAATGCCGGGACGGGTATGCGGCGCTGGATCGCCTGATGGACGAGAAGTTCGGTCGTCAAACCCCTGGCTTGAGCGAACTCAAGAAGGGATTGGAGGAAATCCGAGCCTTGGTAGACCGACTTGTCAAAGAGAAGCGCCAGCTTGAACCGGATGCTCCTACTGGCGCCGCACCTTTGCCAGGTGAGGAGACAGCTGCTGGCGCGGACACCAGTGTGGCAGTGGCAGCCGGGGCAATTCGCGGTAGGCAAGAAGCATTGTATCGCCTGGCGCAGATTGCGGAGTATTTTCAGAGAACTGAGCCTCACAGCCCTGTTGCCTACCTGGTCCAGCGAGCTGTGAAGTGGGGGAATATGCCGCTTGAAAAGTGGCTCCAGGACGTGATTAAAGATACTTCAGTTTTGGATCAGCTGCAGGAGACCCTGGGGCTGAAGACAGGGACGGAAAGTTCTACTAGTTAATATTTCCTGCTGGAACTATGCCCTGGTCAAAACAAGCCGGCAAGCAGCCCAGGGTCCACGTGGAGTTCCCGGCTGGAATTCGTATAAATCGAGCTGCCGGTTTGGGAATCGAAACGTCGCGACAATGAAAGACCCAAAGACCAATGCTAGAGATTTGGTTCAGTTGAGAAGCAGTAAAGGAGACTAGACATGCCCAAGAAAGAAAGCACCCAGCAAAAACTCAGCCGTGTTCGGCCACCTCGGGTTCACATTACTTATGATGTGGAGGTGGGGGGAGCAATTGAGACTAAAGAAATTCCATTTGTGGTGGGTGTCATGGGGGACTATTCCGGAAAACCGGATGAACCCTTGCCCCGCCTAAAGGACCGAAAATTCATTGAGATTGACCGAGACAATTTTGATTCGGTTCTAGCCGGGATGAAACCCAAAGTCAGCTTGCGTGTTGACAACAAATTAACCAACGACGGCAGCAAGCTGGGTGCGGAGCTTCGCTTCAACAAGATGGAGGACTTTGAACCGGACCAGGTCGTGCAACAAGTGGAGCCCTTGCGTAGACTGGTTCAGGGACGCCAGCGGCTCTCCGATCTACTGTCTAAGATGGATGGGAATGAAAAGTTGGAGAGCATCCTGCAGGATATCCTACAGAATAGCTCAACGCAGGAGCAACTCGGCTCACAACTCGGGATTGACAGTTCCAAAGGGGGCAGCACGACAAAGGAGGAGCCTAAATGAACAAGCGGGTTGAACAGCAGAAAGATGCCGTTGTTCGGGAACAACCGGTGGAAGGAGATCTTCTCTCTAAGATCCTGGAAGAGGGTAAGCTGGCGCGTAATGAAGCCCAGGTGGCACTGGCCAAGGACATGATTGGCGAATTTGTCCAGCAAGTTCTGGAAGGCCAGTTAGTCATGACCAAAGATGTCGAAGCCACCATCAATGCGCGTATCGCGAAGATTGATAGGGTGATTTCAGCTCAACTTAACGAGATCATGCACGCTGAAGAATTTCAGCGCCTGGAAGCCTCCTGGCGAGGACTGAGTCACCTGGTGATGAATAGCGAGACTGGGACAATGCTCAAGATACGAGTGCTCAATGTCTCGAAGAAGGATCTCCTGAAGGATTTGGAGAAGGCTCCGGAGTTTGATCAATCTGCCCTTTTCAAGAAAGTTTACGAAGAGGAGTTCGGCACCTTTGGCGGTTCGCCTTTTGGCGCCCTCATTGGAGATTATGAATTCAGCAACCATCCTCAGGATATATCTTTGCTGGAGAAGACCGCCAGTGTGGCCGCCGCGGCCAATGCGCCTTTTGTCTCTGCAGCTTCTCCCCAACTGTTTGGCATGGACAGTTATTCCGAACTCTCTGAAGTTCGAGATCTGGCCAAGATCTTTGACCGGGTCGAATATGCCAAATGGCGCTCCTTCCGCGAATCGGAAGACTCCCGCTATGTCGGGCTGACCTTGCCTCGAACCCTGATGCGCCTTCCTTACGGGGCAGGTACGGTCCCCACAGAAACCTTTCATTTTGAAGAAGACGTGGATGGGAGGGACCACTCTAAATACCTCTGGGGCAACGCTGCGTATTCCTACGGCACCCGCTTGACCGAGGCATTCGCACTGCATCAATGGTGCGTGGCGATTCGCGGTGTGGAGGGAGGCGGACTGGTTCAAGGGCTGCCCACTCACACCTTCAAGACAGACGAAGGCGAAGTTGCGCTGAAATGCCCGACCGAAGTAGCCATTACTGACCGGCGCGAGGCCGAGTATTCGAGCCTGGGCTTTTTGCCCTTGGTTCACTGCAAAGGCACAGACTACGCGGCCTTCTTTGGCGGCCAGTCTTGCAATAAGGCGAAGAAATACGATGAGGATGCTGCTAATGCCAATGCTCGGCTATCGGCACAGCTTCCCAATATTTTCTCAGTTTCCCGTTTTGCCCATTACTTGAAGTGCATGATGCGTGACAAAGTCGGCAGCTTTATGTCTCGGGCAGACTGCGAGATCTTTTTGAACAAGTGGATCATCCAGTATGTCAGTCCCGATGATACCGCTCCCCAGGAAATCAAGGCCAAATACCCCTTGCGTGAAGCTTCGATCCAGGTTTCAGAGGTTCCAGGGAAGCCCGGTGTGTACAGGGCTGTTGCCTACTTAAGGCCCCACTTCCAACTGGACGAAATCACGGTCTCGTTGCGCCTGGTGGCTGAATTGCCGAAATCGGCAAAAAGATAGTCCATTAGCCTTTTGGGCTGAGAGCATTGTCGCTTCAGCCTGCTGTTATCTCGTGTTTGAGCGAGCCAAAACCTGCTTACGTAAAAACTGAAAGGAGACAATATGGCATTTGATGCGTACCTTAAACTCGATGGAATTGAAGGGGAGTCCACAGCGAAGGGTAATGAGAAAGAGATTGCCCTCGAGAGTTTTTCCTGGGGGGCCTCTAACCCTGCCACCATTGGCCCTGCCAGTTCCGGTATTGGTACAGGAAGGGTCACTCTGAGCAGCTTTAACGTCTTGAAACGGCAGGACTCGACCAGTCCGGAACTCTTCGAGCACTGTTGCTCCGGTGAGCACATCAAGAAGGCTTGGTTGAAAATCCGAAAACAAGGTAAAGAGCAAGGTGTTTTCCATGAACTTGAGTTTGATACTCTGGTCGTGGAGAGCATACAGTGGAGTGGATCCTCTCACGGTGACGATACCCCTACCGAGTCGGTCTCGCTGGCCTTTAGCAAGGTGACCTTCGGATTCGCTAAACAAAAGGCGACCGGCGGTATGGATGCCATGAAACGGAAGATCTGGGATGTGACAAAGGTCTCCATTTCATAACTTTTGCCTGCTTTTGAGGAGGCTCGCCTGCAAGTGTGTGACGGCTAAATTGCGGGTGGAAAAGGACGGGGTGCGGTGTGGTCCTGCTGGCGAACATCGCATTCCCTCTGTGGAGGATGAAACCTTTCATTTTGGTTCTGGCTGCGCCAGGTTCTGTTTCGCTAAACGATTGAAGCCTCAAGACGATGGCCCGGATAGACAGTGATGCCCGTATCACCATTTCAATTCTCGACCGCCTGATTGACTACGAACCGGAAATCAGTCAGGAGCCGATTGCATCCCGGGCGAAAAGTCTTCGTGAATTGAAACAGGCGGTCCGCCGCGATCTGGAGTGGCTCTTGAACACACGGGAGTTTATCCAGGAAATCTCGCCGGATTTGAAAGAAGTAAAACACTCGGTGGCCACTTACGGGTTGCCCGACTTCACGGCCACCAGCATCAAAAGCCCCTCAAACCAGGACCGACTGCGCCGTGCCATTGAAGAAGAGATCAGCCTTTTTGAACCCCGCGTGGAAGGAGTGGTCGTGGGACTGGTGCCAGCCCGCGAACACGAACGATCCCTCCGCTTTCGAATTGAAGGTCAGCTCAAGGTGGACCCGGCACCGGAACCCGTGACTTTCGACACGCTTCTGGACCAAGGAACTGGTCGTTTTACTCTCAAAGGAGAATAATGCGTGACGAACTGCTGGGTTATTATGAACGGGAGCTGACCTTTCTCCGGCAGTTGGGGGCAGAGTTTGCTGAGAAGTATCCCAAGGTGGCCTCCCGCCTGCTCTTGGAGCCTGACAAATGTGAAG